>CAXTVC010000067.1:0-9137 GCA_964247615.1 uncultured Acidobacteriaceae bacterium
CCTTTGCAGACTTTTTGCTGGGAGACCTTACCACCGGGCAGTCCATTTCGATGCCGCGCACGCATGTGCGCTGGACGACAGCGTACCCCTACGTGCAGGACACATGGAAGGCGCGCCCGAACCTGACCATCAATGCGGGTCTGGCATGGTTCGGCAATACGACGCCGAATCCCAGCGGCCCGGATAAGAATCTCTTCCACAGCTTTGACTTCACCGCAGGCAAGCCGGTCTTCGCCGCTTTAGGACAGACCAATCCTGAGGTGTATCCGATGACGCTCAGCAACTGGGCTCCGCGCATCGGTGTGAGCTATCAGCCCGGCTCGCACAGCAACACGTCGATCCGTGCGGGATGGGGTCTGTACTACACGACACAGCAGGCTGTGAACATTCAGTACGCGGTGGTCTCGCAGTACGTCACCATCAACAACGCGATTTCGAATACCCAGCCGGCTCCGACGTATGTCCTCGGGCAGAATGTGCTGCCGTCCGTGACGATTGGGCAGATCACGCAGGCCCAGGCCGACTCCATCAAAGGCCCAATTCAGTACCTGTCGAAGACGTATCGCTCGCCGTACATCTCGCAGTGGGACGTTGATGTGCAGCACACGTTTGGCGCGAGCAATCTGGTTGATATTGCCTACATCGGCAATGCAGGCTACCGATTGCCCTTGAACTACAACCCATTCGACTGCTCGGCCCCGGGCTCCAATCTCTGCATCGATGCCAACAACCCCTACAACGGCAAGTACACGTACATGCAGGAGGTCGACACGATCGGGTTTGGCAACTACAACTCGCTGTTGATCAAGTTCCAGCGTCAGTTCACGCATGGTCTGAGTCTGATCGCGAATTACAACTACTCCAAGGCGCTATCCGCTTCGCAGGAGGGGAGCAACGGCACACTGAACCAGCGGCGCAGCTGCCTGCCCTACTGCGATTATGGTCCGGCGACTTATAACGTGCCGCAATCACTCGTGATCAGCGGTGTGTATGAGCTCCCCGTGGGACGCGGCCGCACCTTTGCCCCACGCCTGCATCCGGCTCTGGACGCGGTTGTGGGTGGATGGGATGTGGATGCCATCACGACCATGCAGAAGGGCAATCCCATCAATCTTTCCGCGCCGAACAACACGGCCTGGTCGCCGGGGGTGATCCGGGTAAACACGTACTGCAACGGCCGGGCGCTGCTCACCAACAAGGATCTTCGTGGCAATGGGCATTACTGGCTGCAGGCGCAAAAGGCCGGTGCCACCGAAGCGCAGGGCAACTGCTATGTCGACCCCAGTCTCGATCCCGTGAACCGCACAGGTCCCAACAATACCCTGCCGAACAACGCGCGTGCAGCCTTTGGTACAACCAGTTTCGACAGCCTCACTGGCCCCGGCTTGAACAACTGGGATGTTGGCGTGCATAAGGTGTTTTCGCTCTATCGGGAGACCCACTTTACGCTTCGGGGCGAGTTCTTCAATGCATGGAATCACGCCCAGTTTGCCAACCCGGTGTCGACGGTAGCGTCGAACAACTTCGGGCAGGTCACCAGCACGCAGCATGATGCCCGCGAGATCCAGATTGGCGGCACGTTTTCCTTCTGAGCAGGGAGCAGCAGAGATGAACCGACGTGATTTCTTACGGTGTGCCGCTGCAACAGCAGGCACTGCGAGCCTGGGTGCGAACGCGTTTGCAGAGCCTGTTCGAAGCAAGCGGCCGAATCTGGTCTACGTCTTCGCAGACCAGCTGCGCTACTCCAGCTGCGGCTATGCGGGCGATCCGCTTGCACACACGCCCAACATCGATAGGCTCGCTTCACAGGGTGCGAACTACCATCAGGCAATCTCCTCGACGCCGGTGTGCGCCCCATACCGTGCCTCGCTGATGACAGGCAAGTACCAGTCCAGCACGGGCATGGTCATCAACGAGCTGCGCATGAGCCCGGATCACGAGTGCTTTGGGCATGCCCTGACGAAGGGCGGGTACGACACAGCGTACATCGGCAAATGGCACCTGTGGGCGGCGCAGCAGGGACACCATGACCTGATCAGGAATGGCTTTACGCCTCCCGGACCGTACCGTCTTGGCTTTGACGATCATTGGGCGGCATATAACTTCAACCACATCTACAATCACGCGCCTTACTTCCTCAACGATGCGACACCGCACATCCGTAAGCAGTACGAACCCGATGCGCAGACCGACGAAGCCATTGCATACCTTAAGACACGCGAGCATGCGCAGGAACCCTTCGCGCTCTTCCTGTCATGGGGGCCTCCGCACTATCCCTGGGGCCTGGATAACGTGCCTGGCGAGTATGCGGAGATGTTCCGCAATGCCAAACTGCCACTGGCGCCCAACTATTCCACGGTGGGGGATCCCTATGCGGACGCATGGCAGAAGCTGCCACCGAACTACGACCAGCTCGTGCATGAGTGGCTGAAGGTGTACTACGCACAGGTCGCGAATCTTGACTGGAACCTGGGACGGCTGCTGCGTGCCGTGGATGAGGCGGGGCTTGCCGACGATACCGTGTTCGTCTTTACCTCGGATCACGGGGAGATGTTTGGATCGCACGGACGCCAGGCCAAGCTGATCTTTTATGAAGAGGCCGCACGCATTCCATTCCTGATGCGGTGGCCGGGGAAGATCAAGCCCGGCACAAAGACGGATGCGCTGCTGGGCACGCCGGACATCATGCCAACGCTGCTGACGATGTTGGGTCTGCCAGTGCCGCGTGCGGTGGAAGGCAAGAACCTGAGTGGTGCGGCGCTGGGCCGCAGCAACGCTGACAACGAAGCCGCGCACATGCAGGGTATGGGAGCGACCGCGGCCTGGGTCGACGGCACAGAGTGGCGCGCGCTGCGGGATCATGAGTACACCTATGCCATTTATCGGCGTGACCGCAAGGAGTTATTGTTCGACAACCGGCAGGATCCTTTTCAGCTGAAGAACCTCGTGGACGACCGGGCTCAGGCGACGCGTGTGAAGCACTACCGGGAGTTGTCAGAACGTTGGCGCTCGCACCAGAACGACACCTTCGAGGCGTGCAGCTGGTACCAGCCGCGATGGACCCGTGATCGCAACATCACGCAGACCGCGCAGGGGGTTGGGCAGGACCTGGACCAGTTGCAACATCTACTCAACCGATGGCTTCCCAGTGGAGTGGGCGAGCGTTCCGTGGGTGTGCCTGCCGGCTTGTAGAGCAACACCTGTAGAGAGACCGTTGCGTCATGCAAGATCACGACACGCGATGAAAGGCGGAGACACATGCTCAACCGCAGAGACTTTCTGAAGTCAGCAGGGGCCGCTGGCGTGGCAACGGCAAGCCCGGCCCTGGGCAGCACCATGCAGGGGGAGCCGAGGCAGGTCATTGTCATCCTGGGTGAGTCTGTGCGCCGCGACATGTTGAACTGCTACCGCAAGACCGGTCTCAAAACGCCGCAGCTCGATCGGCTTGCTGCCGGAGGCGTTCGTTTCAACAAGGCTTACAACTGCCAGCCCGTCTGCGCTCCCGCGCGCTCCGCTCTGTGGACGGGGCTCTATCCGCACACCAACGGCGTTTGGGGAAACAGCATGCCCCTGGGTGAAACGGCCCATACCATCGGACAACGTCTGTCGGATCGCGGCATCGAGTGCGCCTTTATCGGCAAATGGCATCTGTCCGGCACGGACTACTTCGATACTGGCAGACCGGCGCCGGGCTGGAACGGAGCGTACTGGTATGACATGCGACGTTACCTGACGGAACTGTCTCGCGAAGATCGTCAGCGCTCGCGCAATCCTGCCACGGGAGATGACCCGACCTGGACTGCAGAGATGTGCTACGGGCATCGCGTGACCACGCGGGCCGTCGACTTCCTGGCGAACAACAAAGGGAATGACTTCCTTTTGGTGGTGGCTCATGATGAGCCCCATGGACCCAGTCTTTGTCCCCGCGAATACTCTGAGATGTATAAGGACTTCGTCTTTCCTGCGGATCCGAACGTGCACGACACGCTGAAGGGCAAACCCGAAGAGCAGCGCCTCTGGGCTAGTTCACTTCCGAAGCGCCCCGCCGATGGGAGTCCAGAGAGTGCGATGGATGGGAGCAAGCATTTTTTTGGTGCGCACACGTTCATTGACGCGGAAATTGGGCGATTGCTCGACCAGATAGAGTTAAGCGCACCCAATGCACTGGTGATCTACACCTCGGACCATGGAGTCTTTCTTCAATCCCATCAACTTCAGGACAAGGGCCCCGCGATGTATGAGGAGATCACTCACATGCCATTTCTCGCGAAATGGCCGGGTAAAATCGCACCCAACACCACGTCTGAAGAATTGGTCTCCCACGTCGACCTCAGCGGGACGCTTATGGATTTCTTTGGCTTTGAAATTCCGAAGACCCTCGAGGGTGTGAGCCTGCTGCCGCTATTTAGAGACCCGAAAGCCTCCGTGCGCAAGGAGGTGTTTCTCGAATGGGGACGATATGAGGTCGACCACGATGGCTTTGGCGGTGTGCAGCCGATACGCTGCATCTGCGATGGCCAGTACAAGCTCGCCATCCACCTCATGACGAGTGATGAACTGTACGACCTGGAGCACGATCCTGGGGAGCTGACAAACCTCATCGCCTCCCCGGAGCATGTTGCGGTACGGAATGCGTTGCATGACCGGCTCATGGCATGGATGAATGAGACTCGCGATCCCTTTCGGGGCTACTTCTGGGGCCGGCGTCCCTGGCGACCGGAGTTCGAGGAGCGCTGGGCAAACGCCGGCATGACGCGTCAGCGTGAGAACGACGGCTATCTGCCGCGAGAGCTCGACTACGATACCGGCCTGACGATGGCCCGCGCGACGAGGCCCAAGTAGACTCCTCAACAATGAGCGACTTCGATAAGCCGGGAAGGGAACAGACGTCACATGGCAGCCTGCAAGCCTGAGACCACGAACGCGGCAAAGCCCTGTTGTGCTCCGCGGTCTCTCCGTGAGGTACCTGATCCCCCTCCGGTCGTGGAAGCTGCAGATTCGCACGCTCCGGCCCCGGGGGTCTATGCGGGTCTTGTGTCTCTTCCGGGCGGACCCTTTCGCATGGGGACAGACTACGTCGACGCCTTTCCCGCTGATGGTGAAGGTCCGGTACGCTCGGTCGTGCTGGATCCCTTCGAACTCGACCGAGACCCTGTAACGAACCGGCTGTTTGCACAATTCGTTGAGGCGACGGGCTATCGAACAGAAGCGGAGCGTTTCGGCTGGTCGTTCGTCTTCTGGTCACACATCGCAAAGCGAAAGTTCCGCGAGTTGGTGGAGGATACCGTCGCGGGAACCCCATGGTGGTGCAAGATTCCGGGAGCTTGCTGGCACGCTCCTGAAGGTCCGCATACAGATGTATCGGAACGTGCGAATCATCCCGTGGTGCACGTGTCCTGGAACGACGCACAGGCTTATGCACAATGGGCAAGGCTGCGTTTGCCCACAGAGGCTGAATGGGAATACGCAGCCCGCGGCGGGCGTGATCAGGCGCTGTATCCATGGGGCGATACGCTGCGAGTGAAGGGCAAGTACCAGTGCAACATCTGGCAAGGTGAGTTCCCGAACAGGGACACGGCGGAGGACGGCTTCTCCGGTACCTGTCCTGTGAACGCCTTCTCCCCCAATGGCTATGGGCTTTCCTCCATGGCCGGCAATACCTGGGAATGGTGTGCGGACTGGTTCGGGACTATGCATAGCGCTGAGGAAACGGCTAATCCTGGCGGACCCGTCAGTGGCCCTGGCCGGATCATCAAAGGCGGCTCATTTCTTTGTCATAGGTCTTACTGCAATCGCTATCGCGTCGCGGCTCGGAGCCACAACACACCCGACAGCTCCTCCTCACACGTAGGCTTTCGTTGCGCCAGATCAGCAGCGCCGCTACAGACTTAGCGTCAATAAGGGGTCTGGTCTCGAACTTCGACAGGTGCAGGCGATCGAACGTTCAAAGCCAAAGACAGCTCCCCAGCCAGCTGGACGAGTCTGGTTGCGCCGTGCCTCGAAGACTCATCTGCGAGCGCTTCAGGCCCACCAGTTGCCATCACGGCACCTCACAAGCTTCACCAGAACGAGGAATTCGGCAAGGCCAATCGAAGATTTTAGGTGTTCGATCAAGTGGAGGGGTTCTCAAACTTCAAACCTCGTGTATACAATCGCGTATCGCTTTGCGCACACATTGGAGGTACCACTATGAAGAGAGTTCGTCTCTCCCAGCTCTCGGCCGTTCGTCTGATCATGCTCGCCGTACTGGCACCCACGGCTTCCGCTGCCTTCGGTCAGGCCGACACTGCGGGAAGCATCTCGGTCGTGGTCAGTGATGCGAGCCATGCGCTGCTTCCCAATACCCATCTAAGCCTCACGAACAAAACCACCGCCGAGCAGCGGCAGGCGGAGACGTTGTCCACTGGCGCGTACTCGTTCGATAGCCTGCCGATTGGGACCTACCGGCTGACAGTCACGCACGATGGCTTTGAGACCGCTGCCTTTGACGATGTCGTCGTACAGACAGGTCATTCCACCTCGTTGAACACGATCCTGCGTGTCGGCAACGTGACGAACACGGTAGAGGTCAAGGGCAGTGCTGTGCCGGTGCTGGAAACGCAAAGCAACACGCTCTCGACCACCATCAACCTGGAACAGGTGAATAACCTTCCCATCATTGGCCGAGACCTGACGCAATTGGCACTGCTTGTTCCGGGTTACAGCGGTACGGGGGCCAGCAGTGTAGATGGCACGTTCAATGGCATGTCGCAGTCCACGGTGCAATCCAACCTGAATGGTGTGGACGCCACAAGTTCGCGCTTCAAGAGTGGGCGCTTCGGGAGCTCCGCCGTCTCACCGCGCGTGGAAGGGATCCAGGAGTTCACCGTACAGACGGGTGAACTCGATCCAAGCCAGGGTGCTGGACAAAGCGCGTCACAGATCATATTCGTGACTTCCAATGGCACGAACAAGTTCCACGGCCGCGTCTATGAGGATCATCAGAACGCCGCCCTGAATGCTAATAGCTGGGGCAACAATGCGATCGGCCAGCACCGCAGCAAGCTCATCATCAACGACTTCGGCGGCAACATCGGCGGTCCGATCCTGCACGATCGCCTCTTCTTCTTCGGCAGTTATGGACAGCGTATTCAGCCCGGGGGCCAGACTGTATCGGCTACGGTGCCGACCGCATTGGCCGCATCCGGTATTTACAGTTACTACACGGCCTGTGCTGCGGCGACCTGCCCCATTGCAACGATCAATGTGTTGCAAACGGAGGGTGCTGCGGGTTTTCCCACGCAGATCAATCCTGTGATTGCTGCCCAGCTGGCTGCCAACGCGGCGACCTACAAGTATGGCACTCTCTCTTCCACCTCAGCGGATCTCAATCACCAGACACTCTCGTGGCAATTGCCGGGTCGCCTAGCCACTTACTTTCCCTCGGCCAGGCTGGATTACGATGTGACGCACAGCAATCGCATCGATCTATCCTTCACCTACCAGTTCAACCGCAATACGGGGCAGTATCAGTCGCTATTCCCCGGCCCCGACTACGCATTCCAGACCTCCGGCAATCAGTTCAGGAGCTATGTCGCCTCGGTGGGAGATACCCACACCTTTACGCCGAACCTGCTGAACCAGTTCCGCGGAGGCTACCTGTATACCGCATCCAGCTACAGCCCCGAGTTTATCGGGGATGATGTCTCCACACAGAGCGTTCAATACTGGAGCTTTGGACTGACGAGCGGCGTCACCGCGCAACTTGCCCAGACAAGCTTCTATCCCTACCTGACCGCGAGCGACAGTGTCTCCTGGCAGAAGGGAAAGCACAATTTCAAGTTTGGCGGCGACCTGTTCCGTCAGCAGGATCACTACTGGAATCCACCGCAGGGCTACACCAATTACGATCTTGGCACCTCCTATAACGACCCCGCCGTCACCTCTCTAAACAACAGCGTTCCGCAGTCCGGTGCACTGGCCGCGGCAAACGTGAGTGCGGCGCAGGGGGATGTTCAGGGCCTCTATGGCACGCTGACCGGGCGCGTAACGTATGCGGCGGGCTCTCGTCCCTACAGCCAGGCTGCGGGAGGCTATATCCCCTTCGGCGCCTTTAATCTGAACGAAGTCACATGGGGAGGCGGCTTCTATGCGACCGACTCCTGGCGTCTCACGTCGTCACTGACGGCGAACTACGGACTGCGCTGGGACATGATCGGCAATACGCAGGATCGCAACAGCGCGTACACCGGTCCAAGTATCTCTGCGCTCTGGGGTCCTTCGGGCGTCGGCAATCTGTTCCGTCCAGGTTTGTTGACCGGCGATCAGGACCCGGCATTCGTTGCTCGCTCGCAGGCCTACAACACCTCCTGGATCAATCCCGAACCGCAGGTCGGCATTGCGTATAACCCGGTCGGGTCCGACTCCTGGATAGGCAAGCTGCTTGGCGATCGCAAGAGCGTGATCCGCTCCAGCTTTACGCTGAAAAACTACACCGAGGGCGGCCAGAACTTCTGGCAGTACGCTTCGAATTACGGCTTCAACTTCTATCAGAATTTCTATCTGTACCCTGACACTTCCGGGATCGCCGGAACCTATCAACCGGGGTCCCTTACCCTGGGTGGCGCGCAGCCTGCGTTCGGCCTGGCACCCACAAGCTTTCAGCGCGCGGTGCCGGAATCCTCCCTCACCTTCGCCTATGAACCCGGCGAAGCGATGAACCCGAACATCCGCCAGCCCTATGTGGAGTCCTGGTCGATGGGCTTCCAGCGTCAGCTCACCTCGGCCAGCGCCATTGAAGTCCGCTATGTAGGCAATCACAGCGTGCATTCGTGGATCTCGGAAGATTTGAATCAGGTAAACATCCAGGAAAACGGGTTCTCCACCGAGTTCAAGAATGCTCAGTTCAACCTGGCGCAGAACACCGCAGCAGGGGATCCGGGTGACTTCGAAAACCATGGTGGGGGACGTCCCATCCCGATGATCACGCAGGCCCTGGGCGGTCCGGGCGCGCCTGATTTCACCAATGGTCAGTTCGTGACCTACCTGCAGCATGGCCAGGCGGGCACACTGGCCTCCACGATCGCTCAAAGCCCGGCATACTTCTGCAATCTGGTCTCTGCCAGCTTCGCGCCATGCGCCGGCATCACGTCGAACAC
>CAXTVC010000067.1:9237-17725 GCA_964247615.1 uncultured Acidobacteriaceae bacterium
GGTGGCTTCGATGCGCATGCGTATCGAAGCCATTCTTTTTGAAATCTCTTTCACTGACTGCGAAGTCTCGTTGGAGGAGACCCAGCCCAGAACGAAAGGGGGACCACTTCATGAGCTTGAGCCTTCGCAAGATGTGTTCTTTGGTTGCCGTTGGGGGGTGCATGGTTTGCGCCCTGTTGTTGAACGCGCAGGGAGGCTTTGGTTCGGGCCATCCAATCGGCAAAGTGACGACGCAGGGCAACCTGGTCGTCCTTACGCTCAATAAGGATGTGCTTGGGGAAGCGCACCTCTTCGATCTGGCGCATCGCACACTGCACTTCACCCCCGGCATCGCTGGCTACCGAATCGAAAATGGGCCTGAGCACTGGGACCCGCAGTTTGGTACGGCACTCTCCGGCTCGTCCGTTACGCTGAACAGCTTTGGCTTTCCCTTCTCGGGCAAAGTGTGGAACAAGCTCTCTGTCGGCATGACCGGGTCCATCGTCTTCGGCGGTGCTCCGGCTAAGAGCAAGGAGGATCGCGAGGGTGGGCTCACGGTTGACCGCTTCGCTGAGTTGGCGGAAGCAGGTCCTTCGCTGGTCAACATCATGCCTGCCATCAGCGCTTTCTTCAAGCCACGCTTGAGCGGCAAGCGCTACGTGAAAGAACTGCCCGATCGTGTCGTGATCACCTGGGACCTCAGCGAACCAGCGGGCGGTATTCAGGACATGACGTGGACGCCAACGACGAACCGCTTTCAGGCCGTGCTGTTTAAGAACGGCAGCATAGACCTGAGCTATGACGAAGTCCATGCGGAGGATGCAATCGTCGGTGTCTACCCGGTGCTTAAAGGCAAGGCGGAGAGGGTACTGGCCGATCTTCCCGTACCATCCTCCGCGCCGGTTGCACTTACCGACGTTAGACTTACAACGTCGGATGGCGTGGTGCTGAAAGCCATGCTGACGACACGCGACCTCCAGCCGACAGGGCACGGCACAGCCCAGGCTGGTCTCAGCTTTCGTGTGTGCATCAGCCATGCCCCCAACGCACGCTGCGATATGGAAGATGATGTGCTGTGGACGGCCCAACGTAGCTCGCATGAAGAGGGCCCTAACGCCACACCTCACTATTACGCTTATGGTTACGGCGTCACACACGCAGTCGAGGTCGCAGGTACCACCATGATATTGCAGGGCACGCTGCCTGCCGGTTTCAAGGCGGGCGATCTGGTCTTTGTTTCAGTTCACATGAACGGCGCCGGAACGGGGAAGACAGAGGTCGAAGCCCTGAGCCCGCACGCGGTGAAGCTCAGAGCCGTTTCAAGTCCTGCAGTGACCTTCTCCTCGATCAAGAAAGCGGAAGGTCCCTTTCCGGTCGCCTACGAGGTGTTTCACTACATGCACCCGCCGCGGGCCGAAGACCTCACCTGTTCGGTGATCCAGGCCCTCGGAGACAAGTTCGACATGCTGGCCTACTACTCCGACTTCCGCATCGATAACCCGGAGGCCGGCACCTCCAGCACAGGTCCCCTTGGCGGTGGACCCGCAGGCGGTGCGGTAACAGGCATCGGCGCGGAGCAGGAGAATCTGGCCGGCTTCTGCACAAAGGGACGCTTTCAATGGCAGTTCATTCAGCCGGTCTACGTGGGCGCGAACCAGATGCAGGAGTACCCGCCTGACGGGCTGAACGAAGCCAACAAGCACAACGTAGCCGGGTATACCGGTGAGCTGGAAGAGCGTACGGACAATGGCAAAATCCCGCCGTATGACTACGCCATCTCGCAGATTGGCCATGAGATGGGGCATCGTTGGTCTGCCTTTGTTTCAGCCAAGGTGCATGGGGAAGTGATTCCCCTTGGACCGACGCATTGGGCGCGTGGCTTGCAGGCGCAGGTGGCCTTTCCGTATCAGCGCCCCACGGAGGCCTCAGCGATGGGTGGCGGTGTGTGGCAGGACAACTTCGATGGGACCTTCACGCAGTTGGACGACGACTACTACGTGCCCGCGACAGGATGGTCGTATCTCGATTTGTACCTGATGGGCATGATCTCGCCAGCGGAGGTGCCGGATTTCTTCCTGCTGCGCAACCTCCTGCCCACCGGCCACGATGTGAACGGCCATCTGGTAGTCAAAGCCGATCGCACCAGGGTCACGATCAACGATGTGATCGCACAGGAAGGGCCGCGCCTGCCTGCCGTGCGCGAGGCACAGAAGAAGTTCAACACCGGGATGGTGGTGGTCGTAGAGCAAGGCAAGACGCCCAGCCCGGAGTTGATCAAAGCTGTTACCGGGATTCGCGAGCGTTGGATTGATTACTGGACGACCACAACGGGCCACCGCTCCACGATGACCGCCGACCCGCACTGAGGTTCGCGTTAGAACTTTGAAAATGGGGCTACCTGGACGGCCAGGACGCTTAAGAAAGGGGCTCTGCAAAATGCAGAGCCCCTTGTGTCCCGCGCAACATGAACAGCAAACGGGCTTACACCTGCTCCTTCATCCATACCCGTGACTCGATCTCCCGCGGATGCCGTTGCCGTCTCCCGCCAGCCTTCGTTGCAGCGACTGCTGTGGTGGTCGCGGTTGCCGCTGCGGTCGCTGCGTTCGGCTTTGCTCCAGGACCGTTGTTTGCGCCCGGTGCGTAGTTCACTGTCGGGTCTCCAAGGAACTCTACGGGCGGACCCACGCGATTCATGCGCGCGTAGTTCGGGATAGCCGTCATCTTGCTGCCGTCCTGCCAAGTGCCGGTCAATACCATCACGCCCCCGAGCAGATCGGGCCTCCACTCCGGCTTCACGGGTGCCTTGCCGAGTGGCTGTTCGATATCCTGAGCATCGGCCGTCTCCACGTTGTAAACCAATGGCCCATACTGCAGGGCAACGTCGCCGGTGTCGGCCTTGATGCGATGATCCGCCGCGACACGCTGCGGCTCCATCGGCATCTCGAGATGTACCGTGTCACCGGCCTTCCAGTCGCGCGTGATCACGGCATAGCCCTTCTCGATGTGCGGCTTCACGGCGTGCCCATTCACGGTCAGCGTTTTCAATCCATTCACGGTGGGCGTTGCTGTGTAGAGCTTGCTGGTGCTGCGGTCAGGAACGCGTATATGAAGGCTGAAGTTCCTGGCCTCCTTCGGGTTGACGGTGATCTCCACCTGCCCGCTCCAGGGATAGTTGGTCTTCTGCACCAACTCCACCTCCGTGCCGTCGATCTCCCCTACGTGCATGCGGCTACCCACGAAGAGGTTGACGTACAGCGCCTGTGGTCCCTTGGTGTAGGTCCACGTTGGCATCATCAGCAGTGTGCGGGGGATGTTGCCCACACAGCATGGGCATACGTGCCAGACGGTGCGCTGTGTGTTCACCAGTGGGTTGGTATAGCAGAAGCTCTTGCCGTCCAGCGCCACGCCACCCAGCAGCGCGTTGTACATCGTCTGCTCGTACAAATCTGCGTACTTGGCGTCATGGTAGGCGAGGTTCAACTTGTATTGGAAGAAGATCAGGCCGCAGCCTGAGCAGGATTCACAGTATGCATCGTTGCCCAGCGAGTAGTTCGGCCCAAAGCCCTCTGACGTCTCGCCACTGCCGATGCCGCCAGTGAGGTAGTACTTGCGGTTGACCATGTTGTCCCACAGCGACATCACCGCGCTCTGGTAATCGTGATCTCCCGTTTCAGCGGCAATATCGGCCATGCCGGAGTAGAAGTAGGTCGCGCGGACCGCGTGCCCTACCGCTTCGTACTGCTTGCCCGGCGGCAGATGGCTCTGGTCATACTCCTGTCCGCCGCGACGGGAGTCAAGAAGAAACTTGGCCAGTACGATGTACGAGTCACCGCGACCATGACCTTCCATATCGTTGACGAACCGGCCAAAGCGCACCAGCGCCTGCTCCATCTCCTGGTGACCGTCAAACCAGTCGCGCTTGCCCGGACCGATGTTCGCGACCCAGCAATCGGCAAGCTTCTTCGCGGCGTTATACAGCCGCAGATCTTCGCCATTGTTCAGCGTGTAGTGATTGATTGCCGACTCGATGAAGTAGCCCGACACGTATCCTTCATGGTTGCCGCGGTGATCTGGCGACCAGCGCTCCGGCCATTCCTTCCGGTCCGCGAGGATGTACGCCGTCTGCAGGTATCCATCCGGCATCTGGGCCGCAAGAATGATCGGGATCCAGCGCTCCAGCGTGTCCTTCATCCTGGCTTGTGCGGCCAGGATCTCCGGGTCACCCTGAGCATCCACCATTTGCGCAATGCACATGGATTCCACCGTCTGGTGCACCCATGCGTTCGAGAAGACGTAGCCCTTGTGCTCGGCATGCGGCTCGCCGCGAAGCGCCTTGGCCGCTTCCTGGAAGTTGTCCAGGCCACCCTCGCCCTGGCGCAAATTCGTGCGTTCGCAGTAATCGATGCAATGCGGAATCCAGTTGACGATGAGCGTCTTGGCGCGTGCGTTCCAGAACGGGCTGTCGATGGAATATTTAGTCGTGTACACCACATCGAGGCGCTGCTTGGGCGGTGCTGCTTCGGCGCGCACCGCAACGTTGGAACTCATGGCGCCGCCACGTCCCGTAGCTGTGAGTTTCAGAACGTATTCACCGGGCTCGGTGAAGGTTGCCGTTGTCATCGGCATCTTGTCGCTCTCAAAGGCAACGTGGCCTGGCCCTGAAGTTTTTGTCCATTGCACGGTGTCATCGGGCGCCGCCCGAAGCCACTCTGCCCTGCCTGAAAGATAGGTACGCCCACCGAGAACCACGACCCGGTCCAGACCGGCGTCAACGACCGGAGGAAAGGCTGGAACATCGCCAGAGCTGTACACCTTCCACTCCAGAATGCCGGTTGAATGCGTGCCGTCCGACACAATCTCCAGCCGGATCCTGGTCGTCTTTACGGCATCGAAGCTGGTCGCGTTATACCTGTCCGGTGTGACGCCCAGGCCGTCCGTGTTCTTTACCGGCGCAAACGCGGAGCCGGTCCAATAGAGCACGCGATAGGACGCGGGCGCCGCCACGCCGCCGCCATCCATCCACCAGTACACATCGATCTTGTTCGTGGTGACCGGCATGCTCCAGTCATACTGCACCCATTGCGTATTCCGGTTCGGCCAGTTGCCATAAGAACCCCGCTCGCGGTCCTGCGAGTCGTGCGGTTCGATGCCATCGTTCAGAGCCGTGAGCCGGGTATCGCCGGAGGTGTACAGGCTGGTTGGAATCGCCACCTTCGCCAGGTTCACAGGCTCGCTATCCTGCGCCATGGCTCTGGGACCCTGTACCCCGGCGATCAGGGCAGTGCTGGCGGCTCCAGCAAGGAATCTGCGTCGATCCAGGGACAGGTCCCCAAGCGATGTCATCGAAGGAGCGCCCTGTGTGCCGGGAAGCGTGTCTTGCCGTTGAAATGCAAACATGCGGCGCAGCACGCCACCTTTCAGAACTTTAGGCATCGATCTCATCCCTCTTCCTGTAGCGTCGCACTGGCTCGGTCCGCAGATCCACGGGAGGTCTGTTCGATGAGGAAAGACCTCTCAATACGCTTCCAATGTCTGTCGTCGGATTAGCGTATACCATTTTGTGTGCACCCGCGAAAAGGGTATGCCCCTGGCCGAACAGCTGTCCAGTCTGTCTTGTGTGAGAGGGCGAATGTGCCTACGGGCACTCCGGATGGTCCAGGGCGTAGCGGGCAATGGCCTGCGTGGACTCGAAACCGGTGGAATCATCTGTTGTACCGGCAGCCGCCAGCTCGTCGATCAGCTGCGGGATCACGAGTTTGTTATAGAAGCCGGTCTCGTAGGCGCTCCAGCCCAAGACCTTTGCATTGATTGTGGACATGGCCAGGGCCGTGCGGTAGGCGCGTTCGAGGTACTGCTCCGCATTGGCAGTACATGACCACGATGTGAGAGTAGTCACGGCAACGCTAGATGTGGCTTCCCTTGCTGCCCGAGTCTTTGCTGTCGCGATTCTGCTTCCAGTTCAGGATGCCGTAGAAGCCGTAGCTATCGGTCTCTTTGGTGGTGCGCTGTGCGGCGGTGAGTTCAGCTGTGTTGACCGTCTGCCAGGGTTCCCCCGGCCGGTGGCATGTCAGGACAACGGGGCCCAGCAGATGCCCCGGCTCGACGTGGTCGGTAGCAAGGCGTCCTGCAGGTAACGCAGGCTGGAGACAGAGCCGTCTGTGAAGTTGAGGGCAAATAGGCGAAGCGGTGTCACGTTCCGTGTTGTAAGCGTGCAGCGTCGTGCGTGCGGAGTGGGTCAAGCCAAGTGCAAGCCCCGCGCCACTGAGGAGCGATCCTCGAAAGAAGGCTCCGCGAGTGATTTCTGCAACGGCATCGTCCTGCTCTGGTTCTGAGTTCTTCCAAGTCAACCCTTCGCTCATGAGTTCCTGACGCTCAGGTTGGCGTGAACGTAACAGGTAAAGCCAGTGTCAGAGCCAGCCTTTGCTGCGGGCTATGCGGGCGGCGTCAGTGCGGTTGGCGGCGCCTAGCTTGGCGATGGCTTCGGAGAGATAGTTGCGGACGGTACCTTCGGAGAGGCGCAGTTCCCCAGCGATCTCGGCGGAGGAGCGGCCGTCGCCGGCGCGCTGCAGGATGCTGCGTTCGCGGTCGGAGAGCGGGTCGGGGTCGGCGGTCCAGGCCTCGGCGGCTAGCTCGGGGTCAATGGCGCGGAGGCCGGTGTGGACGCGGCGCACCGCCTCAGCGAGCTCGCTGGCGGGGCGGTCCTTGAGCAGGTAGCCGCGGGCGCCAGCGTCGAGCGCGCGACGCAAATATCCTGGGCGGGCGAAGGTGGTGAGGATGACGACGCGGGTGGGACTTTCGCCTCTCTTTAGCAGCGCGGCGAGCTCAAGGCCGGTCATCTCGGGCATCTCGATGTCCGTGACGAGGACGTCGGGGCGGAGCTGGGTGATAAGGCGGTGCGCTTCGCGGCCGTCGGCTGCCTGGCCAATGACGCGGATGTCGGGTTCGAGCTCAAGCAGCGTGGCGAGGGCGCCGCGGACCATGGTCTGGTCTTCTGCAAGGACGACGTTGATGCGTCCTGTGGCTTTGGTTGTCACTGGCTACCCCCTCCCCCTGTTGTTTTTTGTAAGATCCTTGTTTTGTTGAAGATGGAGGTCATCCGCAGTCTAAAATACTCATTACAAAGGACTTAATTGCAAGATATTCATTCTGAAGAGTTTAGCTTTCCATTGAGTATGGAGTTCCAGCGTCTCCGCGTAACGAAGCACCCCCATGCTAGCGAATGTCGGTGTTATTGCAGGCAAATGGGCTTTGCGGGAATCTGAAAGCTGACGCGAAGAGCGCGAAGGAAGCCAAGGTTCGCGACGGCTGTTGTGCCGCGAGGGCTTTAGGGGGTGTGGGTGGGCAGGGCTACGGTCAGGTGGGTTCCCCTGCCGCGGGTAAGGGAGAGTTGGCCGCCGAGGGCTTCGACGCGTTCGCGCATGCCGCGAAGACCGTTGCCCTCGCGATTGGCGGTGTGGCTGCCGTTGTCTTCAATGGAGAGTTGGTGGCCGCCGTCCCCAACGAGCAGGCGTAGGCGGCAGGTGCTGGCGCCGGCGTGGCGCACGATGTTGGTAACGGCTTCCCGTAGGGCGAGGGCGAGCACGGTTTCTTCCGCGGCGGTGAGGGTGGGGGCGGGGCGGAGAGGGCCTTCGGTGAGCAGGGTGACGCCGGCGGAGGCGAGGGTGCCCCGGGCCGCGTCGATCTCGGCAGCGAGGCCGCGGGCACGGTAGCCGCCGATGGCTTCCCGGACCTCGGTGAGGGCTGTGCGGGCTGTGCGTTCCACGTCGGCAATCTCGGTCTGGGCGCGGGTGAGATTTGCGAGGTCGGGAGGCGCGGCACCGTTGAGTTCACGCTGGAGCAGACGGCTTGCGAGCTCGGATTTGAGCACGATCACAGAGAGCGTGTGGCCAAGGACGTCGTGGAGGTCGCGGGCGATGCGTTCGCGTTCGGCAAGGGCGGCAAGGGACTCGATCTCTTCCTGTTTCATGCGCAGCTTGCGGTCGGCGCGCTGCTTTCCGGCGAAGCCGATGTTGCTGGCGCCGATGGTCATGATGAGCAGCGTGGAAGAGAACCAGCTCCAGGGGCTGATGTGGAACCAGTAGCCCTCAGCGCAGAGCAGGAGACACTCCGAGACCTGAAGGATGAGGACCTGGGGGATGGACCCGAGGACAAAGGGAAGCAGTGCCGCGGCGTAGATCATGAAGCAGCTGCCGCCGTTGTTGGTCGGGTAGGTGAGTATCCCCAGCAGAAACATGCCGCCCAGCACAGCGAGCCGCAGGCGCACGTTGCAGAAGCGCAGGAACAGGAAGTAGAGGCTGATAAAGACCGCGATGCAGCCCAGGGTTTCTGCCCAGTAACTGAATGACTTGCGCGCGGCTGGCTCGATGAGAAAGAAGATGAGGTAGACGAGCCAGAAGACGTCGCCTCTGCCGAACTTCTTGTGTGCCGGGATGAGTTGTTCGTTGGACATTTTGGAGTGAGGAGTGAGGAGTGAGGAGTGAGGAGTGAGGAGTGAGGAGTGAGGAGTGAG
>CAXTVC010000068.1:0-4304 GCA_964247615.1 uncultured Acidobacteriaceae bacterium
GGGTGCAGCCAGGTGCGGAAGCAGAATACGATCCTGAAAGCCGGAGATGTCAACCCCTCCGCTTCCCAACCGTTGTAACGAACCCACTTAGAGATTGCGTGGAATGAGCCCCAAATGGGTAAACTAAGGCATAGAGGTGAGGTGCCCCGGATTGAGTCTCCCGGCCTTCTGCAACGGTCTAACCCCTGTATTTGCAAGATCTTGCAGAAATTAAGCCTGTATATTGCAGCATTTCGATCGGGGATCCCCACCTAAGTCTTCTCGTTTGAAGATCTTACGCAAAAGGTGGGGAGGGGGTAGGATACCCACGCACCCATAGGCATAGTTTGAGCTTACTCACTGGTAGAACAGGAACAGTCTGGAACTCTGCTGTAACACGTCATTGACATGCTTTCGGGGGCACGCAGGCTAGACTGAAGTTAGTATCACCAGGTGCCTTATGCTTCACAAACTAACTCCTGGCTCTTCGCTGAGTCGCTTTTCTGCTACATCCGGTAACAAAACAACGCTGCACCTCGCGCAGGCCAATGAGCCGCGTAGTGCCTCCGCCGCTGTTACACGGGGGACCGACCTTGTGCCGATCCTCTCCCGCCGCTGCTCCGCCTTTTGTGCTGAAGCTGCCGTGCTCGTCCTTGTCTTTGGACTGCTCGACTACTTCATGATGAAAGGGCGCATTGAGCTCACGTGGATCGTCGGCGCGTTTTGCGTCTCTGTGCTGCTGCTCGCGCTTAGCATCACCATCGAGTTGAGTGCCCAGCGCTGGATGAAAGCACATCCCTAGCGTTTCTTCGCAGAATCAGGAAAGGCTGCACGAGGATCACGACTAGCAGTATCTCTTGTCAGCATCAAGTTCGCCTCGCAGCGTGAGTCGAGGTGTATTTTCCAGGCCTGATGCGGTCGGTTGTGGCAACTTCTCCCTCCAAATCGGTTTTCTCCATGCGAGGCTCACTTCCTGAAAGCCTCGTGGAGACCTCATGAAAGCCGCAGCCCTATCCCTGTTCGCCTGCTTGTTTCTGCTGGCCGGGTGTTCTCACCCGCGTCCGGTGTACTATGCTCCGCCGCCACCCCCGCTATCGCCAGGCGTGGTCTACCAACAGGGTATGCATGATGGCTTTGAGGCAGCGCGGCATGACGTCGCCGAAGGACGTCCTCCTGTGTTCGACCGCCACCCTCGCTTCCGCAACCCGCCCGTTCCTCCCCCAGCCATAGGTGAGTACAGGCAGGCTTTTCGCGATGGCTACAACCGCTTTCTGCACCCTGGACCGCCGCCACCCCCGCCCGGCATTTAAGGACCGGTGATTCACGTCCCAACCGGAACATCCGTGCAGGAGTTCACCCTTGGCAGAACTGGATGTCCCCTGCTTTTCACGAAGGATTTCAGAAGAAAAGGGTGTTGGGGGCCAGTCTGCTGGCGTCCCAACACCCTGGTCCGCTTCTACGCTAAGGACAAGTTGACGTCGATGTTGCCGCGCGTCGCATTCGAGTACGGGCAGACCTCGTGCGCCTGGTGGACCAGCTGCTCAGCCTGTTGTCTGTCCATACCGGGTACGTGCACCTTCAGGTCCACGGCAATGCCGAATCCCTTGGCACCGTTCGCCAGCGGTCCGAAGCTGACGTCCGAATCGATGGATACATCGTCGGGCAGCTTGAGCTTCTGCGTGTTCGCCACGAACTTCATTGCACCGATGAAACAGGCCGCATAACCAGCAGCAAACAGTTGCTCGGGGTTGGTTCCCGTGCCGCCGCCACCCATCACCTTGGGTGGATCCAGCTTGACGTCCAGCTTGCCGTCGTCAGACTTCGCCACGCCGTCACGTCCACCCGTCGCTAACGCATGTGCCGTGTACACCACTTTATCTAAGGCCATCAAAGACTCCCATCTTCAAAACACAGGCATTGGATGCCACGCTGATGCTCCGGTCACAGGTCCTTCTCTCTGCTTCACCAAAGGTTGTAGTCATGCCGTGCGAGAGCAACGATCGCGATCGCTAGATTCGCCACGGCATGCGCGGCTACGGCTTCGCCGAATCGATCTTTGCGGCGCGCCACCATGGCAAAGGCCACACCGGCCAGCGTGCCCGCCAGCCACATGTGCCCGTGCACGACACCAAAGGCGAGGGAGCTTGCGGCAATGGCCGGAACGCTCAGGCGCGAAAACGGGACACGCTCCGGATCTGGATCCATGAAGCGGCGCGCGAGATACCCACGAAAGGCCAGTTCTTCCGCAATGGGAACGGTGATCACTGCCGAAAGAACACGACACGCAACCCAGAAGGTACGTTCCCTGAGAGAGATGGCGGCGAGACCTGCGGCCGTTCCGTCGATTTCAACTCCTGCGACGCCCCAATGTGCGAGTAACGGGCGAATGCCTAGCCACATTGCCGCGACACCCAGACCGACACACGGTCCGAGCGCGCCAAAGTGCCAGTCGAGCCTCTGGTATTCCCGGCGATAGAGCCATAGCACACCCAGGGCGGCAGCCAGGCGTAAAGCGTAAAAACGGTCGAACCCTGCCGAAGCAGCCTGACTCAGGACCGAGGCCGCCGTAATCGCAAGAAAGGGGCCCAGATAGATCGCCGGCAAGTTCACAAAGCGTGAGCTGTCGGGAAGTGAGGACGTGCCGCTCGACTGGGGTGAATACGGGATGGCCTTGCGAAACCACTGGATCTGTTGCGCCGTGAGCAGGAAACCGAGGCTGACCAGGTTGAAAGCAATCCAGCCAGCCTCTGAATGGAACCCCTGCGTGGCTATCGCGGGATGCCCCGCGTCCCCGATCGCGATCAGCGCGACCAGTCGCACCAGGTTCAGGGCCCACATCAGGCCGAGTGCGACGGGTACCAGCAACAGCGCGCGGGCGATTCGCAATTCGTGGCGCGCGTAGATCAGCCATACGGCGGAGAAGGCACTCATGAGAGCCAGACCCTCCAGCCCCGAGCACGTTCCTCCCACAATGACGAGAAAACGATCTGTTCCAAGCAGGTGAGAAGCAGGATCCTGCACCACCACTGGGTAAATCCGTCGTAGCAGCCACTGGGCTTCGTTAAAAGCCGCCGTCAGCGCGGCCGAGCCGAGACTTGAGGTGGAAGTACCCCAGGCGAGGCGAAATTTCTCCCGCAGAAACACCACAAGGGCCGCCGAGACGGCCGCGTATAGCCAGGCAGATCGCAATGAGCGGCCAAGAGCCAGCACCTTCCGGAGCGAGAGAAAGCTGAGGATGAGGGTCGCTGCGAGAACGGGAAAGAGATACAGCCACAACGCAACGGCCGCACGCAGCGCCGGTCCGGCAGGCTCGGTGCCGAAGCGCTGCAACAGAATGACTTCGAGCGAGGCGAGAAGTGCAAGCGTAGCCCCGTGCCATGCGGCCGGTGCGATACGGATTGGCTCATCTGGTAGAAAAGCGCTACGGAAGGGAATACGCCCAAAAAAGATCAAGGCCAGCCCAAAGACAATGGGCAGGCCTCGATACAAGTACATGTTGAACCACGGATGTGGCAACTGTACGGCTAGGGTATTTTCTGCAGCCAGAATGGTGAGGAAGATCCACAGGCGGCGGGGTATGCCCAGCTGGAAACCTGTGGAACTTTTCAACGACGGCACGGCAGAGATCCCAAGTAATCGTTAGCTGACTGTTTCCTGTGTGCGCTGCCGACCACGCGCGATCAGGATGCCGCCTGCCAGCAGAACCAGGCCGGCAGTCATGCCAGAGGTGCTGATCTCAGGAGCCTTGGTCACTGCCATGGCATGACCCTCGCTTTTGTTGCTGAAGAGGTGGGTGACAACCGCTATGGCACCGGCTCCGCCGCCAGCAACCATCACGCCGCTAGCTGCTTTTACGCCAGCGGACGTGGATCCCGCATCAGCAAACGCGACACCCGAGGAAAGAGACATTGCGGTCAAAGCCGCTAAAAGACGCAAGCGCATTAGAACTCCCACATACTGCTTGAAATAAGGCTACAGGGTGTGATGCGAAAAGTGTAAGAAATATGCTTGCTATCGCTGAACGAGGGTAACTTGCGGAGAAAACTTTGGTCTCAGTCGGTTCACGGCCACGTACCTTCCAGACCTTTCTTAGTCAATGTTTGCTGTTTCGCCCTGTTTAGGCCGATTTTCCGCTATCGCACGCAACCTGTCGCAGCCCGGGAGCACTCTACTAACCTGTCGAGCAGCGGTCGGGCCCACAAATCACAAAATATCCTTACATTGGAGAACACTATGGGTCACGGCGTAATCGCGTGGATCATCATCGGTATCATCGCAGGCTTTATCACAGGCAAGATTATGAAGGGCGCTGGCTTCGGCATCCT
>CAXTVC010000068.1:4404-17645 GCA_964247615.1 uncultured Acidobacteriaceae bacterium
TAGGCAACACGCCAGGAAACAAGGGAACCTTAGACTTACATCTGCTCCTGAAGGGTGCGACGGCGCACGAGTAGGGTGCTTGCAGAGGCCAGGCCCGTTCCAAGCAGAAGCAGGCTGGAGGGCTCGGGGGTGACGGCGGTCGGGTCCGCAGAGATGTAGCTCTGCGGCAGGCCTTCTGTCCAGGTTTTCTGAGCGGCTGCCGTGGTAACGGGCGCGTAGACGGTGTACTGGTTCAGAAAGCCATTTGTAAGGCCAGGTACGGCAGCCTGGGCCAGGTTCACCAGATGCTGTGCCGTGACGTCATAGCCAGAGTTGCTCGCTACGTCGGAATCCAGGATGTACCAGACGGCGAACTGAATGTCGGCATCGCTGTAGGTGCCCTTGCCTACCTGCGAAAACAACCAGGCATCTTCCTGCAGTGAGGTGGATGAGGCTGTCGAGACGTGCGTGCCGGTAACCTGCCAGCTCTCTCCGACGGTTACATGGTCGTCGTAGTTGATGCACATCATGGGGGTTGTGCTGCTGCCATTCAGGCTGAGGTTATAGGGATAAACGTCCACGCCACCGGCTACGTTTCCGGAGGTGCTCACCAGTTTCAATGTATCGGCAAAGCTGCTGCGGCAGGCCACTGCTGCTGTTAATGCAAGAACGCTCACTGCCAAGTTCTTCAAACGCATCATGTTCTCCTGGAACCATCTACTTCCACGCACAACGCGTGGTGGTCAAGGAAGGGTGGATCTGAAACACGGGACAGCTTTTTAGCTGTCTCCGCACTTCCGGGACCTTCCGTCGGTCTTGGCGCGCCCTGCTTCCAACGCCATTCTGCTTGCCGTACTCGCCCTGTGGTGCCGGGCTCCAACTCGTGTCCCGTTCTGTCTGAGTTCTGGGTGACTCCCGGGTACCTGATTAACTTAACCTGCCGCAAGCGTGACCCCAGCCACAAGTTGGTAACTTGCAGTGATCTCTGGTAAGTGGCTGGAGTACTAGTACGAACGTGCAATTGATCCCGAAAAGCCGCGATTCCGCTGCATTCTTTGCTTTTTCTTCATCCGGCTACCTGTCCCAGGATAGGAATCAAAGGGATTCGGCACGGAGTGTCGCAGATTTGGGCACGGGAGGTGCTCGCCATGCCTCTCTCGCCGTCTTATTCTTATCGGGACACAAGGAGTTCGTTTGCGCACTAACCGCTTTGCCTCATTTTTGCTTGTATGCGTTTTCTCCTGTTTGACTGCCTCTTTCCTCACGGCCCAGAGCATCCCTACGGCCAGCCGCGGGGTCGTCCCTTCGGTCTTCGTCGGCCTCACAGGTGCCTACACAGGCCTGTACGGCAGCCGCAATCTGGGGATTACCGCGGGCCTGGACATCGGCTTCAAGCCCTTTTACGGCCTGTTGCCCTCGATTGAACTGCGTGGAACGTACCCGATCAACAGCGGTTCCGTTGTGGGGGAGGAACATGTGGAGGGCGGCTTGCGGGTGCAGAAGCGTTACCGTTTTGTGCGGCCCTACGTGGATTTCCTGTACGGCCGCGGCGAGTTGAACTACCAGAACGGCGGCCTCGCCGTGCCCATGCAGGCGTTCCGGTACCTGCAGACGACAGGCGACGTGATCTCACCCGGTCTGGGCTTTGAGGCCGATATCAGTCCGAAGCTTGCCTTGCTCTTCGACGGGCAGGGCCAAATCTGGCAGGTGCCATTCGATCCCTCGGGCGCGACCGCGAATGCGGGTCACATCTTTTCAAAGGTCGGCACGCTGGGCGTGGTGTATCGCTTCAATTGGCTGCAGCATGGCCATCCCGGCCCGTAAACGATGTTCGCCGCTCAGTACTGCGTAACGATCTGAGGGTGCCGGCGTAGCCACCAGCACGGCCCCGCCCCCGCTTCGGGCAAAAGGGACTGGCTGCAATTCACGGTGGTTTGCTGTTGCGAGTACACCTCGAAGCGATTGCCCTTGAGTGTCGCCGCGGTGGTCTCTGTCACGGGGACCACACCCATGCCGTGACCGGCCAACAAAAGCACCCGCCAGACGAGCCAGTCCACCGGGTAGGCCAGCAGAAGAGCGCTCAGCACGACCAACCCTACCCGCCGCAGCGACCCCCGTGCCGACCTCGATTTCATAGCCATTGCGCGAGAGTAGCAAATCCGTTAGGACACGTGTACCCCTCCATGCGCGAGGCTCCCTAACCTCCTCAGCCGCGTATGATGGATGTTTGGCCGTGATGAGACCTTTTCGCCTTTCCATACTGTGGTCCACCCTTGCTTTGGGCTCGTGTTCCCTGGCTTACTCGCAGAATCCCGCATCCGGAGCTGTGCCGGATAGCCCCGTGCCGCAGGCCCCCAAGGGCGCTGAGCAGAACGTGACAGCAGGGATGCAGACGCCCTCCAGCAAGGACGAGCTGGAGGCCGAAAAGAAGCAGCGTCTGCTTGGCATCATGCCCGCGTTCAACACGGTAAACAGCGGCAAAGCCCAGCCTCTTCGGCCTTCCCAGAAGTTCGATCTCTGGTTCCACTCCGCGACGGATCCCTTTCCCTTCGGCCTCGCCGCTATTAACGCTGGCATCGAGCAGGGGCAGAACACCTATCCCGAGTACGGTGGAGGTTTCGGAGGCTATGCCAAGCGCTTTGGCGCGGCGTACGCCGACAATGTCGACGGTAATTTCTGGGGCAACGCCGTGTTGCCCAGCCTGCTGCATCAGGATCCCCGCTATTTCCGGTTGGGACAGGGCTCGGCGAAGCACCGCCTTGGGTATGCGCTGCTGTCCACGGTGCGCTGCAAGGGCGACAATGGCAAATGGCAGCCGAGCTACTCCAACATTGGCGGAAACCTTATCGGCGGCGCCATTTCAAACCTGTACTACCCGGCGGCCGACCGGGGTGTGGGCCAGACGCTGGAGAGCGGCTTTACCGTCACGGCAGAGGGTGCCCTGGGCTCCATTGCCTTTGAGTTTTACCCGGACGCGATCGCGTACTTGAAACATCGGCGCGAGCGGAAGGCGGCTGGAGACCCGGCCCCGGCGCAACCCAAACAGTAGGCACGGCAGTTACAAGTTGAACAGCTCGCGGAGCCGCCTAGTTTGCGAGCGGCTTACCGGGATCTCCGTCCCATTGCGGTCATCCATGCGCAGCTTGTAGCTTGACTTGAACCACGGCATGACCTCGCGGATATGCTGCAGGTTGACCAGAGACGACCGGTGTGCCCGCCAGAACTGCGTGGGGTCAAGCTGGTCGGCGAGCTCCTCGAGCGTGCGTACGTTGGAGTCGCCCTCCAGGGTCTTGGTGACCACGGAGATACGGCCCTCTTCAATCGAGGCAAAGCAGACATCCTTCTGATCGACCAGCAGCAGGCGATCGCCGAGCCGCACCACCACGCGCCCTGTTCGGCCAGGACTGGTTGAGGGCCCCGGTCCGCCCAGCGCACCCTCTTCTACCATGCGCAGCAGCGTATCCAGCTTGGCCTGGGCGGCTTCCCACAGGCGAGCCCGGCTGCCAGCGACGGGGCCGGCGTTCGCCACCGGCTCGGCCACAAGCGCTCGAGCGAGCGGGGTTGGCACAGGGATGGCGCGTGTGCGGACGGTCTCACGCCGGGTCTCCACCGGTGCATCCTCCGCAGGCTCGGTACCCCGGGCGCGGGAGCGTACCTTTTCCAGCGTCTTTGCCAGACGCTGACTGTCGAACGGCTTCAGCAGGTAATCCACCGCGTTCACCTCGAACGCCTTGACCGCGTACTGGTCAAAGGCCGTGGCAAAGACGACCTGTGGCAGGGCGGAAGAGCGGTCTGCTGTCAGCAGCTTGCGCAGTACCGCAAAGCCATCCAGCCCGGGCATGCGCACGTCCAGAAACACCACATCCGGCTTGTGGGTGCGGATCAGGTCGACAGCTTCAATACCGTTGGCTCCCTGGGCGACCACCGACACACCGCCAGCAAGGTCCAGAAGGTACTGCAGCTCCTGCCGGGCAAGCGGCTCGTCGTCAACGATGAGGGCAGTGAGGGGGGTGGAGGTTGGCATGTGGTGCGGTAACCCTGTCCCTCCCGACTATATCTCTGCGGCGACGGTGCCCTGGCGCGGCGTGATTAGTCGCTGTAGGCGCGCAGACGGCCAGGGGCGTTGTCTTCGGCAAGATCATGGCCACACGTCGTGCAGAAAACGTCGGTAATCCTGACACCGCGATGGCATAAGCCGCAGACGGGCGCCATCTGGAACTGGCATTGCGGGCAAAAATGAAAGGAGGACGCAATCGAGGTGGAGCAGTGTGGGCACCGCGACAGCACAGGCTGCCGCAACAGGAAGTAGACCACCGCCCCGATGCCACCCGGCAACACAACACAAACCAGCATCCAGAGCCCGGCGGACATGCCGCGCCGCTTCACATCGCGGCTGACATAGCCCAGCAGAAGGGCGTAGCTGGCCACCAGCGAACCCCAGGCGTAGCCCATCATCAGGCGCAGCGGCAGCAGTTCGTGCTTATGGTGCGGCATGACCCCGTGAAACACGTACTGCATGGCGGCAAACAGCACCAGCGCCAGGATCATGGACCAGCGCGGAATCATCCGTAACTCATCGTCGCCGGCCGACAACTCCGTCGATCTGCCCGGCCACCACG
Source organism: uncultured Acidobacteriaceae bacterium (assembly GCA_964247615.1). Taxonomy (GTDB): domain Bacteria; phylum Acidobacteriota; class Terriglobia; order Terriglobales; family Acidobacteriaceae; genus Granulicella. Next base: position 9,003 of record CAXTVC010000068.1, read on the forward strand.
AGGTCATCGTGTCTGTTCTCCGTTTCCGTTCCGGCGACGCTGTAGCCACGTCATGCCAAGCACGACCATGGTGATGGGCAGGGACCAGAGCAGAATAAACAGCACCTGGTCGCTCGCGTCCGGCACGCCGCTCGGCGTCAGGTCATAGCCGTCCATCATGCCCCAGACGGCGTAGCAGATTACCGCGATCAGCGCAGAGCAGATCAGGACGGGCAGAAGCAGGCTGCGGGAACGCCGGCGGTCTTCCTGCATCCGCAATGCCTGCTCACGGATGACGCGGTGGGTGCGATTGACCACTGCGGCGCGTGCAAAACCCACGTCACGCCTGTTTTGTGCTTCCCGGGGGGCTGGCGCGTCGGCTCGGGTTCCAGGTCGCAGGTTCATCGCGTCGCCTCGGAGGCTTTTGGACGGGCTCGCAGGCCCAGCAGGGTCGGCTTCAGGGCGGCCAGACCGCGGTAAAGTCGCGATTTCACGGTAGACAGTGGTGCCTGCGTTAATGTCGCGATCTGGTCCAGCGACATCTCTTCGTGAAAGCGCAGGGTGAGCACCTCACGGTAGTTTGGCTCAAGCGTCTGCAGCACCACGGCGAGCTCCGCAGCGTTCTCCTTGAACTCATACTGTTCGAGCGGCGAGGGGCTGTCTTCGGCGATTTCAAAGGGCCGCTCATCTTCGCCGCCTTCGCGCATCTCGTCCAGCGACGCCATGGTCCGCTTCCGCGACAGATCGATCACCAGGTTGCGGGCGATGGTAAAAATCCATGTATCGAAGCGCGCCTTGCCGTTGTATTGCGAGCCGCGCCGCAGCACGCGGATCCAGACCTCCTGAAACAGGTCTTCGGCCACCTCGCGCTTACCGGTGAGAAACATCAGGTAGCGCATCAACCGGTGCTGGTATGTCTCGATCAGCTGGTCCAGCAGTTCGGGATCCTGTCGCTTGAGGCCGTTCGCGATGGCCGCGTTTTGCAGCTCAATAGCCCGGGCGGCTTCCGCGGTGAGTGCGTTCGATGCGTTCACACCGATTTTGACGTTAGCTCGCAAAAGAAAGTCTCCCGGAAACAGCCCTTGTCCCCCAAGTTTACCGGGCAGCGCGTCGGATTGCGTCTTGTTGCGACAGATGATCGGGGAGGCCCCACCGTTACACTGGAGGGATGGACGTGCTGTATGGTCTGCATCCGGTGAACGAGGCGTTGCGGGCACGGCCTGAGCAGCTCGATCACCTCAGCGTTGCCCGTGAGCGGGAGGCGCGCCGCGATCCCCGGCTGGAAACACTGCTTGAGCTCTGCCGCGCGGCCGGCGTGCGGGTGGAAAGCGAGCCCCGCGACCAGCTCACCCGTTATGCCCGTACCGACCAGCACCAGGGCGTGGTCGCCTTTGTGCGGGAACGCAGTTTTCTGGCCCTGGAAGACCTGCTCGCCACCCCGGCCGGCCCCAGCGGCAGGCGGTTTTTCCTGGCGCTTGACGGGGTGGAAGATCCCCATAATCTCGGCGCGCTGCTGCGTTCCGCCGATGGCGCCGGAGTGGACGGCATCCTGTTGCCGGAGCGCCGTTCCGCGCCGTTGACCGGCACCGTTGCCAAGACCTCGGCGGGCGCCAGTGAGCATGTGCGGATCGCGCGCGTGACCAACCTGACCCGGGCGCTCGAAGCCATGAAGAAGGCGGGGGTCTGGATTGTCGGTCTCGATGAGCGCGGCGATCCCGTGTACACCGACTTCGACTTCAACGCCGACTGCTGCCTTGTGCTTGGCTCCGAGGGCACCGGCCTGCATGATCTGGTGAAGCGTACCTGCGATTTTCTACTCTCGATTCCCATGGCAGGCAGCGTCTCCTCCCTGAATGTCTCGGTTGCAGGGGCCGTGGTGATGTTTGAGGCCATGCGGCAGCGGCGTGCCGCGACGGCTCGCCCGGGCGCCCCGGGGGCGTCCAAGCAGGGAAGGCCACAGAAGGGCCTCGGATCTTGAGGCAGGCTGTGCGGATACGTTTCTTACATAAAGTGGCGAGATTTGCCTCCCCCGCGTTGCTGGCGGGTGGTTTGCTGGCGCAAGTCCCTGTTCCTGCGCCACCTCCCGCCCCGGCGCCGGACCCAGCCAGTCAAACGGACGAAGCCACCCCGCACAAGGGGCAGATCATCATCCAGAGCCACGGCGAGCCTCCCTCACCCGCTGCCACGTCCGCCCAAAATAGTGCGGCCCAGACGGACGCCAAAGTGCCCGCCGAAGACGCGAAAGCCGACGTCTCGGACACGGAGCGCGAGGCGTTGACGATCACGGGCTACGATCTCGATACCCGGCTCAATCTGGAGCGCAGTGGGCTCAGTACACGGGCGCGTCTCACCGTCCGCAACGACGGCCAGGCCCCCCTGCGACAGATCGCCCTGCAGGTCTCCTCCAGCCTCCGTTGGGAGAGTGCGACCCTGCTGGACGGCGACCGTCGCCTGCCGCTGACGCTCGCTCAGCACCACGTCGATACGGACGCCGACCACACCGGTGCGGCGACAGAGGCCGTGCTGGCGCTGCCCGAGCCGCTCGCCCCGGGCGCCTCGGTCTCACTCGACCTTTTCTATACCGGCACCGTGGCGCAGGATAGCGGCCGCCTCGCCCGCGTGGGCGCCAGCAGCAGCCAGGGCCGGCAAGCCGATTGGGATGGGGTCAGTCCTGGCTGGACAGGCCTGCGCGGCTTTGGCGATGTGCTCTGGTACCCGGTGTCCTCGCCGCAACTCTTTCTTTCCGAGGGCAACACCCTCTTCACCGCGATCGGCCGGATGCGGGCGAGGGAACAGGCGGCCGTGGTCCGCCTTCGATTGAGCGTGGAGTACATGGGCGAGCCGCCCGTCGCGGCCTATTTCTCCGGTCGCCGCGCCGATCTGAAAGCGACCGCCGACGACCCGAGCGCTCCCACGGCTACTGGATCCGGCATTGCGACGGCGGAGTTCGCCCCGGAGCCCCTCGGGTTCCGCCTGCCTAGCCTGTTTCTGATTGGGCAGCCCGAGGTCCTGCTCGGCGGTGGAGCTGTGCCGGATGCCGCCGGGGAGCCTGCCCCGGGAGGGTCCAGCAGTTCCAATCCCGAGGCTGCCCCGGCTGCCCCTGCAGGGGCTCAGCCCAAAATAATGCCTAATGCGGGCACCTCCGAACCGATTTTGGCCCTGGTCTCCGCTGATCCCGGCACAGCCGCGGGCCTTGGCGCGGCTGCCGACCACGCCGGCTCCCTGATCGCCGAATGGCTTGGTCCCCGGCCGCTCTCGGTGGTCACGTTGCTGGACCACCCGGGCCAGCCCTTTCAGGATGGGCCTTTTCTGGTGGCCCCCGCGGCTACGCTGGAGACCTCACCCGAGGCTCCCGCTCTCGTGTATAGCCTGACCCACGGTTGGGTGCAGACCGGCCAGCCCTGGATCGATGAGGGCCTGGCCCAGTTCTTCACACTGCTGTGGATCGAGCGCGAGACCGGGCGCGGGGCAGCGCTGAACCAGCTCGGGGAGCTCATGCAGCCTGTCAGTCTCGCCGAACCGGAGTTCACTTCACCCACCGACACGAAGCCCGGGCAGCCCCTGATCTCCGCGACCGACGAGCTGTTCTATCGGCGCAAAGCGGCCGCTGTCTGGTGGATGCTGCGGGATCTCGCCGGCGAAAAAGCCCTGCGCTCCACCCTGGCTGCCTGGCGTACACAGCCCGTCTCGCAGAGCTCCGCTGAGGCGCAGGCGATCGCCTTTCAGCATTTGCTGGAACGTCAGAGTGGCAAGGATCTCGGCTGGTTCTTCAATGATTGGGTGCTGCGGGACCGCGGCCTGCCCGATCTCTCCATCGCCAACCTGGAGACCAGCCAGACACCGGCCGGGCCCGGCCACAATACCGGCTACCTGGTCGCGGTCACCGTCCGTAATGAGGGTGCCGCTACGGCCGAGGTGCCGCTTATTGTGCGGTCCGGGCAGTTCAGCGCAACGCAGCGCGTCCGCGTCCCGGGCTTTGGCCAGACCACGCAGCGCGTGCTCGTAGAGTCCGCTCCCACCGAGGTGCAGGTCAACGACGGTGGCGTGCCGGAGTTGCGTTCGGTGATTCACACACGGCAGCTTGTCCCTGGTCCACAGAACAAGTAGCGAAGTCGCTGCAAGTAGCGTAGCCGCTGAGATCGGCTAACGCCGGTTCCCGTGTCCCCTGGTGCGTTTCCCAGCCGCCTTTCTGCCGGGTTTAGGCGATGTCCGTTCTCCCTCGCCCCCCTCCGCGCTGACGCAGCTCTGGGGCGATGCCCAATGGCGCGTGCAGGTGAACTGGACCTGCACCGGCGTTCCCGGGGCCGAAACAGCTGGCAGCACTGTCTCGAGACCGTCCATCAGCGGTGGCAGGTAGCGAGCGGGTTGCAGCAGGGCAGCTGCCGGGGCACTCCCGTCCACGGTAAAGCTGTACCCGTTCTCTGCCAGGTCTCCCGCCAGGGTCACCGCAGCATCCGGACCCAGCCTGGTGGGCGTTGCGGGGAGATGCAACGCAGGCCAACGTCCGCCTGCCTCCGCCGGCATCGCGTTCCAGACCTGGACATTGGTGGCTGGTACACCATCCACTCCGGGGCCACCGGGAGCAGGGAGAGCCAACCGCACTACGCCGGTCCAACTGCGCTGGGTGGCCAGGGAAGTGGACCGCGGTGGAGTCACCTGCACCGGTTCTTCGTTGAGGCGCCCGGGTGCTTCCTGCACAACCGTCGCGCCCCGCGCAAGGTCCACATCAACCGTTCCTGTTGTGGGCAAATCGGTGGGAACTCGTCGCGAATAAAGGGACGCCCACAGCAGGGCCCATCGCACCGGGATGGCATTGCCCTTCAGGGACACCGGGATGTCCCCCAACCCCTGCAGATGAACTGCCTCCGCGGTCAGGGTCAGCGGCTCCGGCGCGTCGTCTGGCAGGCTGCAGCGCAGCGTGCTGAGGGTCGCCGGGTGCAGGGTGAACCCCGAACCGCAGGTCACCTGAAGATCCAGCGGCTGGGCGGGGAAGAACTCCGCCCGGCGCAGACCACCCAGGGTCAGCTTGCTCGCCATGCGGGCATCGCCCAGCGTGCCGGTCAGGGTTGCATCCAGGTTCATTGACCCACGCCATCCCCAGTCATCGCCGTTGAGTATCTGTGTCACCTCGCCCAGGGGTGCGTCATGCCAACTCGCATGGAAGTCCACCGGGACAGCCGCCGCGGTAGCTGCATGGCGCAGCTCGCCCTCGATCCTTACGCGTCCCGGGTCGGTTATGTAGGTATCCGTGCGGGCGGGGTGGCCAATCAGCCGCACGCGCCACTGCTGTGGCGAAGGCAACCAGAGCGCGAAATCCGCGTCGGTCAGCGAGAACGGCAGCTTCTCCTGGCCGATCTTTATGTTGACCCGGCCCCCCGTCGCTTCGATGTAGGGGAAGCGTGGTTTCGGCCCTGCCTTGCGCTGGCTGGTTGGGGCGCTTTCGACGTGCGACGCGTTCAGCAGCACGTCAGAAAGATTCCAGCGTCCGCCCGCATCGCGCACCAGGTTCACGCTCGGCTCCACAAAGCGCACCCGGGAGAACTCGACCGGACGATGCCAAAGCGAGCTCACCCGCAGGGTGGCCTCCACCGTGTTGGCGCGAATGGTCGGCTCGGCACCAAAGGCCGGATCCTCGCTCACGACAAGGTTTTGCAGGGTGAAGCCCGGCGTTGGCAGCAGGTGCAGCGAGACGTTGTCCAGGTGCACCGGCCGGCCCAGGCTTTTGCTCATCGACTCCGCGATCTTGCCGCGATATTGATTCGCGTTCACCAGGGGAGGCGTCAGGATCAGCAGCGCCAGCAGAAGCAGGGCACTGCCGATCCAAAGCAGGCGTCGCCGCCAGACAGGTACGTCCGCACGCAGGTCGTCTGCTTCGGCGCCCGAAGGGGGCGCGGGGAGAACGGTTTCTGGTGGGTGGGGGTGCATGTCGTAGGTACGGAGCCCGGTAGGTCTTGGCAGCGATGCCTAGCGCGTCACGTGGAAGGTGCGTCCCCAGCGGGTCTGGGTGAAGAAGTGCGTCAGCTCATGCGTGAAAAAGGCCACCCGGTCGCCCAGGCTGGTCTTGTCTTCCTGATCCGCCGGCGTTTTAAACGACCAGTACACGAACATGGGCCGGCCTTCGAGATTCTCCATTGGCACAAAGCCCCAGTACCGGCTGTCCAGGCTCTCGGTGCGGTTGTCACCCATGGCAAACACCTTGCCGGGCGGCACCACGATCTCCCCATTCATCACGTGGCTGGGCAGGTTTTCCGCCCACACTGCCGCATGGTTTGCCGTGGAAACCTCCTGGATACCCTGGATATCGGCCGGGAAGTCATCACGCGAGTGCTCATAAGCATGCTGCGGATTGTCATCATCCCGTGGCTGCTCTGCATACGGCTCCGTTTGCGGCACGCCGTTCAGGTACACCGTGCCATGCTGCAGATGGATGCGGTCGCCTGGCAGACCAATGGCCCGCTTCACGAGGATCAGGTCCGGCGTCTCCGGGTTTGGCTTCAGAAAGACGATGATGTCGCCGCGCTGTACCGGCCGATAGTGAATGAACGGGGCCCATGGGGTTCTGGGCGAGAGCGTGATCCGGTCGACCACCACGTGGTCCCCGATAAGCAGTGTCTTCTGCATGGAGGCAGAAGGAATCTCGAAATTCTGGAACACAAACCCGAACAGAAACAGCCCGATCACCAGGACGACGGCCATAGAAGCGATAGCCTCCAGCGGCGTCTCGGTCACCTCTGTTGCCTGTTCCCTGGCGGGTCGCTCCTGCGTTGGCCTGTCAGCTACCTCTGCCGGCGAAGCCGCGCTCTGTTCCATCATTTCGCTTCTCATCCTCTGGCAGCTCACCGACGCTGCGGTGTGGCGAGTATCGCCGCGCGGCAGGGTCAAATCAGTGTACCCGACCCCGTCCGCCAAGCCCGCTTACTTCAGCACGCCCACGCGTGCCCGTACCCATCTGCCTACCCACTCCAGACGCGCCAACAGTCCACCCTCGGGCGCATCCGCACCGTTTGGCACGGCAAAGTACACCAGCAGGGGTCGCCCCACCAGCTCTGACGCGGGGACATATCCCCAATAGCGGCTGTCTTCACTGTTGTTGCGATTGTCCCCCAGAACGAAGTACCGCCCGGGCGGGATCACCAGGCTTCCATCCCCGCGCAGCGTGCGGCGCAGCGCCAGCCACCATGCCGGGTCCACATTCGGGTCCGTCTCATGCAGGTTCGGGAACTCGTCCCGATACACATCCGGGCGGGACGGCGTGTATAGCGCATACGGCTCCGGCAAGGGTTCTCCGTTCAGGAAGACCTTCCCGCTGCGTAGATAGAGCCGGTCACCCGGCAACCCGATCACCCGTTTGACCAACAGGCGCGCCGGGTTCGGCGGAAAATGAAACACGGCCAGGTCGCCCCGATGCACGCCTGCTGGCGGCAATGCCTTCGCCAGCCACTGTGGCAAGGAGGCACTGCCGAAAGCCAGCTTGCTGACCGCCACGCAATCGCCGATCTCCAGCGTGGGGATCATTGACCCGGAAGGGATCCGGTACGTCTGAAACAGAAACGTCAGCAAGAACATCCCCACCACCACGATGCGCAGCACCGATGCAAAGGTGTCGAGCGGGCCTGGCGGTGATCGTCGGGGTAATGATTCTGAAGGTCGTCGGGCCGGGCCCGCACTGCCGGCCCTCACGCCATGCGCTCCGTACGTGAACTTGCCTCCAACTCGGCGTACGGCGACTCCCGACGATCCCATCGCTCCAGGGCAACGCCTGCTGCGGCCTGCTGCGCCTCTTTTTTGCTGCCGCCCTCGCCGGTCGCGAGGCCCCGCTGGCTACCCTCGGGGCTCTCCAGCCGCACCTCCACCGTGAAGCGCCGGTCATGCGCCGGCCCGGTCTCGCCCGCATCCACGTACACCAGCCTGCCAATCGCAAGGGCCTGCACGCGCTCCTGCAGCCGGCTCTTGGCATCCCGCAGCGCGCCGCGTCCCGGGCTGGCCTCGAGCGCCGCCCGTATCCCCGGCAAATCCGGCGAGACCACCAGGCGCTCTACCAGCTCACGCACGGTGCGCAGCGCCTTTTCGCCTGTCCGTGCCCGGGCATCGGCCCCGCGCGTCACGTCCAGGTACACCGCGCCCAACACCGCCTCGGCCGTGTTGGCCAGCACAGCCATCTTCTGCCGCCCGTCTACCGCTTCAGCGCTTTTGCCCAGCCGCAGCGCCGGACCCAGCTGCAGCCCCTCACCCAGCTCGGCCATACGCTTGCGGCTCACCAGCGTTGCCCGCATGCGCGTCAGCTCGCCTTCGGTGCGTTCCGGGAACGCCCGCAGCAGAAGCTCCGTCACCGCCAACCCCAGCACGGCATCACCTAGAAATTCCAGCTGCTCGTTATCGCTCCCCGGCTCATTGGGCTCATCGCCATTGGCCCGCGCCCGCCCCAGCCGCGCCTCGTAGATGTGGGAGCTGTGCGTCATCGCCAGCACGAGCAACGCCGGCTGCCCAAAGGTGTACCCCAGCCGCTCTTGCAAACCATCCAGCGCCGGGCTGCCAACCGCCACCTCCGGCACGGCCTCACGCTTCGAGCCAGCGCGGGGCCCCTTGGGAGTCTTCTTCATCACCGCTGCCGGACGCGCCTTCATCCCGTTGAGTGTACTGTCAGCCCGGGATCATCGGCGACGG
>CAXTVC010000069.1:0-8734 GCA_964247615.1 uncultured Acidobacteriaceae bacterium
AACCGGGGAATTCTTGTTTCGATGTGAATCGAACGATTGTGTCACTCATCCATTTCGATGAACGTCAAAATTTAGACGAGCATTGAAAGGATGGGATGGACATGGCGAAGTTGACGGGCAAGGTAGCGGTAGTCACGGGAGCGTCGAAGGGCATTGGCGCGGCAATTGCAAAGCGTTTGGCGAGCGATGGCGCGGCGGTCGTGGTGAATTACGCGAGCGACAAGGCCGGTGCGGAAAAGGTCGCCAAGGAGATCGAGGCGGCCGGCGGCAAAGCTCTTGTGGTTGGCGGAAGCGTTGCCGACAAGAGCGCGGTAGAAGCCCTCTTTCAGGCCACCAAGGAGACCTTCGGCAAAGTGGACATCCTGGTCAACAACGCCGGTGTGTTTGCGTTTGGGCCGCTGGAAGTGATTGACGAGAAGAGCTTCGACTGGATGTTCGGGATCAATGTGAAGGGGCTGCTCTTTGCCTCGCAAGCCGCGCTACCCTTGTTTCCGGCGGAGGGTGGCAGCATCATCAACGTGGGCTCGGTCGTGAGTGAACTGGCGCCGGCGGGCTCGGCGGTGTACAGCGGCACCAAGGGTGCGGTGGACACGATCACCAAGGTACTGGCAAGCGAGCTGGGAGCGCGCAAGATTCGCGTAAACGCAGTCAATCCGGGCATGGTGGAGACGGAAGGCGCGGTTGCGGGCGGATTTATCGGTTCGGACTTCGAGAAAGCGGCGATCCAGCGCACACCATTGGGTCGTACGGGACAGCCGACGGATATCGCCGATGTGGTGAGCCTCCTGGCGTCGGACGAAGCGGGCTGGCTGAGTGGGTCCCTGCTGCAGGCTGCGGGCGGCTACCGGTAAGGCTCAGGGGCGAGGGCGGGACGCCACGCCCCTGAAGCTTCAGGATTGACGAAGGGCGCTCAATATTGAGCGCCCTTCGTTCTACTGTGAGTCCCGGAGCGTCACCAGCCGCGCGTCTGCATCCGTTGCGACTCTTCAATGGCAGCGGCAGCAAGGCCCTTCATCGTGCCGGTGATGGCTTCCGAGGCTTCGGCTACGATCTTGGGGTCGTTGAAGTGGGTGGCGGCGAGGACGATGGCCTTGGCGCGGCTGACGGCCTCTTCGTGGTCTTCGGGGTTGCGCGGGTTGCCGACGGCTTCCTTGCTGCAGAGACCGATCTCGGCGTCGGCGTCGGTCCAGCGGCGGACATCGAGGGGTGTGGCGCCATCCTTCATGAAGATGCCGGAGCCGACGAAGACGGTCTCGGCACCGAGTTGCATCATCAGGGCTGCGTCGGCGGGGGTGGCGATGCCGCCAGCGGAGAAGTTGGGGACAGGAAGCTTGCCGGTCTTGGCGACCAGGCGGACGAGCTCGTAGGGGGCCTGGAGGTTCTTGGCTGCGGCGTAAAGCTCTGTGTCGTCGAGAACGGTGAGGGCCTTAAGTTCACGGACGATGGTGCGCATGTGGGTGACGGCGTGGACGACGTCGCCGGTGCCGGGCTCGCCCTTGGTGCGGATCATGGCCGCACCCTCGGCGATGCGGCGAAGGGCCTCGCCGAGGTTCTTGGCACCACAGACGAAGGGCGTTTTGAAAGCGTGCTTGTCGATGTGATGGCTCTCGTCGGCAGGGGTGAGGACCTCGGACTCGTCGATGAAGTCGACGCCGAGGGATTCGAGCACTTGGGCTTCGGCGAAATGACCGATGCGGGCCTTGGCCATGACGGGCAGGGTGGAGACGGCCATGATCTCCTTGATGAGCTTGGGGTTGGCCATGCGGGCGACGCCGCCTTCGGCACGGATCATGGCGGGAACGCGTTCGAGCGCCATGACGGCGACAGCGCCGGCCTCTTCCGAGATGCGGGCCTGTTCGACGTTCATCACGTCCATGATCACGCCACCTTTGAGCATTTCGGCAAGGCCTGTTTTCAGGCGAAGGCTGGTGGGGGTTGGGGTGCCTTCTGGGCTGCCGGAATTGCCGTTCATCGGGTGCTGTGCCATGGGTACGTGCTCCTTCGAAAGAGTGTTGTGGGACGGCGCGGGACAAACACGCGAACCTATCCAAAACGTAGAGTATCAGGCTGCCAAACGGTGACTTTGATTGGATGCGATGACGACCGGGGAAGGAGCGGCCAGATTAGAATCGGAAGCTGTGCAGGTGCAGGGCGTGGGAACGTTCTGTTAAACGGGAAGCCGGTGAGATTCCGGCGCTGTCCCGCAGCGGTGATGGGAACGAAAGGTATGCGGTCCACCCTTTAGGGAGTGGCCACGCACTGTCGGCATGGGGCCGGTGGGAAGCGATACCGAGTAGGTGAGCCCAGAGCCCGAATACCGGCCTGCCGCCACCGCCGTGGAGGAGTGCACCCGCATTCCCACCATGGGTGCGCGTGACGTGTTGGCCTCGCGGACTGGGCCAGTGTGTTGTTGGGGTGTTCCCGGGTTGCGCTTTGGCGTGCCCCGGTGGCCGCCGCATGCGCACGGGTGGTTCCTTGCTGTAACCGAGAGGGAACCGAAGATGAGCCATACACCTGCAACAAGGATCACAACCGCCTGCCTGGGCTTTCCGCGGATTGGGGAACGGCGCGAGCTGAAGTTTGCCCTGGAGAGCTTCTGGAAGGGCAGCACCAGCGAGACCGAGCTGCTGGACGTGGCCCGCGGCCTGCGCGAGCGGCACTGGAGGCAGCAGAAGGCGGCGGGGGTTGACGTGATCCCGTGCAACGATTTCTCGCTGTATGACCAGGTGCTGGACGCGCTGGTGCTGGTGGGTGCGACGCCGGCGCGGTTCGGCGCTGGCGAGATGACCACGCAACGGTACTTCGCGATGGCGCGTAACAGCGCCGAGCAGACCGCGATGGAGATGACCAAGTGGTTCGACACGAACTACCACTACCTGGTGCCGGAGTGGTCGGCGGGCCTGCCGTTTGCGGTGGACACGCGCAAGCTGCTGGGCGAGTTGGCCGAGGCGAGGGAGCTGGGCATTGAGGCGCGGCCCGTGCTGATTGGACCGGTGACGCTGTTGCGACTGGGCAAGCCGGTAGATGGGACCGAACCGCTGGCACTGCTGCCGAAGGTGGTCGCGGCTTACGTTAAGGTGTTGACGGCGTTGGCCGAGGCCGGCGTGGCCTGGGTGCAGATCGATGAGCCGTGCCTAGTGACCGACCTGCCAGTGGCGTGGGCGGAGGCGTACCGGTCAGCTTATGCGCGGCTCGCGAAGGTGCCGGTGAAGCTGATGCTGACGACGTACTTTGGCGCGCTGCGGGAGAACCTGTCGCTGGCTGTGGGGCTCGGCACGGCGGGGCTGCATGCCGATGCAGTGCGTGCGCCGGAGGAGGTGGCCGCGGTGGCCGCGGCGATAGGGCCGGAGCAGGTGCTTTCACTGGGCTGCGTGGACGGGCGCAATGTGTGGCTGAGCGAGCTCGGGCGGGTGCATGCGCAGGTGCATGGGCTACAGAGCCGGCTGGGGGCGGAGCGCTTGCAGCTGGCACCCTCGTGCTCGCTGCTGCATGTGCCGTATGACACCGCGAGCGAGACGGCATTGCAGCCGCGGCAGCTTGGGGGATGGATGGCGTTTGCGCAGCAAAAGCTGGAGGAGCTTGCGGCGCTGGCAGCCGGGCCTGAGCTGGCGGGTGAGGCCTTTGCCGCCAATGCGCGGAGGCTGCGGGAGCGAGCGGCGGCGGAGAGCAGCACGGACCCTGCCGTACGCCGTGCTGTGGAGGTCCTGGAGGCGAAGCATTTCCAGCGCGGATCGTCCTACCCGCAACGGGCGGAGGCGCAGCGGGCGCGGTTCAAGCTGCCCCTGTTGCCGACAACCACGATCGGGTCGTTTCCACAGACGGCGGAGGTGCGGCAGCAGCGCGCGGCGTATCGCAAGGGGAGCCTTGGCTACACCGCGTATGAGGCGTTTCTGCGCGAGAAGATAGAGGACTGTGTCCGTCGGCAGGAGGCCATCGGGCTCGACGTGCTGGTGCATGGAGAGTTCGAACGCAACGACATGGTGGAGTACTTTGGCGAGAAACTGAAGGGCTTTGCCTTTACCGGCAACGGATGGGTGCAGAGTTATGGGTCGCGCTGCGTGAAGCCGCCGGTGATCTATGGCGATGTGTCGCGCCCCGCGCCGATGACAGTGGCGTGGTCAAGCTATGCGCAGTCCCTGACGAAGCGGCCGATGAAGGGCATGCTGACCGGGCCAGTGACGATCCTGCAGTGGAGTTTTGTGCGCAATGACATCCCGGAGCGCGATGTGGTGTTTCAGATTGCGCGTGCGTTGCGGGATGAGGTCGCCGATCTGGAGCAGGCCGGCATTGGCATCATCCAGGTGGACGAGCCGGCGTTGCGCGAGGGCCTGCCCCTGCGTGAGGCGGACTGGGCGTTCTATCTGAACTGGGCGACGGAGGCGTTTCGGCTAGCAACGAGTGGGGTGCGGGACGACACGCAGATCCATACGCACATGTGCTACTGCGAATTCGAGGACGTGCTGCCGGCGATTGCGGCGCTGGATGCGGATGTGATCAGCATGGAGTCGGCGCGGTCACGGATGGAGATGCTGGAGGCATTTCGGCGCGAGGGCTATCCAAACGAGATCGGGCCGGGCGTGTGGGATATCCACTCGCCGCGGGTGCCGCCTGCGGAGGAGATGCGGGAGCTGCTGGCACTGGCGCTGAAGGCGCTGCGGCCGGAGCAGGTGTGGGCGAATCCTGATTGCGGGCTGAAGACGCGTGGATGGCCGGAGGTGACCGAGGCACTGACGAACCTCTGCCGTGCGGCGGAGAGCCTGCGGGAGGGGTTGGCAGCAGCGGTTTGATCAGAAGTGGGCCGGCCCGACACTGGGGCCGGCCCGCGTCTGTTTCGGAGGTGCTCAGAACTTTGAGTGTGATGATTCGTGCTTAGTATTCAGAAATCACAACAGCGCCGAAGGGCGGCAGGGCGAGGTTGGTGAGATCTAGCGGCCGACCGTCTGCGGTGTAGTTGCTGCATAGCACTTTGCCGTGGGCTGACGGTGCAAGCGCGACAGTGTGTGGGTCGCGGCTCATGTTGAGCGCGACGACAAGGCTGTGACCCTGCGTGGCCGGGATGTGGCGCTCGAAGCTGAAGACGGCGGGGTCATCGGGCGTGAGGCCGACGTAGCTGCCGAAGAGCAGCGCGGGCTCGGTGTGACGCAGCTTGAGCAGCTGCTTGTAAAAGTTGAGCAGGCTTTCCCGTTGGGCCGATTCGGCTTCGACGTTGACGGTGCGGGCGCTGGGCGGCACGGGTAGCCATGGCGTGACCGTGGGGTCCGTGAAGCCGGCGTTGGGTGCAGCGGAGGTCCACTGCATGGGCGTGCGTTCGCCGTCGCGGCCCTTTTCTTTGGGCCAGCCGGTGACGCCGATGGGATCGCGGACGTCTTCTTTGCGCGTGGGTTCGGAGGTGCGCATGCCGAGCTCTTCGCCGTAGTACATCTGGTAGGTGCCGCGTGGCGTGAGGGCGAGCACGGCCATCAGTTTGGCAATCTGCAGGCGCTCGGCATCAGTTTGCGTGGGCGCGTAACGCTCCCACTGGCGCACCTGGTCGTGGTTCGAGAAGAAGTACTCGGGCCAGCCGTCGGCGGGGTTGGTTTCGATGTCGGCGAAGAGCCTCCGGAACTTTGGAGCGGAGAGCTCGTTGGCATCGGCGATCTGGAAGTCCATGGGCAGCTGGACTTCGTCGCCATGCCCGCCATACATGACGCTGAGGGCTGTGATGTTCGGCTCGTCGGCTTCGGCGATCAGCACGGGTTTCTCGGGATAGCTGTCTGCAAGCTGGCGAATCTCTTTGAAAATCTCGTGGTTCTCGGGTAGGTCGTCGGTGTACTTGTGCTGGATGTTGCGGTCGCCAAAGGCGTTGGTGCCGGGCAGGTAAGGGTCGTCGTGGAGGTCTGGGTCTTCGAGCAGGCGCGAGACGGCGTCCATGCGGAAGCCGGAGACGCCCTTGTCGAGCCAGAACTTCAGGACGCCGTACATGGCCTTGCGGACCTCGGGGTTGCGCCAGTTCAGATCGGGCTGTTGCTTATAGAAGTAGTGGTAGAAGTACTGGCCGGTGGTGGCGTCGAGCTGCCAGGCGGAGTGACCGAACCAGCTCTGCCAGTTGTTAGGATAGCCGCCCATCTGACTGCTCTTGCCGTCGCGCCAGATATACCAGTCGCGCTTGGGATTAGTGCGGGAGGACGCGGACTCCTTGAACCAGGGGTGCTGATCCGAGGTGTGGTTCAGCACGACGTCCATGATGACGCGGATGCCCTGCGCCTTAGCGGTCTTGAGCAGCGTGTCGAAGTCGCCCATGGTGCCGTATTGCGGGTCGATGGCCTCGTAGTCGGCGATGTCATAGCCGAAGTCGACCTGCGGCGAGGGGTACATGGGGGTGATCCAGATGGCGTCGATGCCGAGCGACTTGAGGTAGCCGAGGCGGCTCTCGATGCCTTTAATGTCGCCGATACCGTCCTTGTTCGAGTCCTGGAAGCTGCGCGGGTAGACCTCGTAGATCACGGCGTGCTTCCACCAGGCGTCAGGTGCGGTGCGACTGGCCGCAGCCTGGGTTGCAGGCGGAGGCGACTGCTGGGTAGAGGCTGGCGAAACGCAGAGGGTAAAGAGCAGCAGTGCTGTGACGAAGAAGCGCAAGGGGGTCTCTCCCGGAGGGCTTCAGCTTAGCGTGCTGCGCTTGTTTTGGATAGAGCTCTGGTAGTTGGGATGTCCCCTGGAGTTGCTGGCGCTCTGAATACAGGGGTCTCTCCGCGGCGCTTCGCTTCGGTCGAGATGAAGCGGCATGAGCGGCGCGAAGAGTTTACGGCGTAAGAGGTTTTGCGATCTCCGTCAGGTAGTCCGGCGTGCCTTCGATGCGCACTAAGCGTGGGTAGCGTTCGCCATCGTGGTAGTCGAGGGTCGCCGGCGTGACAATGTCTTCGTTCTGGATGCTGAGCTGCATGGGCGCCGTGCTGGTCTTGCCGGCCTTGATGGCGGCGTGCAGCTGTTCGCGTGAGAAAACCTTTCCGTCGATGACGGTGATCTTCTGACCTGGGGCGAGTTTCGCCTTGTCCGCGGGGCTACCCATGCGGACGTCATCCACCGTACCGTCATTGCTGACCTGGAGGCCAACAGTGAACCAGAACTCGTCGTCGAAGCGATGGGTGAGGATGGTCTTGACGTAGTCGTTTGGCTCGTCGGTGTAGACGAGCTTGTAGCCGCCCTGCTCGATGCCTTCTACGTTGACGTGCGGGTTCACTTCGTAGATGCGCTTCTGGAAGAAGCCTGCCCAGTCATTGGGCGCTACCTTGTTGAGATCGGCGACGATTTCGTCTAGCTGATACGGCTCCACACGGGCCACGCCGGAGCCGCCCTTCTGCAGGTAAATCCGCAAGAAGTCGCGCAGACTCCTCTTGTCGGCGGTGAGTTTGCGGATCGTGGTGTCGACGTCCAGCCAGACCAGATCGCCCTCGGGGTAGTAGTCCGAACCGCGCTTCCAGCTGTTCCATGCATTGCCGCCATTGCCGCGCGGCATGGCACTGTCAAAGGTGGTGTCCTCGACACTGCGCCAGGCACGGCCGCTGGTGTTGTCCATCTCCGCCGCGGTGAGGGCAAGGTAGTCGCGATACTGCTCTGGCGAGAGATAGCCGATACGCGCGCCGAGCACGTTGCCCATGTAGTTGGTCAGGCCCTCGTAGATCCAGAGCAGGTCGTCACGCATGGGCGTGGCGTAGTCCGGTGTGGCCAGGCCGGCAGGGCGACGGTATTTGCCATTCCAGGAGTGCGTGAACTCATGCGGCAGAACGTCGCCGTACACCAGCAGGGTGTCGTCGTGACTGAGGGAGCCACTTGGGAGGGTGTTGTCGGAGGACTCGTGGTGCTCCAGACCGCCGCCGCCGTTCCCTTTGATCAGATAGACCAGGAAGTGATAGCTCGTGTAGTGGGGCGGCCCGTACATAGCGAGACCTTCGTGCACAAGATGGGAGAGCTTCGCGAGGACCTCCGGGGAGACCTCCACGTCGGACGGTTGCGTGCCGATGAAGTCGATGTAGTGCTTCGGCGTGACGTCCGGGGCGAGGGCGTACTCGTGGAAGTTCGCGCCGGTCATGATGGGCGAATCTTCGAGCAGCTCCACCGTGGTAGGAGCGTAGCCCACCTTTCCGCCTGCCGGGTGTTGCGGGTCGTAGGGCGTGACGGGTGTGAGCGAGGTGCCGATGCCCCAGCCGGTCGGCACGATCACGGTGGGCTGGATGGCGATGTCATGCACGGGCGTGTTCGCGGGATAGAGCATGAGGGCTTCCCACTCCAGCGTGGCTGTCGTGCGTGTCGCGCGGGAGTAGATGCAGTCCAGGTGAGCGTGCAGGGTGGTGACGCCCGCGGGCACGACGAGGTGGTACTCGAAGGTATTCACCGGGTCACGGTGCCAGGGCAGCGTCTTGCCATCTGCGGTGAAAACCACGCCGGTGATGTTTCTTACAGGGCCATCCGGACCGTGTGCCCCGGGGATCCACTCCGGCGTGATGAGGGCGAGGGGACCGGCGTGCACAGGCAGATCGATCTCTGCATGGAAGAGCTTGCGGGGGGCCTCCGTAAGGTCGGCCGTGATCCCGATGGGGCGCTTCGATGCCTGCCCCAATGCGGATGTGACGGCAAGAGACAACGAGAGCAATGACAGAAGACGGCGGCAGGGCATGCGTCAACGACCTCGAGAGCAGGGGGATGGGCGGAACAGAAGTGAATGGATGTTCTTCTGCGCCCAAGCATAATACGTCGCCAT
>CAXTVC010000069.1:8834-17540 GCA_964247615.1 uncultured Acidobacteriaceae bacterium
GGGGGACGCGGTGATACAGGCCGTCCGCTTCGAGGGTGCGTGCCTTCACGTCGTCGCGGAGATAGGCCTCGAGGATCTGGTGGCGAAGGCGCTCCCCGGCGAGCGGATTGGTAACGGGGAACAGGACCTCGCATCGCTCGTAGAGGTTGCGGGGCATCCAGTCGGCGGAGCCGGCATAAACCTCGGGCGTGCCGCCGTTGTCGAAGAAGAAGATGCGGCTGTGCTCCAGATAGCGGCCCACGATCGAGCGGACGCGAATGCGCTCCGAAAGGCCAACCACCTGGGCGCGCAACGCGCACATGCCGCGGACGATGAGGTCGATTTCGACACCAGCGATCGAGGCAGCATAGAGCGCTTCGATGGTCTTGCCATCCAGCAGGGCGTTCATCTTGGCGATGATCCGGGCGGGGCGTCTGGCGCGGGCATGGTCGGTCTCGCGGGCTATGAGGGCGAGGGTGTCCTGCGCCAGTGTGATGGGCGAGACGAGCAGCGGGCGATAGGCGCCGGGCTCTGCCTGCCAGTCCGCGGTGAGGTAGCGAAAAACGTTCTGCACCGCCGTTGTGATCTCGGGACGGGAGGTAAGCAGAGAGATATCGGTGTAGAAGCGCGCCGTGACCGGGTTGTAGTTGCCGGTGCCGAGGTGGGCATAGGAACGAATGATGCCATCAGGATCGCGACGGACGATGAGCGCGAGCTTGCAGTGTGTCTTCTGGCCGAAGAGGCCGTGAAAGACCTGTACGCCGTCGTCCTCAAGCTCACGTGCCCAGCGAATGTTGGAGGCCTCATCGAAGCGTGCCATGAGCTCGACGACGACCGTTGTCTCCTTGGTGTGGGCGGCGTCTTTGAGGGCGCGGAAGATGGTGGAGTTGGCGCTGGTGCGATAGAGCGTTTGCTTGATGGAGATGACGTTTTCATCGGCCTGGCCGGCCTGGATAAACATCTCCACGGTGTTGTAGGTGTCGAAGGGATGGTGCAGCAGAACGTCGGCGCTGCGCAGCTCGTCGAAGATGTTCGCGCTCTCCGGGGACAGCGTGAGCTTGCGCCCGTGGAACTCGGGGAATTTGAGGTCCTTGCGGTCCACCGCGGAGTACAGATCCATGAGCCGCGAGAGGTTGACCAGGCCTTCGGTGGGGAAGACCTGCCAGCGGTCGAGCTCGAAGTTCGTGCGCAGCCGGTCGGTGATCTCCTCGGCAGCGGAGGCGTCGATCTCGAGGCGGACGGCATCGCCTTTGCGCCGGTTGTGAAGCTCCTCGCGCACACTCTCCAGCAGCGAGCGGCTCTCTTCTTCCTGCATGTATAGATTGCTGTTGCGGGTGACGCGGAAGGCGGCGCGGCTGAGCACACGGTAACCGCGAAACATCTTCTCGGCGTGCGCCTCGATGAGTTCATCGACGGGAAGAAAGCTGTACTGGCCCTTGTGCACGGGAAGGGCGAGCAGCGACGGCAGGCTGCGCGGTATGGTGACAATGCCCAGCGTGTTCGGCGCGCGCGAGGCACCCTTACGTTTCACGCGGAGCAGCAGCGCGAGGCCGATGGCCTTGTTGAGTACCCGCGGAAAGGGGTGCGAGGGATCCAGCGTGACCGGCGTAAGCAGGGGATCGACCTGCTCGTTAAAGAAGTTGGTAGCGAACTCGCGCTCAGACTTGCGGAGTTCCTTCCAGCGCACCACGCGGATCTTTGCTTCCTGCAGGGCAGGCTCAAGGATGTCCGTCCAGCAGGCGTTTTGCTTCGCAACAAAGGCATGCAACTGGCGGCGCAGCACATGGAGCCGCTCTTCCTTGGTTAGTCCGCCCTCATCCTGGATTGCCCGCTGGCCATCTTCGATGAGCTGCAACGTGCCCGCTACGCGAATTTCCAGGAATTCATCGAGATTGGTCGACGTAATGGAGAGGAACTTGACGCGCTCCAGAAGGGGATTGCCGGGGTCCTCGGCTTCTTCGAGCACACGTTCGTTGAAGAGTAGCCAGCTTTCGTCGCGATTGAAGTAGCGGCCCTGGGGGTAAGCGGAGGTCTCCGGCGCGGTCTTGCCGCGACGAGTGGGAGACCGCTTTCGTGAGGTTGATTCCTTACCGCTGGTTGTTTGGTCCGCGCCCATCCCTACGAGAGTAGCGCAGGCGTGTAAACGGACCGTGAGAGAGGTCGCCGGGGAGCGCCTAGATGCCCTGTGTCATAGCGGAGGGCCGCGGATGCAGTCCGGTGGCCCTGATCGGCGAGCGGCTTACCAGCAGATCGGCCCCTGTGGCAATCAGGGCAATCCATAGCAGGTCAGCCGAGAGCAGGTGGAGGACCTGCAGGCTCAGCGGGGCCATGAGCAGGACATCGGCGGCCCCAAGAACAAACTGCAGCGCAAGCAGAAGGAGCAGGGTGGAGCGCCGCTCCCGTACTGTCCAGGCAAGACCTACGGTAGCAAGGAGCACGGCGACCGAGGCTGCGGGATGCATCCAGCGCATGCGAATCAACAGGGGCGAGTTCGCGGCGAAATCGGCGAGCAGCGCGGTGTGCAGGTCCGGAGAGGGGAACAGGGTGTCGGCCAGCGCGGCGACTGAACCTGTGGCTCCGGTCACAATGGTGCTCAGAATGGCGATCGTGGCGAAGGTCCGTGCCTTCGGAGAGGATGGTGCCGTGAGGCTGCGGGGGCGCTGCCACCACCAGGCGAGCGAGAGTGCCGCGAGCAGCAGCAGGGTGTTGGTGAAGTGCACGGCCTGCACGAGGACGCGGAGGTTGGAGGTGTTGTGCTCGACAAAGCCGCCCAGCACCAGGATGGCGCCCAGGATGGCCTCAGTGAAGAGCAGCAGGCCAGACCAGACAGCAGCGGTGCGGACGTGGGCCCCGGGGCGATGGGCGAGAAAGGTCCAGGCGATGAGCGCGATCGTGAGCCCGGAGCAGATGCCGGTCATGGAGCGATGGGTGAACTCGATGACGGTGGCGAGGCGGGGGTGATGCGGGAGAATCTGGCCGTTACAGAGGGGCCAATGCGCTCCACAGCCAGCGCCGGAGCCGGTGGCGCGTACGACGGCGCCTTCCAGAACCACCAGGATCATCCAGGCGAGCGTCAGCCCGGCAAAGGTGGGGAGACCACGGCCAGTGCGTAGAAAGGCGAGGACACGGCGCATAAATCAAGTTTACTCGTCCGCTCCACGGAAGAGAGGGACGGTTTGTGAGGCCTGTTTACCGTATGCAGTTAGCTCCCTGCCAGGGCACGCGCGCGTTCGGTGGATCGCTTGACGGCCTTGATGAGGGTGACGCGCAAGCCGCCCTGCTCGAGTTCGAGGATGCCGTCGACGGTGCAGCCCGCGGGCGTGGTGACCTCGTCTTTGAGGAGGGCGGGGTGCGCTCCGGTTTCGAGCACCATGCGGGCGGCCCCATAGGCCGTCTGCGCGGCGAGGACCGTGGCCACATCGCGCGGCAGGCCGACGTTGACGCCGGCCTCGGCCAACGCTTCCAGAATGATGTACAGAAAGGCCGGACCCGAGCCTGACAGCCCAGTGACGGCGTCCATGTGCTTTTCATCGACGACGACGGTGCGGCCCACGGTGCGGAACATGCGTTCGGTGGTGGCCATCTGCTCGTCGGTGGCATAGCGGCCGCGCACGAGCGCGGTCATGCCGGCGCCGAGCGTTGCCGGGGTGTTGGGCATGGCGCGGATGACGGGGATGCCTTCTCCCGCGATGGCTTCAATGGCAGCCGTCGTAACCGAGGCGGCGATCGAGATCAGCACAGTTTCCGGGGTGAGCGTGGGCCGGATGGCCCTGACGAGGTCCGCGACCTGCGTGGGCTTTACACCCAGCAGGACGATGCTTGCTCCGGCTGCTGCAGCAGCGTTGTCCAACAGGCCGCGGACCCCGAGACGGGTCTCAAGCGTAGCGGCGCGGTCGGCGTGAGCGACGGTTGCGGTGATCTGGTCCGCGTTGAACAAGCCGCTGCGGATAAAGGCCGAGATGAGGATGCCGCCCATCTTGCCGGCACCCAGCACGGCGAGCTTGCCGGCGAGGGGGCTTTCGGTCGCTGGTAGATCGGATCTCTGCGCAGGCGGAGCCGATGGAGCGGATTGTGCAGCGGAGGACATGCGGCCAGCGTAGCACTCCCGCTCCCGGCTAGCTGGCCAGCGACAGCGCTTCGGGCTGGCTCGCCGCGCCGGAATCCAGCATGCGGTACAGGGTAGAGCGGCTGATGCCGAGGGTTTCGGCGGCGCGCAGCTTGTTGCCATGGCATGCCCGCAGAACGCAGACGATGTGTTCCTGCATGACGGTGTCGAGGGACACCATGCGTGTCGAGGCTGCCTCCGGGGCGTGGCCGGTACGGTGGGAGGACAAGGCGCGATGCAGATCGGCCCCACGCAGCACGTCGCGGTCGTTACCCGCGCAGAGCGCGGCAAGTGTCTCGGAAAGCTCGAGCAGGTTGCCGGGCCAGGGGTGCGCCATCGCGGCGCGGAGAAAGTCCTCCGTGACCTGGGGCGCCGGGCGCCCGGTGTGGGTGCTTTGCACTGCCAGGGTGTGGCTGATCAGCATGGGGAGGTCCTCGACGCGTCCCGACAGGGAAGGCAGGGCGAGCCGCATGGCGCCAAGCGCGTCGGCGAGCTCCGGGGAGAAACGGCCGACGCCCACCAGGGTGCGCAGGTCTTCCGAGGTGGCTGCGACAACGGTGAAGGGGCGGGCGCGACGCATCTTCATCAATCGCAGCAGCGCATCGCCTGCCGCGCGGGAGAGGTTTTCGGCATCCGGAAGAAACAGAAGCACGTCGGAAGGGAAGGAGACCAGACCCGCAGGCCGGAGAAGCTTCGCCTCGATCTCCGCGGCGGTGAGCTGCAGAAAGGGGCGGTTGCTGTGCGGCGAGAGGTCGAGGAGTAGACGGGCCACTGCCTCCTGTCCGCAATGAGCCTCTCCGGTGAGCAGGACGGTGCGCAGATAGGGGGCAAGCCGCCGCATCTGCGACCAGAGCTGCGCCATGGCCGGGCTAGGGCCGAGCAGCGTCACGGCAAGCTCAGCGTGGACAGACGATTGTTGTGTGCGGACGCGGGAGGGGAGCGGGAAGGGCTTGGGCTGTGTCATACACAGGCTTTATCGGCGTGGGGGCGAAAAGATTGAGAAGGTTCGCCCTGCCTCTGTTCCGAAATGGAACGGGGCGACCGAAGTCGCCCCGCGTGTTCCATTATGGAAATCGCTGCAAAGAAAGCTAGGCCACGGGCTGCGCGCAATACGCGTCGAAGGCGCGGGCCAGCTCCTGGGCGATGGCGGGAGCTGTGGAGGTCTCGATCGCCGAACGCTGCATGAGATAGACCAGCTGCCCGTCGCGCATGATGGCAATCGCGGGGGAAGTAGGTGGGTGACCGCCGAAGTAGGAACGGGCACGGTCGGTGGCTTCGCGGTCCTGGCCGGCGAACACGGTGATCGCGTGCTCGGGCTTGGCGCCGTGCTGCATGGCGAGACGGACGCCGGGACGCATTTTGCCGGCAGCGCAGCCACAGATGGAGTTCACAACCACCAGGGTTGTGCCCTTCTGGGCGAGGGCGGTGTCGACATCCTGGGCGGTGCGGGCTTCCGCGACACCAGCGCGGGTCAGCTCTTCGCGCATGGGGATCACCATCAACTCTGGGTACATATCGGGCTCCTTGGTACAAAACTGCTTGGTTTGATTGTACTGGAGGCGTGTTCGATGCAGTTCGTGTGAGCTGGACCAACCAGGGCCCCGTTCAACTTCGAGTTTTAAGATGGGGAGGTTTGAAGCCTTGGTGCGATGGCGATAGGCTGAGTCCGTGGAGATTCTTGAGAACGTCAGCCTTGCCCCGTTCACGACGATGCGCATTGGCGGGCCGGCACGGTATTTCGTGGAAGCGGCGAGCGAGGACCAGGTCTCCGAGGCCTTTCGCTGGGCTGCCGACCGGGCCATCGCTGTCGAGGTCCTTGGCGGGGGCAGCAACCTGCTGGTACCCGACGAAGGGTACGACGGCCTGGTGATCCGGCTGGCGTTCGTGGGCATAGAGCAGGCTGGCGCTGTGCTCGACGTAGCGGCGGGTGAGAGCTGGGACGGCTTCGTGGATCGGGCGATTGCCCTGAATCTGGCCGGGGTGGAGTGTCTGGCGGGCATACCGGGCAGCGTAGGCGGGACGCCGGTGCAGAACGTCGGGGCCTATGGGCAGGAGGTAGCACAGACGATTGAGTCAGTGCGCGCCTTTGACCGATCGACAGATGAGTTCGTGGACCTGCCGGCAGCCGCGTGCGGATTCAGCTACCGGCGCAGCGTGTTCAACGGGGAGGCACGCGGGCGTTATGTGATCACACGGGTGCGCTTTCGGCTGCGGCCGGATGGGGAGCCCTATCTGGGGTACGCGGACCTGCAACGCTGGTTTGCCGGTCGGCCGGGCACGCCGGGGCTGGCCGATGTTGCCGCGGCGGTTCGCGCGATTCGAGGCAGCAAGGGCATGGTGCTGGCCGCGGATGACCCGGATACGTGGAGCGCGGGGTCGTACTTCAAAAATCCTGTTGTTGCCGCGGCGGCGCTGGAAGGCATTGCGTCCGCTGCGGGCGCTGAGCCGGGTGCTGTCCCACGCTGGCCTGCGGGCGAAGGCAGCGTGAAGCTTTCAGCGGCGTGGCTGCTGGAGCGGGCGGGGTTCGGCAGAGGCTATGTGCTGGGGCGGGCTGGACTGTCGACAAAGCACGCGCTGGCGCTGACGAACCGGGGTGGGGCGACCTATGCCGATCTCGTGCAACTGGAGGAGACGATCCGGGATGGTGTGCGGGAGCGGTTTGGGGTGGTGCTGGAGCGGGAGCCTGTGACGCTGGGTGCACTGTCTGGGACGGGGAAGCTCTGAAGTTCTGACGCGAAGGGCGCCGAGGGTTCGCGAAGGTACGCGACGGGGTGAGCGGCTGGGCAGATCTGGGCGTGCTTACAGAGGCCGTTGTAAGGGGCGTACCAGCACGAGGCCCGCGAGGAAGCCTGCGAACAGGCCGCCGATGTGGGCAGTGAGATCGGTGTGCGCGGAGGCGAGGCCGTAGAAGAGGTTGAAGCCGATAAAGATGAGCGCGGACTGACCGATAGCTTTCACAGCTTCGGGACGGATGGCGGCGCGCTGGCGCAGCAGAAAGGCGAGCAGGCCACCGTAGACGCCGAAGATGGCCCCGGAGGCGCCGGCGCTGACGATCATCGGGTGCAGGTAGACGCCAAGGACGTTGCCGCCGATGCCTGCGACGAGATAGAGGAGCAGGTAGCGCGCGCCGCCGTAAAGCCGCTCGGTAAAGGGGCCTACCTGGTAAAGGACGTACATGTTGAAGGCGATGTGCAGGAAGCCGATGTGCAGAAAGCAGGCCGAGAGCAGGCGCCACCATTGACCGGCGCGGTCGAGCGGACCGAAGTTCGCGCCCCAGTGAATGAGTTGCAGGATCGTCGGCTGCGAAGGCGAGATGCCGCTCACGATCATGGCGACGTAGACCAGGATATTGAGGCCGATCAGGAAGTAGGTGACGGGGGCCTGGCCGAGTTGGAAGCGGGCTGATCGGGGGCTGGATGGGTTTGCTTGCATTGTGTGTGGTGAACGTCCTGGAGTGTCGGATGCGGGTGCAAGGGTGAAGTCGTGTGCGTTTGGGTGAGGGACGCTGCAAAAGCAGGTTCCTTGTTTGGGATGAGAGGAAACAGCAGTAGGAGCACAGACCAGCGTGGAGAGCCCTAAGGACGCAAAGGTACGCCACGTTGCGTCGCGGTAGCGGAGGGTTAGTGCTTTTGTGGTGGCAGGGCTTCGGGGCGGAGGGTGCCGATGCGACCGTGGGGGCCTACGACGAAGGGTAGAGATAAAGCGTTCCAGTGCTGATCGGCGTCCGGGGCGTCGCCTTTAGCGGGCTTGAGGGCTTGCCAGTTGCGGCCGTCGTCGGCCGAGATGTCTGTGCCGTTGGGGCCTACGGTGATCCAGGTGTTGTGGGCTTTGTCGTAGGCTACTGCGGAGCGGTAGCCGTGGGGTGGGGTGGTGGCAGATTGCCAGGTCTTGCCGGCATCGGCGCTGACTGCTGCCGTGTTTGCGCTTTCGGAGGGCTGATTGTAAGTGCCTCCTACTGCAACGAGAAGTTGTGTCATCTTTCCTGAGGCGCCCGCGGCGAATCTTCCTCCTACGGAAAAGATGCCGGCTTCTGCGGGGCCGTGTGCGATAGGTGTCTCAGATGGGTGCCACACCATGGGGCAAGCTCCGGTCTTGGCGTCGCAGGCCGGTTCCACTTTAAAGACAGCCGCTTGAGGCCCACCGGTGCCGAAGAGCAAAAAGGGGCCGACATTTCCAAGTGAGCTGTTACTGGCGGCAAAGGCCCCTGTCTTTGGAGGTGCGTCCAAGCCAGGATCGTCTTCGATGAACCATGTCGAGCCTGCGTCACGTGATGTAAAGAGGGCGAACTTGCCATCCACTGGGTCGCCAAGAACAAAGACCTGGTTGGACGTGACGCGGTGGATGGCGTCAAAAAAGCCCGTCTCGTCCGGATTGTCGAAGACCTTCTTCCAGGTCTGGCAGCCGTCAGTGGTCTTGTAGAGGCGGCTGAGGTTGCCTTTGCCTGAGGACATGACGATGGCGGTCTTGTTGTCGAAGGCCTGGACGCCGCGGAAGTCGAGGTGTTCGGCGCCGGGTGGGATCGTGCAGAGCTGCCAGACGAAGCCGGCGTCCTCGGTGCGGAAGACGGTGCCGTTTGTGCCGGAGGCCCAGGCGACGCCGTTGCCGACGGCGTCGATGCCGCG
>CAXTVC010000070.1:0-17404 GCA_964247615.1 uncultured Acidobacteriaceae bacterium
CTGCCGCTGAAGGCGGCCGGCGTGCCCATCATCGGCACCTCGCCTGAGTCCATTGATTTAGCCGAAGACCGCAAGCGCTTCGGCAAGCTGCTCGAAGACCTTGAGATCCCGCAACCGCCGGCTGCCATGGCCACCTCGGTCGAAGAAGCTCTCGCTGGCGCACGGAAGGTGACCTACCCCGTGCTTGTGCGGCCCTCTTACGTGCTGGGGGGACGCGCCATGGTGATTGCCTATAACGACGACGCCGTGCGGCGTTACATGGCGACTGCAATTGAGTACTCGCAGGAGCGCCCGGTGCTGATCGATCACTTCCTGGAGGACGCACAGGAGGTTGACGTGGACGCCCTGTGCGATCGCGAAGACGTCGTCATCGCCGGCATCATGCAGCACATCGAGGAGGCCGGCGTGCACTCGGGTGATTCCTCCTGCGTGTTGCCCGCGGTAGATCTCACGCCGGAGGTGCTGGACACCATCCGCACCTACACGCGCAAGCTGGCGCTGGCCCTGGACGTGATCGGCCTCGTCAACCTGCAGTTTGCGGTGCAGCGAGGTAAAGTGTTCGTCATCGAGGTCAACCCGCGCGCCTCGCGTACGGTGCCTTATGTCTCGAAGGCAACGGGCATCCAGCTGGCCAAGATCGCCTCGCGCCTGATGACCGGGGGCCGTCTGCGCGACCTGCTGCCCGAGCAGGTGGCTACGGGCAAGGATCTGCCGACAGGCGATCACTTCTTTGTAAAATCTCCGGTGTTTCCATGGTCGAAGTTCCAGGGCGTGGACCCGGTACTCGGCCCGGAGATGCGCTCCACGGGCGAGGTCATGGGCGTGGGCCGCAGCTTTGGCGAGGCCTTCGCCAAGGCCCAGACCGCCGCTGGGCTCATTCTCCCCACCCAAGGCACTCTCTTCCTTAGCGTGAACGATCGCGACAAACCCGCCTTGGGTGCTTTGGCCAAGCGCTTCACCGATGCCGGCTTCCAGCTGGTCGCCACCCACGGCACCGCCGCGGTGCTGGAAGCGGCAGGGCTGCAAGTGGAGAAGGTCTTCAAGGTCGACGAAGGCCGGCCCAACATCGTCGACCTAATCAAGAGTGAGCGCATTCAGCTGGTCATCAACACGCCCACGGGACAGGATGCAATCTTCGATGAGCAGGCACTGCGCCGGGCGGCCGTGTTAGCGCGGGTGCCGATGATTACGACGCTTGCCGCGGCCCTTGCTGCGGTGGAAGGCATCGAGTCGCTGCAAAGCGGGCGTGGCAGCGTGGAATGCCTGCAGGAACTCCATGCGGCACAGCGTGCCTCTGCCTAGAGCTCTCCGTGTAGCACCCATACGTTGATGTAGCCGTGCTTGGTGGGTCCCTCTCTGAGGTCGACCGCCAAGCACGGCTACACTGAAAGAGTGCTGCTCCAAGGTCTGTATGTCCCGCTAAGCTGCCCCTTTTACCGTGACGGAGGTCTCTACCTCCGCAAACTCGAACACAACGTTGCGCGCTACTCCCTGAGCCCGGCTGCCGGTCTGGTGGCACTACCTCCGGCTGGCGAAGCCGGAGCGCTGACCGACGCCGAAGCGGGGAGCTTTCTCGAAGCTGTCGGACAGACTGCCGGTAAGGAGAAAGTGCTGGTGGCTGGCGTGGAGCGGGCGAGTGTTTATGCCGCGGTTCAGTTGGCCCAAATCGCCGAGCGTGCCGGCTTCGACGCCATCCTGCTGGCGCCCCCACCCGATTGGGCGCGCCTGGTCCGAGACGAGGATGCGCGGGAGCTTGTGATGTTCTACGAGGCTGTCGCCGAGCAGTCACCACTGCCCGTGGTGTTCTGGAGCGACGCCAAGCCCCCTTACCTGCAATTGCCTACGAACCTTCTCGCCAGGCTAGCCCGCCATCCAAACGTGCTCGGGGTCCTCGATGCCGATCTGACCGAGGCAAGGCTGGCTGCAATCCGCGCGGCCACGGTGGATGTTCGCCGGGATGTAACGGTTACCACCATCTTCGAGGCAGTCACCCGGCGCATGCTCAAGCCGGAGCCAGAGGTCGCCTCCGCGTCCTCAGGGTTTGTCACGCTGGAGTCACTCAGCAGCGCTGGGGCAGGGGTCACCGCCGCGACCCTGCCCGCTCCCCTGGCCGGTCCACCACCCGCGCCCGCGCTGAAGACGCGTACCCGGACGGTCGGCTTCCAGGTACTGTCGGGAGCCTCGGCGCACAGCATGGTTCCGTTGCTGGCGGCGGGTGCCAGTGGTGCCTGCCCGGCGTTGGCTGCCTGTGCGCCCCAGGGATGCTTTGAGGCTTACGCCGCATGGAAGGATGGCAACCCCGCCCTGGCAGAGGAGCGGGCCGGCAGGCTCATAATGGCGGACGAGGTCGTGGATCGCCTTGGACCCGCGGCGATCAAGGCCGGGTGCGACTTTAACGGATACTATGGCGGCCAACCACGTCTGCCACGGCTGCCGCTCACCGGTGAGCACCGCGCGGAGATGGAACGAGTATTGGCCTTAATCCGGAACTAGCTAGCGCTCCCGGCGGGTGGAACCTGAGGCACCCAGGGCCGACAACCGCGCCCTGGCCTGCGCCGCTTCGGGGGAGTTCGGAAAGCGCTGGATCAGGGCCCGCAACTCCCGTATGCCAGCCTCATTCTGCTTTTGGGCCATCAACGCCTCACCCTTATGCAGGTGGGCAGCGGGCACCTTGGCGTTGTCGGGGTAGCGCTCCAGCAGCTGATCGTAGTTCTTGATCGCGGCAGCTTGCTTCTCTGCACGGCGTGCAATCTCGCCGGTATAGAACAGGCCGTTGCCGGCGAGGTTGTCGTCCGGATGCGCCTTGATCAAATCCGCAAACTCCGACGACGCTACCGCATATTTACCCGACATGTAATCGCTATAAGCGGCACGGTACATCTCGGTAGCCGACGGCCCGCCTGCAGCCAGGGGAGCGGGCTGGGTCGCCATACTCCCCGGGGACGGCGAGAGATCCGTAGACGCGGCACCCGGCCCTGGGTTCGGTGCAGGGGCTGGAGCTGCAGTTGGTGCCGCCGGAGCGGCGTTCGCAGGCGCGCCTCCCGATGCGGGCAGGTTACTCAGCGCGGCGTTGGTCGACTGCGCCTGGCTCTGTAAATCATTCAGCGTCTTTTCCATGCGCTGCATCCGAGCCTTCAGTTCGTCCAGCGAGTCGTTGAGCGACTGCACCTGTCCTGAGATCTGATCGTTCCGCTGTCCCTGGCTGTCGGCCTGGGCCCCGAGCTTCGCCTGCAGCGCGCCCACCGTAGTGGACATCTTGTTGACCGCATCTACGTCCTGCTGCACGAGGTCCTTCAGCACGCCCATCTGCTGATCGTTCGACTGCTGCAGCCGGGCCAGGGAGTCGATCAGTTGCTGCACCTGCGTCTGCAGCTGGATCATGTCCTTGTTGGCGGCAAGCGCAGGTTGAGCGGTGAGTGTGGCAAGGCAGACAAGAGAGGTGGCGAGACGCCGGCAAAGGAGTTTCTTATACATGGCTGTGCTCCAACAAGAGGTAAGACGAAAGCGGGCCGTGCCCAGATATCCGAACACGGCCCTTGTTCTGCTGCAAGGTGTTTAGCGGTCAATCATGAACTGCGCCCGGCGATTCTGGTGCCAGCAGCTCTCGTTCTGCTCGGTGCAGAACTGCCGTTCCTTGCCGTAGCTGACAACGCGCACACGACCCGGCGCAACACCGGCGTTTACCAGGGCCTCGCGGGCAGAGTTGGCACGATTCTCGCCAAGCGTGATGTTGAATTCGGCCGACCCACGATCGTCGCAGTAGCCACCGATCAGCACCTTGATCGCGGGATGCGTGTTCAGATAGCGTGCTGCCGAGGCCACGGAGCTCTCCGCGTCCGGCTCGATGGTGTAGCTGTCGTAGCCAAAGAAGAGATCCTGCACGGCGGCGTGAAACGCAGCGTCCGAGCCCATATCCCCGTCATTTGCCCCGGTATTGCTCGCGTTGCCACCGCCAGGCACGGTGGGTACGCGAACCGTAACGCGCACATTAGCTTCCGTCGTGCCGCCGTCACCCTTGGCCAACAGGTGAAAGTTGGTGGAGTTCGACGGAGACACCGTCTGCGTGCCATTCACAGGCACATCGCCAATGCCGTCGATTGACACGCCCGTGGCGTCCGTCGTGCGCCAGTTCAGTACGACTGACTGGCCCAGATCGATGGCGAGCGGGGAGGCCGTCAGGGTTGCGGTGGGGGCCGGGCCTGTAGCTGGCGGGAGCGCGTTGGAGGGCACATTGGCAGGCTTCTTGTGGCAGCCCGCCAGTGCCAGCACGGCCAGGCTCAGGGCACAGGCTGTGCGGCTTATCACGCGGGTCAGGCTCGGATACAGGGGCTGCATCGCCCCCGACGATCGGCTTTGGTTCATCCTTGTTCCTCTTTCTCTTGCATATCGAATCTCGATGGATTGCTGGGGCAGATCGCTGTGCCGATCAGCACGACTCTGTGGCTCGGGGACTCTCAACGTTAGCGGAAGCTCCAGTTGGGCATATCGCCACCGGCCTCGGTCAATGCCTTCTTGGCTGTGCCATCGGCCAGCATGGTCATGATGCGCGTATGGTCTGCGCGCCCGTCAGGCGAGTTCGCAAACACCACGTGACGTCCGTCCGGTGACCATGAAGGGAAATCGCAGCGGCCGATGTCATGCGTCAGCTGGATCCAGCGCTTGGTGGCAATCTCCATCACATAAATGTCCTGTCCACCAGGAGCGCCCGGGCCGTACTTGCGATCCCACGCGTAGGCCAGAAACTGCCCGTTCGGTGACCACGACGGCGAAGTCGCATAGCCGCCATCGGTCATGCGCTGCACGCCGGAGCCGTCCGAGTCCATGATGTACAGCTGCGGCAGGCCGGTCCGTCCGCTGATCCAGGCAAGCTGGGCACCCGTCTTCGGGTTGAACGTCGGTGATACATCCGGCCCGCGCACACTGGTCACCTTGTGCGCCGCGGCACCCTGTGCATCGGCAATCCACAATTCAGGGTCCCCGGAGCGCGACGAGGAAAACGCCAGCTGCTGTCCGTTCGGCGCCCACGCCGGTGAGATATTCGTGCTCCCCGGCGAGTTAAAGCTCACCATCCGGTTCAGCAACAGGGAGTACATCTTCAGCTGAAAGCCATCGCGGCTCAGCGAGCTGAACGCAATCCGAGAGTTATCCGGCGACACGCGCGGCGACAGCGAGATCTGCCCGAGGTGCGTGATGGCGTGCTGGTTGGCGCCATCGTAGTCCATCCCCCAGATCTCTTTGTTGCCGTTGCCGGTGAAGCGAACGTAGAAGATCTTCGACTCGGCGATGCCCTGGATGCCGCCGCCCAGCCGGAAGATGATCTCGTCGGCGAACTTGTGGGCAATCTGGCGAGCGCTTTCTTCACTGGCCGCGTCGTCGTAGCGTTTGGCGAACACCTGTGGGAATTGGTTGTTGCGTACATCATCCAGAAAGCCGTTCACCGTCAGGCGGCCACCGGCAACGGAAAGATTGCCAAACGCGACCATGCCCGCACTGGCCGGCGCTGCGGCCCATTGATCCAGCCTGATCTCGGCGGGTGTGCCCGGCTGGCTTCCCGGATCCATGCTCTTCGAGACCAGGTCAAAGATGCCGGCGTTGCCCAGATCGGCGTACAGCGTGGTGTCAAAGGCGTGGGCCAGGTTCGCACTACCACCGTCGGTTGCCCCAGCCTTGAAGTTGGCCGCAGCCAGCCGCAGCCGCTCGGCTCCGGTACTGGTCTCCAGGTGAAACGGGTCTTGCGCAGCGGCAGATACCGCGGTACCCAGCCCCAGCAGCAAAGCTGAGGCGATACGCGTGAACAAACGACCTTGTACTTTCAACTGCTTACGCATGGTGCTCGAACCTGTCATCCCCATCCACTGTAGACGCCCGGGGGCGCCGTCTGCTGCCTGCCGTACCGCCGCTGGTGCGTCCGGCGGTTCAGGGCTGTTTGTAGTCAAAGGCGAACTCAATGGTGATGTGATCGCCGGCGGGCAGCGGTCCAAAGCCATCGACACGCTGTACAGCACGCATCGCCGACTGATCCAGCGTCGCCGAGCCGCTGCGGTTTTCCAGCCGGATATTCTGCGGTGCGCCGTCCCGATCGATGTCAAAGAGCAGCATCACCCGCTTGCCCTGCGAACTGCGCGGGTCCACCTCACCCGAGAACCAATTCTGCGAGACCCGCTGGCTCACCGCGCGGAGGTAGTACGCATACCGTGCGCCAAAGGTACGGTCCTCCACTGTGGCCGTGGCGGTGCCATTTTTGGCCTGGGAAACAGCCTCCGGCAGCTGCGTCGCCGTGGTCTCTCCAGTACGCGCTTTGGGAGATTCCGGCGTTGGCTGCGGGTGCTTCACCGGCGGCGCCTCGCTGGGTTTTACGTTCGGCTCGGGCTTGGTAGGCGCCGTGCTGTGCACTGGCGCGGGCGGCGCCGGCTTCTCCGGTGTCTTCGCCTTCATCAGGATGTCGGTCGGCTTTGGCGGCGGCTGCGTGGCGGCCTTTGGCGGCGGCAGGGGAGCCTCGTTCACATCCTCTGAGGCCAGCACCTGCTTCTCCACCGGCTTGGCATGTGAAGGCAAGGGAAGTGCGGACACCATCGACGCCTGAATCGCGCCCACGGACGCTGCGTGCTCACCCCAGCGATCGTGCTTGTCCGTGTTCAGGTAGGCCGAGCCGATCACAATGGCAGCAAGAAGCACGTGCAGACCGACCGCCCCGGCCATGCCGCCGCGGATGCGATCGAAGTCGCGGATCTCGTCGGCGTGGGGGTGCGGCATGGTCTCCATGATCGGTTCGTACCTAAGCGGGTGGGGCTACCTGTCAAACGGCTGCGTAACGATGCTGATGTTTGTAATGCCGGCTTGCTTGACGGCATCCATCACGGACGCAAACGCGCCAAACGGCACGCGCTGATCGGCCCGGATATATACCGTTTCCTTGGCGTTGGCCCCGCGGGTCAGGATGTCGCTCAGATCATGCACGTTGACCGGTTTGTCATCCAGAAAGACATTCTGGCTCTTGTCGAGCGTCAACACCCGGCGCTGCTCCACCGCCTGGTTCACCGTGCGCGTCTGCGGCACGGCCACGTCGATGCCGCTCTGCAACACGGGCGCCGTCACCATGAAGATCAGCAGCAGCACCAGCACCACATCCACCAGCGGGGTGATGTTGATATCGGCCAGCGCGGTTTGCGTTCGGCCCTTGGACGAGGTAAACGCCATGGCCTAGAAGCTCCTCCGGCGTTCTTCTCCGGTGTAGGTCGGATTCTGCGAGGCGACCGGCTGTACGGGCTGCGAAGGGGCGACCAGGGCCGCGTTTTCGATGGCATTCAGCAACTCACGGCCAAAATCGTCCATGCGCGCGGCAAAGTCTCGCAGCTTGGCGGTGAGCTGGTTGTAGCCCACCAGGGCGGGCACGGCGACGACAAGACCCGCCGCCGTGGTAATCAGGGCCTCACTGATGCCGGGTGCGACGGCCCGCAGGGTAGCCGCACCGGCGGTGCCCAAGCCATGAAACGCGTCGATGATGCCCATCACGGTACCGAACAGCCCGATAAAGGGCGCCACCTGCGCGATGGTCGCCAGCCAGGTCATGCGGTGCTCCATCATGGTCAGGCTCTCGCTGGCCGCCGTCTGCGCGGCGCGCTCCAGGGCCTGCGGATTGGGTGGCGTGCCACGCCCGCCGGCCTGCCGCTGGTACTCGTCGTAAATTTCATTGAAGACAGCGACCAGGGGGCTGGGGCGAAACTGCTCCGCCACCGCCGAAACCTCGCTCAGCCGGCCCGACTTGCGAAAGGCCCGCACAAAACGGCGGTTCTGCGCGTCGGCCTCGCGAAAAGAACGCCACTTGGAAAACATCACCGACCACGAAAAGATACTCGCGATCAGCAGCAGCACCAGAACCGTTAGCGCAACAGGGCCGCTGTTGTGCAGCATGTCCGCCAGGGCGCCGCTGTGCGCTCCGGTGGAAAGGGGACCTTGGGGCGCGGTGTTGGCCGCGAGGGGTACATCCTGAAGAAGAGCTGCGAGCACGATCATGTCTACCACTTCAGTGTAACGGGCCGGGACAGGCCCGCCCGGGAACGCGTACGCGCAAAGTCGAGATCGGCACCTGGACTCGAACCTCCTTTGGTGCACCCGTCCACGCCGAAGCTGGTCATCGGGACGTGCTACGCTGGCGAGGCGAAGCCGCGGCGAACAAACGACCCCAATTTCGCCAACACCAGCGGTTCCGCGTTCCCGGAACCGCGTCAAGGGCCGGAAACGATGCTGTTGGAGTTGCGAGTTGAAAATTACGCGGTCATCGACCACACGGTCGCGGAGTTCGGTTCCGGACTGAACCTGCTGACCGGCGAGACCGGCGCGGGCAAGTCGATCCTCATCGATGCCCTCGTATTGTTGCTGGGCGGCAAGGCCTCCAGCGACATGGTGCGGTTCGGTGCGGAGCGCGCCGTCGTCGGTTGTGTCTTCGAGACCACGCCGGGCTCCGAGAAAATTCTTGAGGACAACGGCCTTGATATTGCCGGTGACGAGATCCTGCTGCGGCGCGAGATAGGCTCGAGCGGCAAGGGCCGCGTGTTCGTTAATAACCAGCCGGCCACCGTGGGCGTCCTGCGTCAACTGGCACCGGAGCTCGCCCTGGTGCATGCGCAGTCGGAAACCTCGATCGCTTTCGATGCGGCGCAGCAACGGCTCCTGCTGGATCGTTCCGCGCAGATCGGGACCGATGCCGTAGCGCAGGCTTTTGTGGCCTGGCGCTCTCTGCGGGCGGAGCTTGAGTCCCTGCGCGGCGCCGAGGGCGACCGCCTGCGGCAGATCGATCTATGGAGCTTTCAGGCCAGGGAGATTGAGGCAGCAGCCATCGTCGACGCCGAGGAAGACGTTCGTCTGGAAGCCGAGAAAAGGCTGCTCGCCAACGCAGAACGCATCTTCACCGGCGCCAATGCTGCGCTCGACCTCCTCTACGAGGCCGAGGTCTCTGCGGAGAGCCTGCTGGGTGGCGCGATCCGGCACATCGAGGACCTGGCACGCTTTGGGGACAGCCTGGCGGAAGCCGCCCTGCAGTTAAAGGCGGCCCAGGCAGCCGTGGAGGACGTCGCGGCCACGCTGCGGGATTTTGCCGACGAGGCCACCGCCTCGCCCAACCGGCTCGCCGAGGTCGAAGACCGGCTGGCGCTGCTGGATCGCCTGAAGCGTAAATACGGACCCGGTCTGGACGTGGTGATTGCCTTTGGGGAGTCTGCCGCGCAGCAGTTGGCCGACCTGGAGAACCGCGACGTACGGCTGCAGACCCTCGAAGGCGAGGTAAAAGCCGCCGCCGCCCACTACTGCGATGCCGCACGCAAGCTATCCGAGCTGCGCCGCGGGGCCGCGGCCAGGCTGGCCAAGGCCGCCGAACGCCAGATCAACGAGCTGGCCATGCGCTCGAAGTTTTCCATCGACGTCACGCCGGCTGAAGGTGAGAGCAATTGGTCCGCGACCGGCTGGGACGCGGTTGAGTGCCGCATTGCGACAAATCCCGGCGAGCCAGTTAAGCCGCTTACCGAAATCGCCTCAGGTGGCGAGATGTCGCGCGTCATGCTGGCTTTGAAAGCTGCGGTTGAAGAACAGGCTGCAGCTCAGGCAAAACGCAAGGGTTCGGTACTACCAAGAACGCTGGTATTTGATGAGATCGATATCGGCATTGGCGGCCGGGCAGCCGAAGCTGTAGGGAACAAGCTGAAGGAGCTCTCGCGTACGCAGCAGGTCATCTGCATCACGCACCTGCCGCAGATTGCTGCCTTTGCAGATCAACACCTCCTGATAGAGAAGAGCGAGAAATCCGGGCGCACCCGTACCGGGGTTCGCAGCATGGGCGAAGGCGAACGGATTGAAGAGGTCGCCCGTATGTTGTCCGGGGCGAGCCTCACGGAGGCCTCCCGGACGCATGCCCGGCAGATGATTGAAGCAAGCCGCTAGGCAACAGCTTCCTCGCGGCTGCCCTCTCACTTTGCGGAAGTCCGGAGGCATCATGGCAGAAACCAAGAAGTGCGCCCACCCCAGCTGCAGTTGTACCGTCACCGACAGCAAGTTCTGTTCACAGATGTGCGAGGACTCAGCCACCACTACGACGCTGGGTTGCGACTGCCCCCATCCTGGATGCTCCGGCCACAAGGTCTAGGCAGGCTGTGGGACGTGGCACCTCCGGTGAGGCTGGCTGTGCCACGTTTTCGCACCGAACGCGATATACTGGTCGTTGTGACGACCACTGTTCTCGACCCCGTGGAAGTGCAGCTCGACGGCAAGGCTGCAGCAGCAAAGCGAGTCCTCCTCCTGAAGCCCCGGGGGTTCTGTGCCGGCGTGGTACGTGCGATCGACATCGTTCGCATCGCGCTCGATACCTTTGGTGCGCCGATTTATGTGCGCAAAGAGATTGTCCATAACAGCTACGTGGTGAATGACCTGGCCCAAAAAGGCGCAATCTTCGTCAATGAGCTTGACGAAGTGCCGGAAGGCGCGCGGGTAATTTACTCCGCCCATGGTGTGTCGCCGGCTGTCCGCGCCGGTGCCAGGGAGCGCGGCCTGAAGGTCATCGACGCTACCTGTCCACTTGTTACCAAAGTCCACGTGGAAGCTATAAAGTTCGCCAAGCAGGGCTATTCGCTTGTCCTTGTCGGTCATCGTGACCACGAGGAAGTCGAAGGCACCCAGGGTGAGGCACCCGACGTCACGCAGGTTGTTTCAACTCCAGAAGAGGTTGAAGCCCTGGTCGTTCCGGATCCAGACAAGGTCGCGTATCTGACGCAGACCACGCTGTCGCTGGATGAGGCCGGGACCATGATTGCGGCCCTGAAGAAGAAATTCCCCAAGATCGCCGGTCCGCATGCGCAGGACATCTGCTACGCCACGGAAAACCGCCAGACGGCGGTCAAGAATGTCGCTCACGGTGCCGACCTGGTGCTGGTTGTGGGCTCCAGAAACAGTTCGAATTCCAACCGCCTCGTCGAGGTATCCCAGAACCTCGGGACGGGCTCATACCTGATCGACAAGGCCGAAGACATCCGCCCTGAGTGGCTCGAATCCGTCTCCACGGTCGCCATCACAGCCGGAGCTTCCGCCCCGGAGATTCTTGTGCAGCAGGTCGTCTCTTTCCTGCAGGGCAAAGGCTTCTCCTCCGTGGAGGAGGTTGAAGTCATGCCGGAGAACGTGCGCTTTGGTCTGCCGCCCGAGATTGTCCAGGCTATCGCCTCAGCGCCTCCCCTGCATCCTGCACCGTAGTCGCGGAGTCTCCCTTCGTCGCGTTTCCCTCCAGCAAAACGAGAGTACATGAGTGCATCAAGTCTGAATCCGGGAGAGACCAGGCAGCCACGGTTTGGCCGCATGGATCTCGGAATGGATCAGGTAAAGCGGGCCATCGGGAAATCCATCGAGTGGATGTTCAGCCAGCAGCATGAGGATGGCTACTGGTGCGGCGAACTTGAAGCCGATTCGATGCTTGAGGCCGATTACATCTTCATGCACACGCTGCTCGGTACGGGTGACCCGGGTCGCATGTCGCGCTGCGTGAATGAAATCCTTCGCCACCAGAACGAAGACGGCGGTTGGAGCCTGTACCCCGGCGGTCCCTCTAACGTCAGCTACGGCGTGAAGTGCTATCTCGCCCTCAAGCTGATGGGATGGAAGGCCGATCATCCCGTACTGGCAAAAGCGCGTGAGAACGTGCTGTCGCTTGGCGGCGTCGTCGAGTGCAATACCTTCACCAAGATGTATCTCTGTGCCATGGGGCAGTACGACTATGACGCCGTCCCGGCCGTCCCCCCGGAGATCGTTCTCTTTCCGAACTGGTTCTACTTCAACATCTACGAGATCAGTGCCTGGTCGCGAGCCATTCTTGTGCCGCTCTCGATTATCTACGCCAAAAAGCCCTTCAAAAAGCTCGCGCCGGACCAGGGCGTCGACGAACTCTTTCTGGGCGGCCGCGAAAACGCGAACCTTCATCTGCGCTGGGACAAGAAGCACCCTCTCTCCTGGCGGAACTTCTTTCTCTTTTGGGATCGTGTCGCC
Source organism: uncultured Acidobacteriaceae bacterium (assembly GCA_964247615.1). GTDB lineage: Bacteria > Acidobacteriota > Terriglobia > Terriglobales > Acidobacteriaceae > Granulicella. The sequence goes on from CAXTVC010000070.1 coordinate 12,019, forward strand.
CACGGGGCCGAGCGCGTCCATATCCGCCCCTTGCGCAAGATGGCGCTCAAGAAAGCCGAGCGCTGGATGCTGGAGCACTTTGAGCGCTCCGACGGTCTGGGTGCGATCTACCCGGCCATGTTGAATGCCATCGTCGCTCTGCGATACCTGGGCTATTCGCAGGACGACCCGCAGGTCATCCGCGCCATGTACGAGTTCGAGCGCCTCGGCATCGACCAGCCCGAAGGCACCCCGGACTACCCAACGCCCACCTTCCGCATGCAGCCCTGCCTCTCGCCCGTGTGGGATACCGCCCAGGTGCTCTCCACCTTGGGGGAAGTCGGTCTCTCCCGCACCGACCCGCGCATGGTGAAAGCTGCGGACTGGCTGCTGTCCAAGGAAATACGCTACAAGGGCGACTGGTCCCACAAGGTCAAGGACATTGACCCAAGCTGCTGGTGCTTTTTCTTCAACAATGACCATCAGCCTGACGTGGACGACACCGGTGAGGTGCTGCTCGCGCTGAAGTCCGTGGACAACCCACGCGAACGCTACCAGCACGAGGTCACGCAACGCGCCGTGCAATGGGTGCTCGCCATGCAATGCAAGGATGGTGGCTGGGCTTCGTTCGACAAGGACAACACCAAGAAGATCTTCGAATCGATCCCGTTTGCCGATCACAACGCCATGATCGACCCACCGACGGTAGACATCACGGGGCGCATTCTCGAGATGCTGGCCGCGTACGGCTACACTCGCCGGGATAAGCCGGTGGATCGCGCGATCCAGTTCATCCTGAAGAGCCAGGAGTCGGATGGCTCATGGTTTGGGCGCTGGGGTGTGAACTACCTTTACGGGACGTTCCTCGTCCTTCGCGGTCTGCAGGCGATGGAATACTCCTACCTCGAAACGCCTGTGCAGCAGGCCGCCGAATGGATCCGCATGGTGCAGAATGCGGATGGTGGCTGGGGCGAAACCTGCGGCACCTACGATGATCCACTGCAGCGGGGAGTAGGCCCCTCAACGCCCTCACAAACAGCCTGGGCGCTGCTGGGCCTCCTAGCCGCCAGCGATACCCGCTCCGATTCGGTAGCCAAAGGCATTCGCTGGCTCACAGAGCGTCAGCATGAAGATGGATCTTGGGATGAACTCATGCCTGGCCGTAACGGAGAAAGTTACTACACCGGAACGGGCTTTCCCACTGTGTTCTATCTTGGCTATCATCTTTACAAGCAGTACTTTCCCCTTCTTGCCTTAACGACATACGAGAAGGCTTTGCAGCGGGAGAGTCTTGAAGCGTAGTTCCGGTTCCGCTCATCGAAGAACTTGAAGATCACGGGCTGCCTGGCAGCCAGAGGAGTTTTCCCGGATGGCCGTTCCCGTATCGCAGGCGTTTACCGTCGCCAGTTACGTGCTGAAGCAAAAGATCAAGGGCCGCAAGCGTTACCCGCTCGTGCTCATGCTGGAGCCCCTGTTTCGCTGCAACCTGGCTTGTGCCGGCTGCGGCAAGATCCAGTACCCAGCCCACATTCTTAAGGCGGAACTCACGCCGGAGCAGTGCTTCAAGGCAGTCGAGGAGTGTGGCGCGCCCATGGTCTCAATCCCCGGCGGCGAGCCCCTTCTCCACCCGCAGATGCCGGAGATTGTGGCCGGCCTGGTCGCGCGCAAGAAGTACATCTATATGTGCACGAACGCGCTGCTTCTCAAAGAGAAGCTTCACCTATTCAAGCCGTCGAAGTATCTCTCCTTCTCGGTCCATGTGGACGGTGAAAAAGAGCATCATGATTTCGGCGTTTGCCGCGAGGGCGGATACGAGATCGCGATGGGCGGTATCCGTGCGGCGGTCGCCGCCGGCTTCCGCGTTACTACCAACACCACGCTCTTTGACGGTGCCGATCCCAACTCGGTGCGCCGTCACTTCGACCAGATGATGGAAGCCGGTGTCGAATCCATGATGGTTTCGCCCGGGTACACCTACGACAAGGCCCCGGACCAGAATCACTTCCTCGGCAAGGCCAAGTCACGCCGCATGTTCCGCGCCATTCTCTCGAATCGCAAGAAGGAGTGGGAGTTCAACACGCATCCTCTCTTCTCCGAGTTCCTGATGGGTAAGCAGCAGTTCGAGTGCACCCCCTGGGGCATGCCGACCTACTCGATCTTTGGCTGGCAAAAACCCTGCTACCTGCTGCAGGACGGCTACGCTGATACTTTCGAAGAGCTTTTGGAAGCCACCCAGTGGGAGAACTACGGGGCGAAAAGTGGCAACCCGCGTTGTGCCAACTGCATGGTGCACTCCGGCCACGAGGCCAGCGCCGTCGACTATAACTTCAGCTCGTTCAAGGGCTTCGTTGAGACGGCCAAGAAGTACATGTTCCCGTCGCTCTACGAAGACGAGGGTGCCCAGAAGCTTCTGAACGAATGGCAGCCCGAGGGACACGTGCCACTGGTGCAGATCGCCGGCAGCGCGGTAAAGACCACACCCGTGATCGTGACGACATCTGTCGAGAATTCCTATACAGAAGTAGCCGGAGACTAAGCATGGCAACCCTGGAGCAGGAGCACGGCAAAGTCGAGCAACTGAAGCACGCTACGGCTGACGAGTTGGAGCACATTGAGGGTCGCGAGCGCGAGAATCTGGAAGGCTGGATCCCGGAGCTTGCGTCTGAATCCGAGGTACGTGACGCCCTTGAAAAGGCGTTTGACTACCGTGGTGATGTCACCTTGACTCGGAAGGATGGCTCTGTTGTGGAGGGCTACCTGTACGACCGCCGGACCGGACCGTCACTGGCCGACTCCGTCGTTCGCCTCATTCCAACGCCTCCCAGGGGAACGCCTGCCGGTTCAGCGGTGCAGCGCGTCAACGTTGCTTACGGGGACGTGGCAGCGCTGAAATTCTCTGGACGGGACACCGCGGCCGGCAAGACCTTTGAAGCCTGGGTGAAGAAGTACTGGGAAAAGAAGGCTGCCGGCGAAACAAATATTCAGATCGCGCCTGAAAAGCTGGATTAAGCGTGCGCTTGTTTCTTACAGGGGCGACCGGGTTCGTGGGAGCCCACGTAGCCCAGGCTGCAAGTGCGGCTGGTGCCGAGGTGCGGGTTCTGGTCCGGCCCACGTCACAAACACAGACTCTGCCTACCGGCGCTGAACAGGTTGTGGGAGATCTTCGTAATACCGTGGCTTTCGCCTCGGCGTTAAAAGACTGCGACGCGCTGATCCACGTTGCAGCGGATTATCGGCTGTGGGTGCCGGATCCAGCGGAGATGTACCAGGCCAACGTCGAAGGTACGCGCGATCTGCTTCGCCTGGCTCGCGAAGCCGGCGTAAAGCGCGTCGTCTACACCTCCAGCGTCGCGACGATGGGCTTCCGTACCGACGGTACGGTCGTCGACGAGAGCAGCCCCGTCAGCGAAGCCGATATGATCGGCCACTATAAACGCTCCAAGTGGATGGCCGAGCAGGTGGCCATGGAGGCCGCGCGGTCGGGTCAGCATGTGATGATCCTCAACCCAACCACACCCATCGGCGCCATGGACACCAAGCCAACACCTACCGGCCGCATCGTAGTGGACTTCCTGAATCGGAACTTCCCAGCCTACGTGGAGACAGGGCTCAATCTGGTTGACGTGCGTGAGATTGCGCGCATGCATCTGCGGGTGCTCGAGGTAGGACGGCCCGGCGAGCGGTACATTCTGGGCGGCGAGAACCTGACTCTGAAGCAAATCCTCGATCGGCTTGGCGAGATCACCGGCTTGCCTTCACCCAAAGCCAAGGTGCCCCATGCTGTAGCGATGGCCTTTGCCTTCTTCGACGAGACGATCACCGGCAAGCTGCGCGGCAAAGAGCCTCGCGCAACGGTCGAGGCCGTGCGGATGGGCCGCAAGATGATGTTTGCGAGCTCCGCAAAGGCAGAGCGTGAGCTTGGCTTTCAGGTGCTGTCCGCCGAGAACGCGCTACGCGAAGCTTGCCGGTGGTTCGTGGCGAACGGCTATGCTCCTGTGCCACCCAGGGTGCTGGGCTAGATCGTGGCTACGACCTTTGCCATTCTGGCAGCGCTGCCGCGTGAGGTGCAGCTTCTGGTTGCTGGTGTGCGGCCCGACCCGGTGCTGGCGAAGAGTGGTATCTCACACTACCGGTTAGAGCGTTGCGTGGTTGTCGCTGCGGGTATGGGGTCAGCGCGAGTGTCGTTGGCGTTTGAGGCGGCAATGCGCTGTGGCGAGGTCACCGAGGCGATTTCTGTCGGCCTTGCGGGTGCCTGCGATCCGGAGTTGCAGCCCGGAACGGTGGTTGAAGCCGCGCAGGTTATCGATGTGAGAACCGGGGAGCGGTTTGCGGCGACAGGACCGGTGGGTGGACCGCTGCTCGCCTCCACAGAGGCCATCGCGAGCGTGGCCGAAAAGGCAAGGCTGCGGGCGGCGTATGGCGCGGCTGTGGTGGACATGGAAGCGGCAACCGTGGCGCGGCTAGCTCGAGGGCAAGGCATACGGTTCGCCGCGATCAAGGGTATCTCGGATGCGCATGACTTCGAACTGGCGTCGCTGGCCAGGTTTGCGGATAGGCAGGGGCAGTTTCGCACGGCTGCCTTTGCCCTCCACACCGCCCTTCATCCGGGAGAGTGGGGCGCGGCGATGACCTTGGGACGCAACAGCACGCGAGCACTGGCGGCGCTGACGGCGAGGATTAAAGCTCGATTGGTCGAGACTGCGTAACCGTTCGGCGCGTCCTAGCCGTATGAGGTGAGTGTGTGGCCTGGTTTGCGTTCCTTGTGTCCCTGCTTGCGGGAGCGGCGAACCCGTTTCAATCGGCAACCAATGGACAGTTGAATAAGCAGCTTGGGCAGCCAGTGTGGGCGGGCATCCTGACCTACGCGACGGGTCTGCTGGGCATGTTGTTGATCCAGCTATTTGTGCGGCAGCCGGTGCCGGTGGGGCAGGCTGCCGGAGTGAGCTGGTGGGCGTGGATGGGTGGCGTGATCAGCATCCTGTCGACGATGGCGGGGTTGACGCTGGTGCAGCGGTTGGGGTCGGGGATCTTCACCAGCCTGAGCCTTACGGCTTCGTTGGTCGTCTCGGTGCTGCTGGATCACTTCGGCCTCCTGGGCCTGAAGCAGCATCCGGTGAGTGTTGGGCGGGTGGTGGGGTGCGGTTTGCTGATCGGCGGCGTGTGGCTGATCGGGAAGTCCTGATCGCCTACACTGGATAGTGGTTATGGTTGAGTCGGTTCCGAGCACGATGCGCGCCGCGGTGTACCGCGCGCCTGATGAGGTAGTTCCAGAGACAGTAGAGGTTCCTGAGATTGGTCCGGGTGAGGTGCTGGTGCGCCTCGACACCTGCGGCATCTGCGGGACGGACCTGAAGAAGATTCACACCGGATCGCATGGGGCGCCGCGGGTGTTTGGGCATGAGATGGC
>CAXTVC010000071.1:0-17059 GCA_964247615.1 uncultured Acidobacteriaceae bacterium
TGGTGGGCAGTGAGGGACTCGAACCCCCGACATCCTGCTTGTAAGGCAGGCGCTCTAACCAACTGAGCTAACCGCCCCACCTATCGCAATTGTAACGGGTGCTTGCACCCTGTGGCTTGAGGAAAAGCACGTGCGGTCTGCAAGTGTGCGGACCGCACGTGATTCAGGCCCAGAGGTGTATCGGCTACAACGATTACGGTCCTGTCGTCACGTTCGCTACATCAGAAGGTCCACCACATCCGCGACGAAGTACGTGACCGGGTCGTACACGACGACATAGCCGTCAAAATACCCCATCATGTACCCGGGCGGCGGAGGCGGCAGGTAGCCATACATGTGCGGTGGCACTGCAGTCAGGTACCCGATATCGCCATAGGGGAAGTATCCCCCGGCCGTGAAGATTGGGCGGCGCGCACGGTTGATGAATCCCAGGCGAGTCAAGTAGAACCGACGCAGCGCATCACGGTCTGTCGGACGAAACTGATAGGAAGGTCGCTGGCCTGGTGGACGTCCCCACTGTGGCGGTCGGTTCGGCCGGCCTCCAGGGCGCCCCCCGGGACGTCCAGGAGGCCGCCCCCCGTTACCACCGCCCACGGGCGGCCGTGGCGGCTGAATCTGCGGCCGATCAGGCTTTCCCTGTCCTGGACGGCCATTGCCACCCCCGGGTGGTCTGCCATTTCCCGGTGCAGGCCTGGGCGGCTGAACCTGCGGCCTGCCGCCACTGCCCTGCCCCGGTGCAGGACGTGTGTTGGGCGAAGGTGGCCTGCCTCCTCCACCATTCTGAGGCCCTGGCCTGCCCGAACCACTCGGCCTGGGCGATTGGGGGGCCTGCGGAGCCTGCGCCTGCAGTTTGCCCATGCAAAAGGGAGACACCAGCGTTGCGAGAAGCAGAAGACCTGGGTAGGAAAGACGTCGTTTTGTCATAATTCCTCTCGGTGAACCATATATCTCTTCCCCTGGAAGAGCATACAAATTACGCGTCCAGTCCGGTCATCGACTGCGCAAGCTTCTTTGCCTTGTCCGGTTTGATCTCCCGCCGCCACGAGGCATCGCACTACCGGCGCAAAGAAGATAGGGAGCCACGCACCACGATCAGCACGTTCAGCAGCATAAAAAGCAGGGATGGCAGGGACGCAGCCAGACTGTCCCGCATACGCAAACGGACCAGAAAAGCGATCAACATCAACAGCGCAAGGCCACCCGCGGAGATCACCAGAATGGGCTGCCACTTCAGGCCCACCAGCAGGCCCGCACCTCCCAGCACCTCCAGAAGTCCAGTAAGCATGCGCAGTCGTTCGAGGCCGAAGCGTTGGAAGTCATCGACCATCGACACGGAGGTCAGGCAAAGGATTCCATAAATCAGGAAAGCTGCCGCGGAGAAACATGCAAGGACCCGCGTCAACGTCACGCGCGAACCACATGCAGATGCACCGCCGCCACGAACAGGGAGAGCACGAGCAGAAAGAGGGAGGGAACATACTTCTGCCAGGGATGCCTGACCTTCACATGCGCTACCTGCGCGCACACCATGAGGAACGCCATAATCAACGCCGGTATAGCCACCAGTGCCGGATACCAGATGCCGGCGATCAGCAGTGTGGCCAAGGAAATCTTGCTCGCTCCCACCACCGTGCGCACCGCATCGGGCAGACCATACTCGTGAAATTCCTTCACAACGTTTGGGAAGCGAACCACCCAAACAAGCACGATAGAGAGCGCAATAACAACCTGAGCCAGAACAGAGAGCTTATACATGGTGAATTCTTTCGCTCACGAAACGCTCGCACAGAGCACCGTATCTCCATGGGCGATCGTGCAACAGACCGTGCGTGGGGAAGCGTGCAGGTCCTGCGAGACCAATCTTCGCGTGAAGTGCGGTGCAACCCAGAATGTCCCTTACGAGAGACCTGGGTTGCGTCAGGAACTTCAAAACATTGACGCCGATCAGCGTAGCGGTTGGGGGTCAGGCCTCGATGGTATGAGCGGCCGCCGACGGCTCCTGCAACCGCCAGGTCACGGGTACATGCTTGCGCCCCAGGGCCAGCAGCAACCAATCCTTGATCAGGCCGATACGTTGCACCATGCTTGGCATCTTGGCCAGGTAAATCGCTCGCCACAACAGCCATCCCGCCAGGCCCTTCACAGAGACGCCGTACACGTGGGCGACGCCATCATGGCGCGCGATCACGGCAAGCGATCCCACCTGCTTGAACCGGAACGGCTTCACCTTTCGACCATAGGTAAATGCCACGATGTTGTTCGCAAGATGCGTTCCCTGTCGCGTCGCGTTCTGCGCTGTCGGCTCAAAAAAGGTGCCGCTGCCATCCGGCTTTGGGATCTGTGCACAATCACCGATAGCCCACACACCCGGACGCTTCATCACGCGAAAAGCACTGTCGGTGACCATGCCGCCCTTGGCTCCCTTTTCGCAGTCAAGCGCCGCCACCAGCGGGTTGGGTTCGATCCCTGTGTTCCAGATGAGCATGCTGTTGAACAGGCTTTCGTCATGGCTCAACGTCACCTGCTCCCTCGTAACCTTGGTGACCTTGGTTCCCGTAAGTACATGGACGCCATCCCTCTCAAGCTGCGTCTTCGTGTACGACGCAAGGCTCTCAGGCATTTCTGACATCAATCTCTCTCCCGGTTCAATCAGCGTCAGACCGATCTCGCGTTCATCCACACCAAGCTCCTCAGCCGTATAGTGGATCAAATCATTCAGCGAAGCCGCTACCTCCACGCCTGTATAACCACCTCCGGCGACAACGAAGCTAAGCAGCTGTTTGCGGCGAGCCGGATCTTTTTCGTGAGACGCCTGCAGAACATTGTGCTGCGCCAGCGCTTGGACTCGGCGAGCGTCTTCCAGGGACTTCATTGTCAAACTGTGCTCTTCCGCCCCCTCGACGCCATGGAAGTTGGTGACGGAACCTAGAGCGATGATCAGATGATCCGCAGTGATCACCGTGCCACTCTTCAGCTCAACCGAACGCTCGCGCAGGTTCGCGCCGACGACTTCCTCCTGCACCCGCTTGATCCGCGGAGGCAGCTCCCGGTTCGGCACCTGCACGCTTTTCGGGCTCACGGAACGGCCTGCCGCTTCCGTGAGCATGGGTGTGTACAACATGTAATCGTGGCGATCAATCAGGGTCACCTCAGAACCACGCGGTAGAGCCTGGACCAACCGCTGCGCGGCATAGCGGCCTCCGAATCCACCACCAACCACAATGACGCGGACTGCCTGTATCGACTTGCTTTGCATCGGACCTCACAAATTGGTTCTGATTGCCCGAAGGCAATCTTTGAGCAAACGGCTTGCGAACATCACGTGGCTCACAGCTGCATCACACACAGCGGGACGTCTATGCCCTAGATCACTTCGATGAGCTTCACCTTCTGCAAAGGCTTCCTCAACGCGTATATCGTTCACAATTTGATCCAACGCTTGGTAAACCTCACGGATTTGCGTGTGATCCTGAGGCCGCATCACTGCCTGGCCTGCACATCTCCCCTCCACGGCTCAAGAAGGACCTGAGGCGCTTACCGGGGCGGCGACGGACCCCGCCGTCAGCGCGTCCAGCGCGGCAATCAGGCTCCCGGTCCCACCATCCTCCGGTGGCCCCGACCACACAACCGAGAACTGACCTTTGCTCGTTCGTGCGTGTGCCCAAACGCTGTTCGCGTTGGTCTCGATCAACCTCCTCACATCCGCCGCTGCTGTAGTTGCTCCCATCGCGGGAAGATTGCGCATCAGGATGCCCTTGAACTGCACACCATCCGCTCCGCATTGCGGCTCACACGCATCATGGAGAACCCCGTTCTCATCCGTGAGCTTGGCCCCAGTCGCAGTGGCGATTCGTTCCGCGACCGCGTTCGCCTCCGGATCGCCCGTCAGTTGTTGCAGACCAAGAAGCCCGGTCAGGACAACGCCCTGGTTGTACGTCCACGCGGTGCCATGATTGTTCCCGCAAGAGGCATCGAGCCCATCGTTCACCAGAGAGTCGCCGTTGATCATCCCTGAGGCTAGAAACCAGCGTTCCTCCTTCTGAGCCCAGTCGATGTACTGACGCCGGCCTTCCCCGTCGCTGACCTCGGCCAGGCGTACCGCTACGGAAAGAAATAGCTCATTCGCAATCGCATTCTTGTAGTGCTCGTTCTTCTTCCACCACAATCCGCCACCGCAACTGTCGTTCCATCCTCCGGTCATGTCCGCAAAGATGGACTCGGACATCTTCAGGTAGCGAACCTCATGATGCAGCGCATAGACGTCCAGCCAAGCCAGCGCCCACCATCCCTCGTCGTCATAAAACTCGTTCAGAAAGCCAGGTGCATGGTGCTGCGCTGCCTCAAACGTGTTGCTGAAGATGCCGTCAAACTTCCGTGTGTGCAGGCTTCGACTCGCGTTCGCAAGGGCCGTAATGCCATTGGCCGAGTTCCACCAGCCCGTGCCACGAAACAGGCCTGTCTTCACGTCATAGGTCGACCGCAACATCTCTGCAACAACCTTTACCCGGTCCACCTGGTGCCTGTGTTCTCTCGGCGCGCCGGGTTGCGCAAACACCGACACCGCCCCAAGCAACCAGCCAATCACAACGCCAACCCGCATACGCAATGCTCCCCATGCACACTCTACCGCTACGATCACGCAAGGGCAGCAACTTGCTTTGCACCATGGGGCGTGTAGGGTGTTGGCAGGAGATCGTGCCCGCTTGATGACACCTGCCCCCTCTCACCGCAGCTCCCTGACCCGACGCAGCTTCGTAAGCAAGGGGGTGTGCTTCACCTCTGCCCTTGCCTGTGGTCTCCCGGCTTCCGCCCTCGCAGCCCCGGCCTGGACCGCTGCGTCCGGCGAACGACCGCAACCCGGCCAACGTCGCTTCCGCAGCCAGGCCGTCGAGAGCTACCTGCAGACCACAGGGGCACGCATCACGGATCCGGTCCTCCGGTCCCTCTTCACGAATTGCTTTCCCAATACCCTGGACACAACGGTTGGGCCCGGCGACTTTGACGGCAAGCCCGACACCACGGTCATCACCGGCGACATCGCCGCCATGTGGCTCCGCGACTCCTCCGCGCAGGTCTGGCCGTATCTGCCCTTTGCCGCAGCCGACAAGCCCCTGCAGCGCCTGCTGGAGGGCGTGATTCGCCGCCAGACGCGCTGCCTGCTCATCGATACCTACGCCAATGCCTTCATGGCCGACCTCGCCGCGCCCGCGCTGACCTGGAGCCTCAAAGATGCCACGGACCTGAAGCAGGGCGTAGCAGAACGCAAGTATGAGCTTGACTCGCTCTGCTATCCCATCCGCCTCGCCCACGGCTTCTGGAAGGCCACGGGCAACACGTCGCCCTTTGACGAACGCTGGCGCTCCGCCATGCAGGCCGTGCTGCAAACCATGCGCGTCCAGCAGCGCCGCGATGGCGAAGGTCCCTACCGCTTTCAGCGAGAGGCCGCCAATCCCACCGATTCACTCGTGAATGGCATCGGCTACCCTGCGAAGCCGGTGGGCCTCATCGCTTCCTGCTTCCGTCCCTCCGACGATGCGTGCCTGCTCCCCTTTCTCGTGCCGTCCAACCTCTTCGCCGTCGTCTCGCTGCGGCAACTCGCCGAGCTTGCCACCGCGGTGCTACGTGACAACGATCTGGCAAAGAGTGCAACCGCACTCGCCGACGAAGTCACCGCGGCGCTCAAGAGCTACGCGGTCGCGCACACACCCGAAGGCGAAATCTGGGCCTACGAGGTCGACGGCTTCGGCGGCCAGGTGCTCATGGACGACGCCAACGTGCCCAGCCTGCTCGGCCTGCCCTACCTCGGTGCTTCGCTCGACTCCGCCCTCTACGCCCGCACCCGCCAGTTCGTGTGGAGCCACCGCAATCCATGGTTCTTCACCGGGACGGCCGGCGAAGGCATCGGCGGCCCCCACATCGGCCGAGGCAGCATCTGGCCCATGTCCCAGATCGTCTACGCCCTCACGTCAACATCACAGGCAGAGGTCGGCCGCATGCTGGCGATGCTCAAAGCGGGCTCGGCCGGTACCGGCTTCATGCATGAAAGCTATACGCAGAACAACGCGCACGAATACACGCGAGCCTGGTTTGCCTGGGCGAATACCCTTTTCGGCGAGCTGATCGGGCATACCATGACGCGCTTCCCGGGGCTACTCACCTCTTAGGTAATCCAGGAGCTGCGGGTCCAGCAACAGAGGCGCTCGTATCCGACTTGGTACTATGCGGTTGCGGCAGTTTCGGCTTCCGCGTCAGAACCCAAGCGTAACGCCCCATGACCAAGATCAAGAGTAAGCATGCCACTCTGACTGAGGTGGCCAAGAAAGCCGGTGTGGGGACCACCACCGTCTCGCGCGTCATCAACGGCGGGCAGAGTGTCGATCCAAAGACGCTCGCTCGGGTGCAGCGTGCGATCGAATCGCTTGGCTACATGCCCAATCAGGCCGCTCGCATTCTCAAGGGTGATCGCACCCGCACCATCGGCTTTGTCATTCCAAGCATCGCCGACCCCTTCTTTTCCAGCTGCGCCGAAGCAGCCCAGGCCGTCGCGCGCGCCAACGACAGCCTCCTCATCGTGCTCACCACCCACAATGATCCCAAGGTCGAGATCGACGCGGTGAACGTCCTTCTGCGCCACAGGGTGGACGGCTTCATCATCGCGCCTTCTGACTCCGAAAGCCCCGAGCTGCGTAATCTGGTGCGACGCCTTCCAGTGCCCGTCGTCGCCATGGATCGTCCCATCGCCGGCTCTGCCGTGCCCGCCGTACTGGCCGATAACTGTGCAGGCTCGCTGCTCGCAACACAACACCTCATCGCGCACGGCTACAAGCGAATTCTGTGTCTTACCGGCGAAAGTGGGCTTTTCACCATCCAGGAACGCATCCGGGGCTATCGTCTGGGCATGGAGGAAGCCGGTCTGAAGAGCGCCGTCGATACCTCGATCAAGGACCACCACTCCGCCGAACAGGTCTTTGAAAGACTGTTCACCGGTGGCGCTCCGCCCGAAGCAATCTTCACACTCAAGAACAGCATCACCATCGACACCTTCGAGGTCTTGCAGAAGCACAACATTGCCATTCCCCGCACAGTGGCTCTGCTTGGCTACGACGACTTCCAACTGGCCGGCATGGTGCGTCCCTCCATCTCTGTCGTGCAGCAACCCATCGATGAAATGGGCCACGTCGCGGCACAGATCCTGTTCCGGCGTCTGCTGGGACCTCCTGACGGAGAGCCTTCACTGCATGAAGAACAAATGCAGAAAGGCGTGCAGTTGCAGACGCAGCTGATCCTTCGCTCGTCCTGCGGCTGCTCCCCGATGGCCCCTGGGTCTACGACCTGACCACACCCGGAAACGCAGGTCGCAAAGCACCCGACGGAAGAATCTTCAAGCAAAGTCTTGACATCATCGGCGGCGAACGACACAATCACTCACATCCTTTGGAAACGCTACCATGCTGGCTCGGAAACCCAACCAGCAGTCATGTATTGCATGTCATCGTTCCCGGAGGAGTGCATTACCTTGTACGACCAAACTTGCCTCTGGGGAGCCTCTCATGCGTAACAAAAGCTTTTGGAACGGAGCCACATGGATACCCGTGTTGGCCCTCGGCGCAATCACCTGCCAGGCGCAGGAATCCCGCGCCACGCTTACCGGACAGGTAGCCGACTCTTCAGGCGCACTGATCCCCGGTGCCGTAGTCACCGCTGTCAACGTCGACTCGGGTACGACCTACACCGCGAAGACGACCGACAAGGGCGTGTACTACATCAACTACGTCATACCCGGCAGCTACACCATCACCGCCTCGGCTCCAAACTTCAAAACGGTCAAGCAGGACAAGGTCACGACATTCGCGGCGCAGACCTTCAACCAGAATTTCAAGCTGGACGTGGGCGGCTCGCAAGAAACGATCGTCGTCGACACAGAACCGCCGCAACTAGAGACCACGACAGGCTCGGGCGGCACAATCCTCACCGGCCGCGAACTGTCTGGCGTTCCCATCAACGGCGGCCAGGTCTATGCGCTGATCGGGACAACGGTCGGCAGCCAGATTACCGGGAACAACTACGCCAACAGCGGATGGGATGTGAACAGCTCCTATAGCCTGGGTGGAGGCATTGCCGGCAGCAACCAGTTCACTTTGAACGGGGCTAACATCACCAGCCAGTTCGGCTTCAACAATCACTCGCCGGGCGAGTGGTCCGCCTCTCCAAACGCCGACACTGTGCAGGAAGTGAATGTGCAGATCAACACATACGACGCCCGCTATGGCAGAACCAGCGGCGGTCTCATTAATACGGTGACCAAGAGCGGCAGCAACCAATTCCACGGATCCGCGCGTTACGGTTACGAGAACACTTTTCTCAACGCAAATACGTTCCAGAACAATGCGAATGGTGAGCCGCGCAACGGTGTGCTGCAGAACCAGTACTGGATCACCGCGGGTGGTCCCATCATCAAGAACAAGCTGTTCGTGTTCTTTGGTTGGGAAGGCTTCTACCAGAAGCAGCCCCTCAGCACACTCCTGAATGTGCCCCCAGCCTTTCTTAGACCCGGATACCAGGGAAATTCGGGAGTGAACTTCGGTCTTGTACAGGCGCTTGACGCTGGGGAGTTCCCCAACGGCATCCCAATTTATCAACCCGGTACCGCAACCTGTCTGGACGGCGGCGCGGTAACGGCTTGCAACAGTAACCACGTTGTGCAGCAGCAATTTGCGAATAACACCATACCCGGTTCGGCGATCAATCCAACGACAGCCGCCGTGCTCAACTACATTCCACTCCCGAATATCACCGGTGCTCAGAACCTGGTTCGCGGCAACAACTATTTCGCAAACACGCCCGGTACCATCCACTACAACCAGCCTTCCATCCGTGTGGATTACAACCTGACGGATAAGACGAAGCTCTACAGTTATTTCCTGTACTGGAAGGGCGACCAGAACCGCAGCACAAATGGCCTATCGGGGCTGGCCGAGAACGGCAATATCAACTGGTCCCATCAGACCTACGTGGCCGTCCAGGACTTCACCCACGTGTTCTCGCCAACGTTAACTGGAGATCTAAGATTCTCCTACACGCGCTTCTTCGAGAGCAGCCCTGACGGCCAGGGTAGTGCGTTGCCTGCTGCGAGCACCATCGGGCTCAACATGCCGCTACCGGGCACGACGTCGACCTCTCTGCTGCCTGAGTTTTCTCTTAGTGACGGTTGGGGCACCGGCGTTTTGGGTGGTTCGACGATCTTCGGCAATCAGACGAACCCGGAAGTGTCCAACAACTTCGGGATCAACCTCGACTTCACCAAGACGCACGGCGCGCACACGATGGAATTCGGCGCGGAACTCGACGAATTCCAGTACGGAGGCTTTCCAAGCAGTGGTGGCCATCCGAACGGGACATTTAGCTTCAACTCGGGCTGGACGCAATACAACCCTCACAACGCCAACTGCCTGCCTGTAACGCCAGGGGGCGGGGACGTGAACACGTGCAGCCCTTCAAATGGTCCGCAGCCGAATGGTTCATCGCTAGCATCCTTTTACCTCGGACAGCCAGCAACGGGAGGGGTCGACTGGTACACCTCCATCATGGAGGGCTACCCAGTCATTGGTGGCTACTTCCAGGACGCCTGGCGCGCAACTCCGAAACTCACGATGACTTTTGGTCTGCGCTACGACGTGCAGCGCGGTCTACGGGAACGAAACAATGGTCTGAACCGCGGCCTCTGCCTGACGTGCATAAACCCGCTAACCAATGACCCGACGTACCAGGCGAACGTAGCCAACACCACAAACACGGCAGCCTGGGCAGCAGCCGGCATTAACTCTTCTTCGCTTAAGCAGGTTCTCGGAGGCATCCAGTTTGCCGGAGCCGATGGGCAGAGCCGCGATGCCTATGACACCGATTATTCCAACGTGGGCCCCCGCTTCAGCTTTGCTTACCAGATTGACAAGAACACTGTGATCCGTGGCGGCTACGGCATCATGTACTCCTTTGGTCTGGAAGGCGGCTCCAACGTCGGCGAGGCGCAAACCACGAACTACACCAGCTCCACCGACGGCGGGAATACGCCCACCGGCTACTTCCAAAACGGCAACCCGTACCCTCAGGGCCTTTTGAAGCCTTCAGGCAATAGCCTCGGACTGCTGACAGACGTCGGCAACGGCGGCGAGGCAGTTGACTTCCCTGGCCGCAAAATACCCATGGAGCAAATCACCTCTCTCGGGTTTCAACGGGAGCTGCCAGGTCACTTCGTGCTCGATGTGTCGTATGCCGGCAACTTCACCAAGCGTCTGCGGACCTTCCTGTGGATCAACGGCACGGCGTCACTCGCACAGGAAAATGCCGCGATTGCCAATCCGGCTTACTTTAATCAGCAGGTTCCCAATCCGTACTACAACGTGCCCGGGATCTCCGGGGCCGGGCAGTGCGGTACCGGGACGACCGTACAAGCTGTTGCGCTGCTGATTCCTCTATCGCAGTACTGCTCACCGGGCGGTGTTGGCCTTGTCGGCGAATACAACGCGCCTATCGGCGGCAACTATTGGAACGGCCTTGAAACGCAGGTGACAAAGCGAGTCTTCGGCTCAGGTGGCAAGGGCTTTACCTACAGAATCGCCTATACCTGGTCCAAGAACATCGACGAGGACGGATACCGCAACGGCTGGCCATACCAGGATCCCGAGCGCACGCATCAGCTGAACTCCATCGATCGGACGCATGTGCTCTCCGTAACCAGTGTGTACGACCTGCCGTTCGGCAAGGGCAGACAGCTGTTCAATTCGGAACCGGCCTTTGTTGACAGGTTCATCTCCGGTTGGACGTTGAGCGGCGTCTTCAGCGCGCAGAGCGGAACACCGGTACAACTCAATACCGGGTGGTACTACACATGCCCCGGGCAGAGCTACAAACCGGCAGGTGGTTCCACGTTGGGCCACTGGTTCTCCACGGCGGGCGCGAACCCGGATTCGTGCTGGACCCCAGTCCCGACGTACGGGCTGAGCCCAGTCAACCAATCAACGGCCCAGGTCCGCAATCCGACCATTCCCAATCTCGATGTGTCGCTGCAGAAGACGACACAGATCTTTGAGCGGCTTGGGTTGGAGCTGCGGCTGGACGCCTTCAATGCAACCAACTCGGTATTGTTCGGCGGACCCAATACAAATCCCGGCGCCGGCATTCCCAGCTTCAGCCCACAATCCGGTTGGAGTGGCTTCGGTACAGTTGGCTTTCAGCAACAAAACCCTCCACGTGTCTTGCAACTCATGGGCAAGATCATTTTCTAAAGCTTCTTCACCCCAACGCGGGAGGCCTTCCATGGCCTTCCGCGTCTTTCTTTATGAACCGCTACATGTTGGAGTTTAGGTATGCGTCACACACGTACACGTCTTTTGTCGGCACTGATTGCCTCGGCAGCTCTCGCCACCGGAACGAAGGCTCAGTCCACCGACAAGCCTGACCTGAGCAAACAGCCCACGCTCTACGCCGTCGGCTACGCGCATCTCGACACCGAGTGGCGTTGGGAGTATCCCCAGGTCATCGACGAGTACCTGCGCCGTACCATGGAAGCTAACTTCAGCCTCTTCGACAAATACCCGCATTACACCTTCAACTTCTCCGGCTCCAATCGCTACCGCCTCATGCAGGAGTACTTCCCCGCGGACTTCGCGCGCATGAAGACCTACATCGCACAAGGCCGCTGGTTCCCTGCTGGCTCCTCCGTAGAAGAAGGCGACGTTAACGCGCCCAACGCCGAAGCCATCATTCGCCAGATCCTCTACGGCAACGAATACTTCCGCAAGAACTTCGGCAAAAACAGCGAAGAGTACATGCTGCCCGACTGCTTCGGCTTCCCTTCCTCACTGCCCAGCATCCTCGCGCACTCAGGCGTAAAAGGCTTCTCCACGCAGAAGCTCAGCTGGGGCTCTTCGGCCAACGTGGGCGGTCCTGAGTCACTCGAAAAAGTCCCGGAAGGCTTTCCCTTCAACGTCGGCGTTTGGGTAGGCCCTGATGGCGCAAGCGTGCTCGCCGGCATGAACCCGGGCGCCTATAACGGCGGCATCAGCACGGACCTCAGCACACCACTTCCACCGCTCCCATCCAACCCCGCAATGGCCGATGTAGAAGCGCGCCTTGCTGCTTTGGAACCCAGGATGCACGCGGCAAATGGGGCGAACGAGGCGGGCAATCCGCAGCTCATGCAACAGTACTTCGCCCTGCGCAGCGAGCAGGCGGCGCTGGAGCGAAGCCAGGCCGATAACGAGCGCCGCCGCTTTCAAAGCGACTGGGCCGCGCGCGTGCTTAACAACGGCAAGGTTACTGGCGTGTTCACCGACTATCACTATTTCGGCACCGGTGATATCGGTGGCGCTCCTGATGAAGAATCCGTGAAGCGGCTCGAAGCCATCATCACCAAAGGCTCGGTCGATCTCCCTCCAGCGGGCAGTATGTACCCCCGCGGCCAAAGCCATCCGGCATGGCCCAGCGTCCCTGTCGGCAATGGCCCGGTGCGGGTCATCTCCGCAACCGCTGACCAGATGTTCAAAGACATCACCCCGATGGAGGCCGCGAACTTCCCGCGCTACACCGGCGAGCTCGAGCTCACCAACCACTCTGCCGGCTCGCTCACCTCGCAGGCCTACCAGAAACGCTGGATCCGCAAGGAAGAGCTACTCGCCGACGCCGCCGAAAAGTCCTCCCTCGCCGCGCAGTGGCTCGGCGGCCGCACCTATCCAATGCAACGCCTCAACGACGCCTGGACTTTGGCCATGGGCGCGCACTTTCATGATCTCGCTGCAGGCACCGCAACGCCGCGCGCGTATGAGTTCGCTTGGAATGACGACGTCATCGCCATGAACCAGTTCGCGGACGTGCTCAAGAGCGCCACCGACGCTGTCTCGCAGGCGCTCGACACGCAGACCAGGGGCATCCCTCTCGTCGTCTTCAACCAGCTCAACATTCCACGCCAGGACCTCGTAGAAGCCAGCGTGGACTTCGGCGGCAAGGCACCGAAGTCAGTAACCGTCACCGCACCGGACGGCTCCAACGTCCCTGCCCAGCTATCGAACGGCAAGGTCGTCTTTGCGGCGAAGGTGCCCTCGGTCGGCTATGCCATCTACGACGTGCAGCCAGTCGACTCCGCCGAAGCAAACTCCTCCGACCTGCACGTCACCGAGAACTCCCTCGAAAATACGTTCTACCGCGTCACGCTGAATGGCGATGGCGACGTAGCCAGCATCTTCGACAAGTCCGCTAACCGTGAGCTGCTCGCTGCGCCCGCCCGCCTCGCGCTCTCTTATGACAACCCACAGGAATGGCCCGCGTGGAACATGGACTGGACACAGGAGCAGGCCGCTCCCCGCGAGTACGTCTCAGGTCCGGCCAAGGTCCGCATCGTCGAGAATGGCCCCGCCCGTATTGGTCTGGAGGTCACCCGCGACACCGCCGGCTCACGCTTCATCCAGACCATTCGCCTTTCTGCAGGCGACGCCGGCAAGCGCGTCGAGTTCGGCAACGTCATCGACTGGGCCACCCGTGAGCGCAACCTCAAGGCCACCTTCCCGCTCGTCGCCTCCAATGACATGGCCACCTACAACTGGGACATCGGCACCATCCGTCGCCCCAGCGCCGAGCCAAAGAAGTTTGAAGTCCCCTCCCATCAATGGATTGACCTCACCGACATGAGCGGCAAGTTCGGTACGACCATACTCACCGACGCCAAGAACGGCTCCGACAAGCCCAACGACAACACCTTGCGCCTCACGCTGCTACGTACGCCCGGCATCGCCGGAGGCTACGCTGATGAGGCCACGCAGGACATCGGGCACCACGAGTTCACCTACGGCCTCGCGGGCCACAGCGACGACTGGCGCGATGGCCAGACCGACTGGCAAGGCCAGCGCCTGAACGCTCCACTGATCGCCTTTGAAGCGCCGAAGCACGCAGGTACACTCGGCAAGACCTTCTCCATGGTGAAGGTGAGCAACCCGCGCATCCGCATCCTCGGCATGAAGAAAGCCGAAGACAGCGACGAGCTCATCGTTCGCCTTGTGGAGCTCGACGGCAAGCCGCAGCCCGACGTCCACGTCTCCTTCGCAGCGCCCGTCACGGCCGCCCGCGAGGTCAATGGCCAGGAGCAGGCCGTGGGCGCAGCGGACGTCAACAACGGTGAACTCCTCGCCTCTTTCGGCGCCTACCAGCCACGCACCTTCGCGCTTAAGCTCGGCGCTGCGTCCTCCGCCGTGCTCTCCGTGAAATCCACTCCGGTCGAGCTCAAGTACGACCTCGCCACAGCGAGCAACGACGGCGATAAGACCCAGGGCGGCTTTACCGGCACAGGCGACGCACTGCCAGCCGAGATGCTGCCCGCGCAGCTCACCTTCAACGATGTCGTCTTCCATCTCGCGCCCGGCAAGACCGGCACGCCCAATGCGGTGATCGCCAAAGGCCAGCGCATCGCCCTCCCCGCAGACCACGGCAATCGGGTCTACCTTCTCGCCGCCTCGGCGGAAGGCGACCAGAGAGCTGCCTTCGAAGTCGGCGGCAAAACAACTGAGCTGAACATCGAGAACTGGGGCGGCTTCATCGGTCAATGGGACGATCGCACCTGGAGCAGCCCGGACACCGCGCATGACAACTACGGCGAGATGACCGGCCTGAAGCCGGGCTTCATCAAGCGCGCCGACCTCGCCTGGTACGCCAGCCATCATCACGACGCAGCCGGCAAAAACGTCGACTACAGCTACTCCTACCTCTTCGCCTACAGCCTTGATGTGCCAGCGGGTGCCAAAACGCTGCGCCTGCCGAAGAATGACAAGATCCGCATCCTCGCCGTCTCTTTAGCGGACCAAGCGCAACAGACTACACCAGCGCAACCGCTGTACGACGTGCTTCCCTCATCAACGGCCGGAACTCCCGACTTCACGCTCTCCACAAGAGACAAGACCTCGCTCTCACAAGGCAAGACCTCCGCAACCAGGGTGCTCATCCTCCCTCGCGGCAGCTTCGGGAGCCCCGTGAAACTGAGCGCCACAAACCTGCCGCAGGGCGTCACGGCCAGCTTCGCGCCTGCCTCTACCGCGGGCACCAGCGTCATGACCTTGACCGCAAGCAGAGCCGCTCCTCCGGCTATCAGCAACATGGCAATCAATGCGGTCTCTGGCGCACTCACGCATAGCGCCACCATCGGGGTCTCCGTCACGCCCATCCTCACCGGCACATTGCCCGTGGATCTTGCCTCCAGCTATAACGTCACAGGGATCTACAAGAAGGGCTCAAAGTTCGATCCTTCCGCCAGCGCCGACGCGGAGGGCAACGCCTTCGCCGCCGAAGCTATCGGCCCGGAGACGGTCGGCGACGAGGTCCCCTTCAAGCTCGGTCCACTCGGCGCACCCGATGCTGTCACAGGCAAGACCATCCCTTTACCCGCAGGCAAGTTCGCCAGCCTGCGCCTGCTCGCCACCGCGGTAGAAGGCACTCAGACCTCGCAGCACTTCACCGTCAACTACACCGATGGCACTTCGGCCTCCTTCACCCAGAGCCTCAGCGACTGGGCCGGTGCCGCAAGCCAGCCCGGTGAGTCCCAGGCTGTCCAAATGCCCTACCGCCTCACCGCGGACGGTTCAGTCGATGGCAACCCGTTCTATCTCTTCGCCTACCGCTTGAAGCTCGATCCAGGCAAGGAAGTACGCAGTCTTACCCTGCCAGCCAATCGCAACGTAATCGTCTTCGGCGCCACCCTCGTGCCTTCGGCAAGCGAGGTCCACACCGTCGGGGAACAAGCGCCACAGTAAGGCTGCAGCAATCTTGCGGCAAAGAAAATGAGGCACTGAATGGCTCAAATGTTTTCGCGATACATCGGCCTGTGTGTAGCCGCGAGCGGCTTGTCCTGCACACTCGCAGCACAGGTGGCGCCTGTCTCTGGCAAGCGTCCTCTGGACTACGTCAATGCCCTCGTCGGCACGGCGCCCCTTGACGATCAGCACCTCATCGGCAACGCGCCTCCTCCCGGTGAACAGCTCTACTCCGGCTTCACCTCGCCGGCCGCACGGCTGCCGCATAGCTCCACCGAGCTCGGTCCCATCAACGCCAATCTCGACGTCAACTACCCAGCCGGGGTGCGCGCACCGTACTTCTATCCCAATCGCACCATGTACGGCTTCACCACCGGCACCGGCGACAGCCCCTCCCTCATGCCCGTCGTCGGCGACTGGACCGTTCCACCGGAGCGCACCGGCTCCGTCTACACCAAGTCCCGCGAAAAGGCCTCGGCCGGCTACTACAGCGTCTTCCTCGACGACTTCCGCACCCAGGTAGAGGCCACGGCCACCACCTGGGCCGGCATCTTCCGTCTCACCTTCCCCAAGTCTGACCGCGCCAATGTCCTGCTTGATCTCGGCCGCGATGGCGGCGACATCGAAGTGCTGAACGACAAAAGCGTCCGCGGGAAATCACGCGACGGACACACCTTCTTCATCGCGCAATTCTCAAAACCTTTCACGGCATTCGGCACCTTCAAGCAAACGCCGCCCCGCAGCGATCGCGACCCACTCATCGGCTATGACGACGTCTACCCGGATACCCGCACCGTGGCCGGCCACTTCGCCGGATCCTACGTCCGCTTCAACACCACCGAAGGCGAACAGGTCCTCGTAAAGATCGCCTCAGGCACAAGCTATGCCGTCGCGGAGCAACGCCTGGATACAGAAGAGCCCGGCTTCGACTTCGACAAGGTGCACGCACAGGCCGAGAGCGCCTGGGCCACCAAGCTCAATGCCATAGAGGTCAAGGGCGGCACAGAAAAGCAGCGCATGCTCTTCTACTCCTGCCTCTATCAGTCCCTTTACAGCCCGCATCTGCTCGCCAGAAAAGGCGAACAGTTCGCCGACGCGAAAGGCACCGTAGAGCAGGCCGCGTATGACCGCTACGGCCCCGTGCCGCTGTGGGACACAGGCCGCAATCAGATCGTTCTGCTCACGCTCCTAGAGCCTGACACCAAGGTCAACATCCTGCAATCCGAGCTCGACGATGCACGCGAGCGCGGCTACATGGAAACCTCCTTCCA
>CAXTVC010000072.1:0-16680 GCA_964247615.1 uncultured Acidobacteriaceae bacterium
GACCCGATCATGCGCATGATGTGGCGCGAGGTGTGCAGCGTAAATGGCCGCGGCTCGCGCAGCAGCTTCATCTCCGGCAGCTCATGGAGCAGTTGGTTGCCCTTGCGGCGATTGCACCCCTTGCAGCATGCCACCAGGTTCTCCCAGGTAGAAAGTCCACCACGCGAGCGCGGGTTCACATGGTCCAGCGTCAGCTCCGCCGCGGGCAGCACCACCTGGCAGTACTGGCAGGTATTGCGGTCGCGCAGCAGAATGTTTTTGCGGCTCAAGGCGCGGGTCTGGTGCGGTATGCGACGGTACTCCAGCAGCCGTATTACGCTAGGCATCTGCATGCACGCCCGGTGCGAGTGCAGCGTCGTTCCTTGCTCCTCCTCCGTACGCGCCACGCCCTTCAGCACAAGGACCAGTGCCCGCCGTGCACCACAGATGTTGATCGGCTCATAGCTTGCGTTCAGTACTAAAACCGGCGTCTGCATGGCCGGCTGTCGAAATACCCCGGCACGAATCTCTATGGCCTCCATCCGTGCCGTTCCCGGCACGGGATGGGTTGTGTGGTGCACCTTGCCGCCGCCCCGCTTCACTCTTGCCTGCCCAGACTGCATTCCGCCTCCGTCCGCCCTCGTTGCCGTGCCCCGGTTACGCCTTGCCCGCCTCTGCCCCTACCGTGCCTGTTCTTTCTTCCCATTCCCCACGCAGGGAACCTGCTTCAATCAACTCCCCACCGAGCCACATTCACTTCGACGGCCTGCAAACTCTCCGGCCGTGCTCTGGCTACCGTCGCCACCCACACCTTCGCCGCACCCGCGCGGAGCAGTACCGCCGCGCACTCGCGAGCCGTTGCGCCCGTGGTCAGGATGTCATCGATCAGCAAAACCTCACGCCCGCGCACCGCCTCTGCGTCACCAATGCGGAAGGCACCCTTCAGTCCCTTCCTTCGCTGGTCAGGCCGCTGCGAATACAGGGCGCGCGTGTCTTTTACACGCAGCAGCGCCGCGGGCCGCAGTTCCAGCTTCCACCCGGGCCGTTGCTTCACAAGCCGTTTCACCGCTGCCCCAGCCAGCAGGCCCGCCTGGTTGAAGCCGCGCTGGCGCTCCCGCTCGGCAAACAGCGGCACCGGCACGACGGCAAGCTCGTTCGCGGCCAGGCCCTCCAGCTGCAACACCGCGGCAGCCATCCACTCGCCCAACACATGCTCTGCCACACGGCGCATGCCGCCAAACTTCAGCGCATGCAGCATCTCGCGCATCTCGTTGTCATACAGGGAAAAACTCACAGCTTTTTCGAAAGGAGGCGGTGCCAAACGGCAGGCTGTACACTCCGTGACGCCCATAGCCCCGGCAAAGCGTGCCGACTCCATCCCCAGCGCATCGCCGCACCGCGTGCACAGGCCATCGGCACTGCTGTCTGCAGCTGACCGTACCCGGGTCATGCAGGCGTCGCAGACGCGTACGGGAAGCAATCCCAGCATCGGGCCGCCGCAGATCCGGCAATCGGAGGGCAGCACCGCATGCAGCACATCGGAAGCGGCAGTCTGGGTAATCTGCCCGAGCGCCGCGCAACTTCGCAGCACGCGGGTCACGGCGCGCCAGCTACGAGACGGTGCAGCCTGCGTAATCAAGGAAAGACCGGGCAGCACAGCGGCCTCAGGGCCGGGTGGCCCTTCGTTGCCGAGCCCGATTTGCCTTCCGCTATCGCTGAAGACGCACCTCACTCGCGGGCCACACGCAGGCATGCTTGCTCGTGTCCCGGTGCCCGCAGTATAGGCCTCGCCCAACTTTCTAAGCAATCACAACGATTCGTCCCGGTCTTTCGGCGGCCTCGTCACTTGAGCCGCATCCCTGCCGAACTCGCCCCGCCGCTCCATGGAAGGCATGCGGTACACGATCGCGGCCACACTCACGCCCAGTCCACACAAGAGCGCAATGACCGCACCCACAACCGAGGGCTCCGCCATCACCATGGCGTCATTATCCTCCCCGGCACACAGCTGGGAGGCAGAACTACGGCGCGGGCGAGCGCCGTACGCGCTATCCTGAAGAAACGTGCCTGCAGCGGTTACATCCCCGGATCTGGAACGTCGTGCACGACTCCGGTCGGGAGCGCGTGGCGGGTGGTGGCTCAGCGACTACATCGCCCTCTCCAAGCCCCGCGTCTCGGCAATGGTACTGCTCACCGCTGCGGGTGGTTTCTATCTCGGCTCCCTCGCTTCGGGCATCAGCCCCTTTCACATCGGCCTTTTGGAAGCCCTGCTCGGCATCGCGCTCGTCACCGCCGGCTCCTCCGTTCTGAACCAGGCGTTGGAGCGCAAGACCGACCTCCTGATGCCCCGCACCGCTTCCCGTCCGATGGCTCTGCGGCGCATTGGCCTCGCACACGGCCTGATCCTGGGCTTTGCGCTCATCGTGGGCGGGTCAGCCTATCTCGCGCTGACCACCAACGTGCTTACCGGCACCCTGACCCTGCTCACCGCCGTCGCCTACGTCGCGATCTACACTCCGCTGAAGCGCATCACGCCGCTGAACACCTTTATCGGCGCCTTTCCGGGTGCACTTCCGCCGCTCATCGGCTGGACGGCCGCCCGCGGCCTGATTGAATGGCCCGGCGTCGCTCTTTTCGCCATACTTTTCGTCTGGCAATTTCCGCACTTCATGGCCATCGGCTGGCTCTACCGTGCCGACTACGCCCAGGCCGGCATTCGTCTTACCGCCACTGGCCGCGACCCGCACGATGCGGCGCGATCCTCTGCCGCGCAGGCCATGTTCTGGGTGCTGCTGATGATCCCCATCAGTCTTTGGCCCACCTTTCTGCATACAACCGGCCTTCCCTATGCGATCGCCGCGGTCCTCCTGGACGGCTACTATCTCTGGGCGACCCTGCGCTTTACCCGCATCACCCGGTCCCCTGATCCGGACACTGATCGCCGCCTTGCCCGCGGTCTGCTCAAGGTCTCCGTCATCTACCTCCCTCTGCTGCTGCTGGCGATGGCGCTCAACGCCCAGGGACGCCTTCATTTCTAGTCGCTTCCGTCCCGTCTCCGCCCGCATCTAAACCCATGAGCCGGCCCGGCCTACACCATGGTTCCGAGCCGGCGTAAAAGGCTAGTCTTGTCGATCTACCGCACCCTCCTCACCCATCTCACCATTGACACATGGCTCTTCGCTGGCCTGGCCGTGGCACGCACCATCGCCACAGGCCGGGGTATACGGCGTGTGCCCGATCTGCTCGACCGCCGGTGGGACAAAACGCCTTCCGGCAACCCTCGCCTCGTCGTCATCGTGCCTGCCCGGAACGAGGGCTCCACTATTGAGCCCGCTCTCCGCTCGCTCCTCGCCCAGGACTACCCCAATCTGCACCTCCTGGTCGTCGATGACCGCTCCACCGACGCGACCCCTGCCATCCTCGATCGCTTCGCGGCCGAGCACCCTGCGCGGCTCACCGTGCTGCACATCGAAGAGCTCCCCTCCGGTTGGCTCGGCAAGACCCACGCCATGTCTGTCGCGGCAGAGCACGCCCAGGCCCACTTCCATCCCGACTTCCTCCTCTTTACCGACGCCGATGTCCACTTCAGGCCGGACGCGCTTCGTCGCAGCCTCGTCGCAGCCATCCACACCATGGCCGACCACTTCGTCACTCTGCCCACTCCGGTCGCCCCCCGCGCCGACGAGGCCGCCTTCCTCAGCTTCTTCCAGGTGCTCAGTCTCTTCGCCGTTCGCCTCTGGTGCGTCCCCGATCCCCGCGCCGTGAGGGACAGCGTCGGCGTGGGTGCCTTTGCCCTGCTGCGCACATCCGCCTATGTACGGCTGGGTGGCTTCGCCGCTCTGCGCATGGAAATTCTCGAAGACCTCTACCTCGGTCGCCGTGTCAAGGCACTTGGTATGCGTCAGCGCACCGCCTTTGGCCGGGACCTCGTCCGCGTCCACTGGGCACCGGGTGCGCTGGGCATTGTCGGCGTGCTCACCAAGAACATGTTTGCCCTGTTCCGTTTCCGTTTGTGGCTGGTCCTCTTTGTGGCGTTCTGGCTCTTTCTGTTCTCCGTCGGTCCTGTGCTGGCCCTGCTGTTGCCCCAGGCGCGGATCGCCGCCATCCTGATTGCCGTTTGTGCTGTGTACTGCTATCGCCTCATGAGCCGGTTCAGCGGGATCTCCGCCTGGAACGTCGTCTTCGCTCCCCTGGCCGGGACCCTGCTTACCTGGTCGCTGCTACGCTCCACCTGGACGACCCTTCGACAGGGCGGCGTGCAGTGGCGCGGCACCTTCTACTCCCTCCGCGAGCTGCGCGCGCACGCCGGTCCCCTCACGAACCTGCGTTCCCCACAAGCCTCGACCCGCAACGCCGGATTTGAAGAGATCGCCTGAAGATCGGTCGCCCTCGGATCTGCAACCGAGTCCCGCCCCATAGAATGAAAGCAGTTCGATGCCCGCCGTCACCGCACCCAACCCGACCCTTCGCACCCCGCCCTCGGTCATCTGGGGCATCCTCGGCGTCTCCGCTGCCGCATCGCTCTTTCTGGCCTGGCTGGTCTATTACCATCCACCGACAGATGTCGCCGGAACTCACCTGGCCTTTCTGCCGGCCCTGAACGCGGTGCTCAACGGCCTCTGCACCATCTTCCTGCTGATCGGCTTCCGGCACATCATGCGCCGCGAAGTCGTCAAGCACCGCAACAGCATGTTTGGCGCGTTTGTCGTCTCGTCCGTGTTTCTGGTGACCTATGTCGTCAACCACGTCCTACACGGCGACATGCTCTTCCCGCGCACCCACCCGGTTGCCCGCGCGATCTATCTCTGGGTTCTGCTGCTGCCCCACATCACCGCCGCGGTCGTCTGCCTGCCGCTGATCCTGATTACCTTCTTCTTGAGCCTGAGCGGAAGGTTCACGCAGCACAAGAAGATCGCCCGCTGGACCTTCCCCATCTGGCTCTACGTCTCCGTCTCGGGCGTCATCGTCTACGCGATGCTCGCAGCGTACCGCTAGTCCTATGCAGCAAGACACACGAAAACTCCTCACTACGGGCTCCATCATCTTCGGAGCCGGCATCCTCTGCGTCGTCATGATGCTGCTCTTCTTCGGCGGAGCAGACCGCCAGGGCCCCCATAGCAACGGCGGCTGGCTGATGCTGATCCTCGCCCTCGGGTGCCTGCCCATGGGCCTGTTCATCTCCGCGCTGGGTCTGGCCAAGGTCATAGGCGAACACACCCGCCGCTAAAGAAGCACACTCTACCTGTCACCTCCGCAGGAAATCCGCATCACTTCTGGCTGGCATCGCCAAAGGGGAGCTGCTTTCCCGCCTAACCGTTTCAAAAAACCGTCGTCTCCTATATCGTCCCCTCACGTACAGGAGCCACCCCCTTGCACGCCAACCGCCTCCACCTCCTTCTAGCCTGCGCCCTGCTCGCCCCGGTAGCCGCAGCGCAAACCCAAACCCAGGCAAATCCCCCACAGCTCTCCCCGCGCGCTGCCTACACCGAAGCGCTACACCCACTCGAGATCACCCGGCACGACATTGCCAACTGGTCCGACACCGAACTCGCCGCCATGAATGTCGCGATCGCAGGGGCCAAGGCCGGTTGCGCGGCCCGCAGCCCAACGGCCTACACCGGGGCCGACCTGATAGACCTAGCCCGCCTCTGCGCCCTCGGCCAGCAGTGGACCGCCGTCGTCGACGCGGCATCTCGCTACATCGCCTCACCCAGCCACACCCCGCCTCTGCTCACTGATGCCTACGTGGCGCAAACCGAAGCCCTGCTGCGACTCAAGCAGGAGCCAGCCGCCCTGCAGTCCGCGCTCGCCATGCTTCCCGCCGTCCCCTACACCCCCGATGTAGGCGACAGCGTCGACGAAGCCCTCGGCTACATGCGCTTCGTCCATACCGCCGACGCCCTGACGCTGGCGAACGCACGCCAGCCCCTGCTGCTCGCCACGCTGCGCTCCGCCGGCACACCGTCTCCGGCAAACCAGCCAAGCAGTGATTCGCAGGCTACCCAGTCTCAGCAGACGCTCTCCTGGGCCACCAACAACCTCTATGCCCAAGGTCTGTTGTTGCCTGTTCTGCAGCAGCTTGCCGCGCATCCGGCAGACGCTTCCGCCAGCCTCACAGCCCTTGACGCCGCCCTGCCCCAGACCCTCACCCCGGACGACACGCTGCTCATCGCCCGAAGCCGCCGGCGCTACGCCCTGTTGGGCAAGCCCCTCACCGGCATCGCGCCGAGCGCATCTCTCAGCATGCCCTTCGATCAGCCGCCCGCCCTGCCCACCCGCGGCGCGGTCACCGCCATGCTGCTCTTCCCTGACTGGTGCGCGGGATGCATCCGCCTCGGCCCGCAACTGCCCCCCACCGTCTTCAGCGTGGAGGGCCACTCGGCTTACGTCTACGCCCTGTTGGCGGAGACAGTTCCGCCCCGCAAACCCGACCCAAAGGTTAAGAACATAGCCTTTAACCCGGCCTATGCAGCCGCTATGCTCGCCGAAACGCCCACGGTCACCGTACCGCTCGAGATGCTGAAACGGTTCGAGGCGGACGATTTTCCTCTGCTTCTCCTCACCGACAGGGAAGGTGTCCTTCGCGTGCTGCAACCGGTCGGCGCCGGGGACCTGCAGCCCGGCGGTGACGTGGATGCGGCCATCGCGCTTGTGGGCAGGAATTTTAGCAATGGGGTCGCCGTTTCCGCCCCCGTCTCCGCACGCAAGCCCGCCTCCGGGGGGCACTGACAACACGAAACACACACGCCACTCTGCTATCCTTCCCTCTGAAACGGAGCACAAAAGCGATGGCCAAGGGCGTCAATAAAGTTCTTCTTCTCGGCAACGTCGGCAAGGATCCTGAGATCCGCGCCTCCCAGGGCGGCATGACCATCGCGAGCTTCGCTCTCGCCACCGCCGACCGGCAAAAAGACCAGGGGGGCCAATGGGTCGACAAGACCGAGTGGCACAACCTCGTCGCCTTTGGACGCACCGCCGAGATCGTCCGCGACTACGTTAAAAAAGGCACCCAGATCTTCGTCGAAGGCAAGATCCAGACCCGTTCCTGGGACGACAAGGAGTCCGGTCAGAAGAAATACCGCACCGAAATCCTCGTCAACGAGATGAGCCTCCTCGGGGGCCGCGGCGCCGACTCCGGCGCCGGTTCTCCTGCCGAAGGCGGCAAGGCCTCCTACGCTTCTTCCGGTGCGCAGAGCGGTGGTTACGGCTCCGGCGGCAACTACGCAGGCTCCCGCGCCAATACTGGCTCCGGCGGCTACTCGCAGCCCGCAAACGACTACGCGGACCAGGGCATTACTGATGAGGACATCCCTTTCTAACCGGAAAGGAGCGCCGCCCATGCGTCCTCTTCCTTATCGGCTGATCCGCTTCGCCTTTTTCGCGGCCGTGGCACTCTTTGTCGCGCCATGCGGCCACGCGCAGAAGCACTCCCTCGGCTCCGCGCCACCCACCGCTCCGCCACTGGTCGTACCTCACCCGGCGAACCAGCCCGCCCCGATCGTCCGCCAGCCCGTGGCAGCCGTCGCGGGCCACACTCCCGCATCTTCAGGCGCATCTGGTCCGATTGCTCCGGTCAGCACCGGCCTGGGCGCCATCCAGTTTGCTCAAGCCAGCATCGGCGTACCAGCACCCCAATCGCTGACCCGCCAGCTCTCCGCCGATGACGAACGCATCCGCATCGCCGCCCTGGCCTCCCTCGGCGCGCCCGGGCAGTACCTCGCGCACGGCCATGTGCCCTTTCCGCACTCCATGCAGCTCGACATGCTGGAGTTGGGCAACTCGACCGATCTCGACGCCCTGATTACCGTGGAGCTCGACGGGCACGTCGTCAGCGCCGTCCTTGTGCCCGAGGGCGGCAGTTGGCGCCGCGTCGCCACACTTACCTTCGCATCCTCCTTTAACGCCGGCATTGCCACGCCCGCCACTTTTCTGCGCCCCCTCCGCTCCTGGATCGAGCCCGGCCGTTATCGCGCCGTTTACCACGCCACGGTCAACGGCCCTAACGGCGACTTCACCGAAAATGAAGCCGACCTCCGCGTCCTCAACGGGAAGGCCGAAGTCGTCCTCAGCTTCGTCTCCGGCGCCCGCCAGTGCGACATCACCGGCCAGCTCCGCCCTCCGCACCAGACCTGCGAGCTCATCCAACGCTGGCTCGAGCCCGACCCCGCCGACCCGACCCACCACTTCACGCTCATCACCGGCACCGGTCACATCTCCGCCCACGAGGCCGACGATCCGCTTTCCCAATCGCGCAACTATCGCCTCACCCGCCTGCGCTCCTTCGCCTGCCAGCCACTCCTCTTCTCGGAAGCCGCCGGGCATTTCGAACCCGCAGCTAACAGTGCTCCCTGCACCGCCCATGAGTCCCCGCTTGCCCGCCCAGACCTCCCCAAACCCATCGACCACCCCTAGCCACTCCTCGTTGTCGTTCTCCGAACGGAGCACCTGCTTCCCAGCATGCCTCGCAACCAACGTCTAACCTCCTGATGCTCGCTCGCTTCTTCGCCTTCCTCTGCGCCTTAAGCCTCCCCGTCGCCGCCCAGCAGCTCATGCCGCACAAGCTCACCTATGCACCCGGGGGGAGCATCACGCTGAACCTCCCGTCGAGCCTCACCATCGACGTGGCCGCCAGCGGCCTCCATCGCGTCCGCTTCCTCACCCACTCCCCGGACGGCCGCATCTTCGCTACAGGCATGTGGAACCTTGCCGACAATACACAAGGCGCGATTTTCATCCTCGAAGGCTGGAACGCGCAGACCCATCGCTTCACCCACATCACCACCTACCTTGACCACCTGCGCAACCCCAACAACCTCGCCTTCTGGACCGACCCCGCCACCCACCAGACGTGGCTCTACCTCCCGCTGACCGACCATCTTGAACGCATTCCCTACCGCGCCGGCGACGAGCACCCAAGCGGTCCCGCGCAGACCCTGATTCGCTTCCCCGACTACGGCCTCAACTACAAATACGGCGGCTGGCATCTCACCCGTACCGTAGCGATCGCCGACCTCGGGGGCCGCACCCGCGTCTACATCGCTGCCGGCTCTTCCTGCGACTACTGCAAGGAGCGCGAGGTCATCCGCGCCAGCATCGTCTCCATGGATCCCGACGGCTCGCATGGGAGCCTCTCTGCCCAGGGCATCCGCAACGCCGTCGACCTCCGCTTCGTCCCCGACCTCGACGGTGGCTCGCTCTTCGCCACCAACATGGGAGACGACCACCTCGGCACCGGCGAACCCGAAGACACCTTCTTCGAACTCGCCTCCAGACAGAACCCCGGCCCCATGCTCCTCGATGTACCCTGCCGCCCCGATGAAGGGAAGACCCGCTTCGGGGCACCCCTCTGCCAAGCAAAGCCAACTCCCAACTACGGCTGGCCCACCTGCTTCTTCGCCGGCGGCAAAGCCAGGCTCGACAGCACCCCGCTGCCCGACATGCCACCCCCCGGCAACCTCGACACCGAGGCCGAGCGCCCCGCCGACTCCAGCTACGGCGCCCAGCCCGGTGTCTACAAACAGGGCACGCTCCTGCCCGCCGGCGGCAATGCCAACCCCACCGGCAGCCACGCTGACCCAAACGCCAGCCTCGGCACCGTCCCCGCCCCGCTCACCGATTGCACACATGTCCCCGCGGCCTACGACACCTTTCCCGCGCACTCGTCCCCGCTGGGCCTCGCCTACTTCGGTCCCGGGAACCCCCTCCTCGCCAACAGCTTCCTCGTCTCGCTCCACGGCGCCAGCCGCCCCCGCATCGGCACCGGCTACAAAGTCGTCCGCTTCACCCCCGGCAACCGCACCCCGCAGCCCTTCCTGACCGGCTTTCTCACTGCTGACGCTGCAGGCAAGCCCACTGTTCACGGTCGCCCCTGCGGCCTTCTCCGCCTCGCCCCCGACACCTTTCTCCTCACGGACGACAAGCTCGGCCTCATCTATTACATCCACCCCGCCTAGGGACATCGCACGGCGCGCACAGCGAACCCGGTACACTGGCCACATGATCGACGAAGCCACCTTTCGCCGCGAGTCAGACCGCGCCCTCGAGTCCCTGAAGCAATCCCTCATCCGCGCCGAGGACCGTGGCTCCGAGTTCGAGACCGAGGAAAAGAACGGCGTCCTTAACATCCACTTCGAAGACGGTGCCCGCTTCGTCTTCAGCCCCAACACTCCCGTACGCCAGATCTGGATCTCCGCCCAGTCCACCAGCTTCAAACTTGATTGGAATGAGACGACCCACGCCTTTACCTTCCCCAAGACGGGCGAAGATATGCGTACCCTCACAGAACGCCTCGTCCGCGAAGTGAGCGGCGATGCCAGCCTGGCACTCAGCTAAGGCTCGCGGCACGCCATGCCCCCGCTGCTCTCCGTCGCCATCATCACCCTGAACGAAGAGGCTAACCTCCCCCGTACCCTCGCCTCCGTTCAATGGGCCGACGAGATCATCGTCGTCGACTCAGGCTCCACGGACCGCACCGTCGCTATCGCCGAATCCTTCAACGCCACCGTCATCCGCCGAGAGTGGTGGGGCTTTGCCGCGCAAAAGAACTTCGCCATAGAGCAGTGCACCGGCACCTGGGTCCTCTCGCTCGACGCCGATGAGGAGCTCACCCCCGAGCTCGGGCGCCAGATCCGCACTCTCCTGCCCACCGACCCGCCCATAGACGCGTTCCGGATCAAGCGCCGCAACTTGTTTCTCGGCCGCTGGATCAAACACGGCGGCTTCTACCCCGACCCCAAGCTGCGCCTCTTCCGCCGAACTTCCGCGCATTTCGCCCAGCAGCCCGCCTTCGAAGAACGCCCCGTCCACGAGACCATCGCCTTCGACGGCACCGCACAAACCCTCGACTTCGACCTCATCCACCACGCCTATCCCACCCTGCACGATTATCTCGAGCACATGGACCGCTACAGCGATCTAGGCGCCGACCTGCTCATCACCAAAGGCCGCACCAGCCGCTCCCTCCCGGCCTTCCTCGCCAACGTGATCCTGGTCCCCTATTTCGCCTGCCTATGGAACTACATCTTCCGCTTAGGCTTCCTCGACGGCCGCGAAGGCCTGCTCCTGCACACCTATCACGCCGTGTACACCAGCTGGAAGTACGCAAAAGCCTGGGAGAAAAGCCGTTCTTAATGCTTGGTGCTTAGTGGTTAACTGCGTGTGTAATACCTTCAACCGACGTTACAGGACTACCCACGACTTACGGCCCGAAAAGCTTCCGCGTACCGCTCCGGCATTGCCCTCCGCTTCATATCCCGCCCAACGACCATGTGCACCGTTTCCCCCTCGCATAACACCACCTCATCGGCGACCCGCACCACCTGATAGCCAAACCGCACGATCCCGCCGCGCACCCCGGCCAGCCGCGTCCGCACTGCGAGCTCATCGTCATAGCGCGCCGGGGCCTTGTAGCGCGCCTTGGCCTCGATGACCGCGATCAGCGCGCCCTCTTCCTGCTCCATGGTTTTGTAGTCCAGCCCGATCTGCCGAATAAACTCCACCCGTCCCACCTCAAACCACACCAGGTAATTCGCGTGGTACACCACGCCCATCTGGTCGGTCTCGGCATAGCGCACCCGCACCCGCGCCTCGGCGTATCCCTGCTGTACAACCTGTTCCAAGGCCTGCGTCAACCCGCTCTCCCCATCCGTCATACAAGCAGTCTAGGATGGACACGCACCACGGACGTCCAGGAAGAGACGACAGATACCCATGCTGACACCCCGGCCCAACGACGCTCTGCTCGTCATCGACATGCAAATCGACTTCCTGCCCGGAGGCCCCTTGGCCGTCGCAGACGGTGACGCGGTCATCCCCGGCATCAACGCCCTGGCCGCCCGCTTTGGCCATGTGATCCTCACCCAGGACTGGCACCCCGCCGGCCACATCAGCTTCGCCTCCGCACACGCGGACAAACAGGCCTTCACACACACCGTCGAAACGAGCTACGGCAGCCAAAGCCTCTGGCCCGAGCACTGCCTCCAGGGCACCCCCGGCGCCGCCATCACTCCGGGCCTCAGCATCCCCCACGCCGAACTCCTGCTCCGCAAGGGCTTCCGCAAAGAGATCGACAGCTACTCCGCCTTCGTTGAAAACGACAAGCACACCCGCACCGGCCTCGCCGGCTACCTGCGCGAGCGCGAGCTGAAGCGCCTCTTCTTCGTCGGCCTCGCTCTGGATTTTTGCGTCGGCCACTCCGCCCTCGACGCCAGCCGCCTCGGCTTCGAAGCCATCGTCCTAGAAGACCTCACCCGCGCCGTGGGCCTGTCCGGCACCGTCGAGAGCATGCGTACGGGCTTCACCCAGGGCAAAGTCCGCGTCTGCCACACCTCGTTCCTCGCGGAAAGAGCACCCCGGTAAGGCACGCCTGCCTTCGAACCCACCACCACACCCCTGTCATCTCGACCGAAGCAGACGCTAGTCGGCGGAGGGGAGAGGCCCCTGTATCCTCCCGATAGCCGCACCAACGCAGGGAGCCCGCCAAGTTGCCAGACCGAAACCAATCGCCAGGACAAGAAGACTGGCCAGAAGCCATGGCCACCGTCCTCTCCTGCACCTACGACGTCCGCGCCGGCCGCGCCCTCGCCTTCGGCCTGCCCTCAAGCAAACACTTCCACATTACCTATAACTACTGGGCCGGAGACGCCCTGCATACCGGCGACTTCTTCTCCGCCGATGCCGTCCCCCAGGGCAACATCTTCCCCATTCGCTACAACCCCGACGAGCCCCATACCAACCAGCACAGCAGGAGCACCCCGCCGACGAAGATACCCCTGATCGCCATCGGCATCGCCGGTTCCGTCATCCTGTCCCTCGCCTGGCTACTGGTACTTCGCGGCTGCTCCTAGCCAGGCCACGGCTCCCGCTGGTCTTTTCGCTCCAGCCAGGCAATCACCGGGGCCGCGTCTTCCACCAGACCAGCCAGGCCACCCCAAGCCCCACGGCGGCCGCCACACCCATGGCCTGCAGCACCGCCTCCGGCCCACCGCTCTGGACATCCCCATACAGGTGCTCGTTGTAGAACACAAATCCACCACAAGATACAGGCAGCGCAAACAGCCCCGCAAAAAACCCCACCAGCGCCGCCAGTGCAAACCGCTTCGTCCAGTCCTCCATCACAATCCCTTCGGAACCTGCACCTGCCGTTTGCGATCTCGATAGGTCAGCAGTCCCCACGTGACGAGGAAGATCACGGGCGACGAAAAAGCCCCTATGTTGATCCCTCCAAGCGCCTCGGCCAATCCGTCCCGGCCGTCGTGCGGACTGGCTCGGGCGTACTGGGCGGTCAACACGCCACAGGACACGAAACTGCAGATGAAGAACCAGACGAACGTAATCCCCAGAGCTCGAAGCGCATTCATCACCCTTCCTCTACGCTCGCTAATTCGGGTCTGGGTGCTTGGACCTTAGGTGAAGCACTTCTTCCTTGTTTACAGACCCAATTCCCCAGCCCGCGCCTGCATCGCCACAAGACAGTACCCAATATGCTCCTCGAGCGGCAATCCCAATAGCTCCGCCCCGCGCAGCATGTCCTCCCGCTTCACTGCCCGCGCAAAGCCCTTGTCCTTCATCTTCTTGCGCACCCCGGCAATCTCCACATCCGCAATGGCCTTCGACGGCTTTACCAACGCGCACGCCGTCAGAAACCCGGCTAGCTCGTCGCACGCATATAGCGCCCGCTCCAGGTGCGCGTCCGGCACTACCCCCGAGTAGTCCGCGTGCGCCAGGATGGCCCGCAGCACCTCCTCCGGCCATCCAGCCTCACGCAGGTAGGCCACACCCACAAACGGGTGCTCTTCCAACGAGGGGTGCCGCTCATAGTCCATGTCGTGCAGCAGGCCGGCGCACCGGTAGCAATCTGCCATTGCCTGCGCAGCCTCGCCGCACAGACCCAGCCGCTGCGCCTCGCGCTGCCCATAGCTCTCCACGCAGGCCGCCACGGCAAGCCCATGCTTCACCAGCGATTCGCCCTTCGTCCACTCCCGCAGCAAAGTCTCCGCTGCCGCCACATCGCACGTCGCCATAGCTCACCCCACATTCTGCCTTCCAGCTCTACGTTACCCGGGGGCACGGCTGTCCTCTTCAAACCAACACGCAAACACTCCCTCAACTACAGAGAAACGCCTCAACACTTAAACCAGCACATGCACACCCCGTTACTCTCTTGGTTCTCCCTGTACTCTTTCGGGAGTTACCCGGGAATCTCCTGCAATACCCCTTGACTCTTCGTGTACCCGGTGTCATCGTAGGCACATCGTGTGTTGCTTCAACAGGCAACCATGCTGCGGTGCCCGCTCTGGCAGCCGCCCGCTACACACAACATGGAAGTACTTCAGGCGCCGGTCAGCGCTTCCGTCCCATCGGAGCGCGAAGTCCGTAAGTGCGAGCACTGCAAGCTCGTACAGTTCAGCACCCCCACCAACATCTGCCGCCGTTGCAAGAAGTCCCTTGTCGCCGAGCAGCCCAAAGCTCTGCCGGCCATCGCGCTCGTCGCGGCACCCGCGCCGGTTGCAGAGCCCCCCAGCGATAAGCTGCAGGTCGCCGACGCCGTCCGCGACCTTCGCCGCATCCGCAATCTCTCGCAGCGCCAGCTCGCCGGCCGCATGAACGTGCCGCGCACCTACATCTCCAAGATCGAAAACGGCAAGGCCATGCCCACATTGAGCTCGCTCGACCGCCTCGCCCGCGCCCTGCAGGTCGACATCTCCGCCCTGCTCCGCGACGCTCCCAAGCGTCATCAGGCCGAAGCCGACATGCTGACCGCCGATCCCTTCCTCGCCGAGGTCGCCAAGTTCGCCCCGCACCTCACGGCCACGCAGAAATCCATCTTCCTCAACCACGTCCGCGAGATGGCCCAGACCCGCTCCCGCCGCACCGCCTAACCGCCGCGGCACCCTGCCCCTCCTCCAGCCGCAGGGCTCCCCGTCGAAAGACAAGAGCCCTGCGGCCTCCGACTTCCCGGTCCACCCATACCGCCGTCGCGAGCCTTGGCCTACTTGACGCCCGTAGCGTCAGCTTTTCTGTCCTTCTCAAGCGGCAAACTACTCGCCTAGCCAACCCACCGATACAAACTCGTAACATCCTCCGGGGATCCCACCAGCTCCGCCGCGGCATCCTCCCCTTCCAACGGCAACTGCGCCGTCCAAAGCAGCCGCAGTCGCGAATCGGACCGTAACGGCATCTCCGGCCCTTCGTTCTGGAACAACAGATCCACCCGCGCCCCGGTGGCCCGCACATGCCGCTCCAGTGCATCCAGCACCGCGCGCACGACCGGCACCCCAAACGAGTTGTAGATAAAAACCAGCAGCGGCCCGGGCGGGTACGCCAGCTCCGTCGCATCCCCACACACGGCACGCAGCGGCACCTCTGTCCGTCCAGCCGCCCGCCACACGGCGACATTGCGCTCCGCAGTAGCCGCGAGCCCCGGGTTCAGTTCCACCCCGACCACCTCACGAAACGGCCGCTCGCTCGCCAGCAGCATCGCGCGCCCCTTACCGCACCCCAGGTCGGCAAAGCTGAAATCCTCTACTCGCTCCCCCTCTGTGAGCGCCGCCGCCCAGCGATCCAGCGCTGCATGCAGCCGCGACGGCGCCACGCCGGCATAGGCCGTGATGTAGGCATCATGCCGGCTGCCCACCGCCAGGGTGCCGCCGCCGATCAGCCCACCCGTATCTGTGCCATACCGCACGTCGAACGGGTGCACGCGCTCCGGCCCCGCCCCGTCTCGCCGCCCCAGCGACCCCAGCGCTACGCGCAGCGTCCCTCCCCATCCACGATGCGCCACCGACCAGCGCACCTTCCGCAAAGCTCCCTGAACACCCAAGCCGCATCTCCTCGTCGCGCCATGCTACAGTCAGCCACTCCTACCGCGCAGCTAGTCCCGGCTCCCAACTCCTCATTCCTTACTCATTGCAGACTATTCACCCCTTACTATTCACTCCCTCTTCCAGTACCCTCACACTTGAGTAGACCGTCCGTGCGCGATTCCTCTTCCTCCCGTCCCTACATCCGTTCCCACAGAGCCCACGAGCTGTCCCCTGAAGAGCGTGCGCTCTACGACACGCTCGATCCCGCGCGCATCCCGCAGCACGTCGCCATCATCATGGACGGCAACGGCCGCTGGGCCGGCAAGCGCGCCCTGAAGCGCTTCCTCGGCCACCAGCAAGGTGCCGAAAGCGTCCAGTACGTCGTCGAAACCGCCTCCCGGATCGACCTGCCCTGGCTCACGCTCTACGCTTTCTCGCTCGAAAACAACCTGCGCCGCCCCAAGTCCGAGGTCAGCTTCCTCATGAAGCTCCTCAAGACCTACCTCGTCTCCAACCTCAGCCGCATGCAGGACAACAACATCCGCATGGCCTACATAGGCCGCACGCATGAGCTCCCCTCTGAGATCCAGGACACCATGCGCTGGGCCGAGGCCGAGACCGCCAAGAATACGGGCACTACGCTCACCCTCGCCCTGAGCTACGGCTCCCGCTCCGAGATCGTCGACTCCGCCCGCACCCTTGTGCACCGCATGATCGCCGAAGCTGCCGGCCGCGGCATCTCCGTTGAAGATATGCTCGCTGCCGAAGGGGTAGACGATGCCGTGAACACCCGCATCGATGAGCCCGCCATCAACTCCGCGCTCTACACCGCCGGCATGCCCGACCCCGACCTCGTCATCCGCACCTCCGGCGAGCAGCGCATCTCCAACTTCCTCCT
>CAXTVC010000073.1:0-2581 GCA_964247615.1 uncultured Acidobacteriaceae bacterium
CCCACCACCAACGTGAAGCCGGTGGAGATGCACTTCAGCTACGCCGATGCCTTTGGCAAGAGCTCCGCCAACGGCTACGAGCGTCTGCTGCTGGATGCCATGCTGGGCGACGGTACACTCTTCGCCGAGCGCGAGGGCGTGGAAGCCACCTGGGCCCTGATGACGCCCATCCTCGAAGCCTGGAAGAACACTCCTGCCAGGGACTTCCCAAACTATGAGGCCGGCACTACGGGACCTAAGTGCGCGGATGAGCTGCTGGAAAAGTCCGGCCGCAAGTGGGCGAAGCTGTAAAGAGACAGTGAGTAGCGAATAGTGAGAGAGTGAATGGGAGTGAGCCTCTTGCTGCCTCTATTCACTACTCACTATTCACTTTTCACCGAACGGAATGTAAGAGATGCCGGCACCTGTAACTGTCACGTATGTAATCTGGCCCGATGGGCAAGCCCTCGCATCAGCGGCGGCGCGTAACTTTGCGGAAACGATCGAGCGTGCGGTAGGCAAGCGCGGGATAGCTCGCGTAGCGATCTCCGGCGGCTCCACCCCGCAGGCCGCCTTCAAGCTGCTCGCAGATCCCTCCCAGCCCTTTGCAAACACTATCCCGTGGGACAAGGTGCAGCTCTACTGGGTTGATGAGCGCTGTGTGCCGCCGAGCCACCCCGAATCCAACTACGGTGTTTGTAAAAGCCTTCTGCTGGACCATGTAGCAATCCCGTCGGCCAATGTATACCGCATGGAAGGCGAACTGGATCCGCAGGAAGCAGCCTCCCGCTATGAGAGCGTGCTGCGCAACTCGATGAAGCTGGAAGGCGCGGAGTCCCCGGCCTTTGACCTGCTGCTGCTGGGCATGGGCGATGACGGGCACACCGCGTCGCTGTTCCCGCACAGTGAGGGCCTCAACGAGATGGGGCGTCTCTGCATCGCCAACCACATCCCGCAGAAGGACACCTGGCGCATCACGCTGACGTGGACCGTCATCAACCAGGCCACTGAAGTTGTCTTCGAGGTCGGTGGCAGCCCCAAGGCCGACCGCGTGGCTGAGGTCTTTACCGGACCCCGCGATGTGGAACGCTTGCCCTCCCAGCTGATCCGGCCCTCCAGTGGCCGCTTGATGCTGCAACTGGACGAGGCTGCTGCGGCTAAGCTACCGTCATCCACCGAGCTGTTTGACACACCGGAAGGTCGTCGCCGCGTCGGGACACTGCAGATCTAAGGCCCGCCCCGCGGGAAAGAAAGGCTTTGAAGCGCATGATTCTGGCGGGGGATGTAGGGGGAACCAAGGTTCACCTTTCGCTCTATAACTTTTCAGGCGGACGGCTCCTGCAGCTCAGGGAAGAGAAGTTTCCGGCTGCCGATCACGCGTGCCTGGACGATGTCGTCAAGCTGTTCCTCGGCAAGGGCTCGGAGAACAAGAACGACATCGTGGCCTCCTGCTTTGGCTGCCCTGGCCCGGTGCGGGACGGGCGTCTGAAGCTCACCAATCTTCCCTGGTCGCTGGACTCGCGCGACCTGCAGAGGAATCTTGGCATCGAGCATATCTTTCTCATTAATGACCTGGAAGCCAACGGGTACGGCATCCCAGAGCTCGCGTCGGACAAGATCTTCAACCTTTGCGTCGGGGATGCAGGGGCGGTCGGGCATCGCGGCCTGATCTCCGCTGGTACCGGCCTGGGCGAGTCCGTGCTGGTGTGGGATCCCAAGACCCGCAGGCATATGCCCCTGCCCTCCGAGGGCGGCCACGTCGACTTTTCGCCCCGGAACGAGCGCGAGATCGCCCTGCTGCAGTACCTTCGCCGCACGCTGAACGGGCGCGTCAGCTTTGAGCGCGTGGTCTCCGGTCTCGGCATCCGCAACGTGTACGCCTTTTTGCGCGACGACCAGGGCATGGAAGAGCCGGACTGGCTGCGGGAGCGCATGGCCCATGAGGATCCCAACGCTGTGATTGGCACCTGTGCCGAGGACGGCTCCAGCCCAATCTGCATCGAGGCTATGAACCTGTTTGCGGCAGCGTTGGGCGCCAAGGCGGGCAATCTTGCGCTGACGCTGCTCGCCACCGGTGGCATTTATCTCGGCGGCGGCATCGCGCCCAAGGTGCTCAAGGTCATGCAAAACGGCAAGTTCGCCGAAGCGTTTCTGGACAAGGGCCGCATGCGTCCCATCCTGGAGATGGTTCCCGTGCGCATCATCCTGGACGACACCTGTGCCTTGCTGGGCGCCGCTGCCTATGCCGAAACACGGGCCGCAGAGCTCTCCGGTCGTTCCGAGCGCGCTGCCTCCCTGCCCAGCTAGATACAGGCTCAATTCACCCGAAACGGACAGGTAGCGCCCTTCCCCCAGCGGGGCAGGGCGCTTCGCTGTCTGACCCTTTCGGTGCATACACGTACCGTTACCCTCCGCGTTACAGTGACGGCAGGACCCAGCCGAAGCCTATGCGTGTCGTTTCCGGAGTCGTTGCGTTTGCCTTAACAGGGGCCCTGGCCGTGCTCACCGGTTGTGGTGCCAACACGCTGCCGCAGTCCGGTATGGGCACGACAGGGACTACCGGCAGCACCGGGACAACCGGAACCACTGGGGCCACCGGGGC
>CAXTVC010000073.1:2681-15994 GCA_964247615.1 uncultured Acidobacteriaceae bacterium
GGTTCCACCGGCAGCACCGGATCTACCGGCAGCACAGGGACGACCGGGTCTACAGGGACGACGGGTTCTACCGGGACGACAGGAACCACCGGCACCACCGGCTCAACCGGGTCCACGGGCGCTACGGGTAGCACCGGCACCACGGGAGCAACCGGGTCTACTGGTTCCACTGGATCTACTGGGACGACGGGATCCACGGGATCCACGGGATCTACAGGCGCGACGGGCTCGACGGGCAGCACGGGATCCACCGGCACAACGGGCACTACCGGCAGTACGGGGCCAACTGGTTCTACAGGAACCACGGGTAGCACCGGCACGACAGGTGCCACCGGCAGCACCGGGGCAACGGGCGTGACGACGGCCGTCCCGGGCCCGGCACTTGGAGGCACGGTGCTCGCCGGCAGAAGCCCTGTGGCCGGCGCCCAGGTTCAGCTTTACGCGGCGGGTTCCGGGGGGAATGGATCCGCGGCCACCGCTCTTCTGCCCTCCCCGCTGCTGACCGATGCGAATGGTGTCTTTGCCGCTGCGGCTGGTTCGTACAGCTGCCCGTCTCCATCCTCCATCTTGTACCTCGTCAGTACGGGTGGCCAGATTGGCAGCCAGGCCCCCAACCCGGCGATTGCGTTCATGACGGTACCGGGTGCCTGCAGCGGAATTGGGCAAGGTGCGGCGTACGTTCTGGACGAGGTCACCACGGCGGCCTCCGCGTTCGTCCTTCGCCCGTTTCTGGCGCCGGGTAGCCAATTAGGATCTTCCTCCACCAACACCGGGGGCCTGAGCCTGGGTGTCGCTTCCCTGGGCAACCTCGTCAATCTCACCACCGGCCTTGCGCCCGGCTCGGCGTTGCCGTCGACTGCCACTGCGCCTGTGGCCAAGCTGAACACCCTGGCCAATCTGCTGAACACCTGCGCTACTGCCCCGGCAGGGGCCTCAGGGCCTGCCTGCACCAATCTCTTCGCCCAGGCACCCACCAACGCGGTGCCCCCGACGAATACTGCGGACGCGGCCCTGGCGATGGCAGGGCAGCCGGCAACGAACGTCGCAGCCCTGTTTGGGCTCGCGGCAAAGAGCGCCGCCTTTTCTCCCGCCCTGACAGCCGCCCCACCGGACTGGACGCTGACCATGGCCTACACCGGCGGCGGCCTGCACGCGCCCACTGCGGTCTCGATCGACAGCGCCGGACGGGTCTGGGTGGCGAATTATTACGGTGTTGCCAGCCTGTTCAGCAACACAGGGGCACCTCTGTTCGTGGGCGGCATCACGGGTTATGGTCTTCAGGAGTCCTACGGCGGCGCGGTCGACCCGTCGGACCGCATGTGGATCGCCAACCAGGAAAACACCGACACCTCGGTCAACGGCGGCCTCGGCTCCCTGACAGTGCTCAACAGCAGTGGCCCCGCGCTCCCGGGCAGCTCGACTCTCTCGTCCGGGGGACTGGACTACCCCGCCTCCGTCGCCTTTGACCGCAACGGGACTGCCTGGGTCGTGGACTACGGCGACGGTCACGTTACCGTTCTGAACAGCGCGGGCGCGCCCCAATCGGGGGCCGGCGGCTACACCTCGGGGCAGTTTGCCTTTCCGGTCGCAGTAGCCACCGATTCCCAGGGCAACGGCTGGGTCGCCAACCAAAGCGCCAGTACCGTGACCCGTGTGGCACCCGATGGATCGGCCTTTAGCAGCTTCACTGTGGGTAACGGTCCGTCGGCGGTCGCGGTCGACGCAGGGGACAACGTCTGGACAGCTAACTATTTCGGCGACAGCCTCGGCCTGCTCTCCGCCTCCGGGCAGGTGCTCTCCAGCGGAGGCTTCGTCGGTGGCGGCCTGAGCCATCCCACCGGGATCGCCATTGACGGGGCGGGAACGGCCTGGGTGGCCAACTACCGGGGGCCGGGCATCTCGGCCTTTGCCGGTGCCTCCGCCACGAACCCGGGCGGGGCACTGTCTCCCGCTGCCGGCTTCGGTCCGGATCAGCGCATGGTCGAGGCCTTTGGTGTGGCGGTGGATGCGGGGGGCAACGTCTGGTTCAGCAGCACCGGAGACAACCGGTTGATTGAGTTTCTTGGGGCGGCAAGCCCTGCAAAAACACCACTCCTGGGAGGCGTTCGTGTTCCCTAATCCTGCGCTACGCTACTCCAGCGCCGCCTGCACATCGCGTACCAGATTTCGCACGTAAGACCGCCTGTTCAGGAGAGAAATCATCGCATCCTTCACGGTCGCCCGTGCGTCAGAGTCATTTGTGTCCTCTGCGGTATCCCACCGATTCCAAAGGACTTCGAGCTTTCCCTGGAGGTCGTCCAACATGGCGGTAAATCGGATACGGGCAGCCTCGAGATCGCGGCTGACGGCCTCATCTTTTTCGCCCGCCCTCTTGGCAAAACGCATCTCTTCTAGTTGCATGTTGAGTTCAAAGGCTTCCTCAAGCAAGTCCGGCGGGGCAACCTGCTTTTTGGCTCCTCCACTCTCCCGCGCGGCATCGGTCGCCTGCCGTGATTGCTCCTCCATCTGCACCCCCTCCAGACGCAGCAGGTACTCCGTCCTCCCGATAGGGTCCCGCAGCGTGCGGTATGCGTCGTTCAGAGCGGATGAGCGGGCCAGTGCGTCTGCCTGCTCCGCTGCCGGACGCGCCGCGAAGCGATCAGGGTGCAGCTTGCGGGACTGCGCATAAAAGGATTGCTCCAGGGCCGCGAGATCGATCTCGAGATGTCGTGGCAGGGAGAAGTACGAAAAGTAGTCCATGGCCGTCATTCTAACGAGTTGTGTATTGACGACACCTCGGGAAAGCGAACAGAATAAGCGGCTATTCTAGCCATCCGCAGCACGTCGCCCTATGCATCCACTGACCATACAGAGTTCACATGCCATGCGGGCCATGGCGGTTGCGGCTTCCATGCTCGCCTCCTAT
This sequence comes from uncultured Acidobacteriaceae bacterium, assembly GCA_964247615.1. GTDB lineage: Bacteria > Acidobacteriota > Terriglobia > Terriglobales > Acidobacteriaceae > Granulicella. The sequence continues at coordinate 5,587 of CAXTVC010000073.1, forward strand.
GCGGCGTTCTCGCTGGCGGAGCGGCTGGAGCGTGCACGGGGCTTCTGGAAGCGGCGGCTCTGGATCACCGCTGCCGCCGTGGTGCTTGGTCTGGGCATGTGGTCCATGCACTTCTTTGGCGCGCTGGAAGACCCCTTTCCCGCTGAAGCGATCTACTCTCTGCGTCTCGTTGTGCTGTGCCTGCTGGTGGCCGTCAGTGTGTCCTGGATGGGCTTTCGGCTGGTCGCCTGGCAACGGCTGAGCTGGCCCCGCCTGGCAGGTGGCACTGTGATTCTGGGCATCGGCGTCGGGATCATGCAGCTGGTGGGCGTGGCGGCCCTGCGCTCCACGACCGTGCTCGCCTGGAGTCCCCGCTGGCTCGTCGTCGCTGCGGTGGTGGGTCTCCCCATCACGTTTCTCGCCCTGTGGATGGCCTTCGGCGAGCACACCGATCCTGCCGGTGGCGAATGGATGCGCGTAGGTGGTGGCGCGGTGATGGGTGCCGGCATGGCCGCAATCCATCTGCTGCTCCTGCACGCCGTTGTCCTGGGAGCCGTGCCAGCCGCCCTTGCCCGCGGCAGCGCCCGAGGCAATGCCGTCGGCGAAACGGCCCTGCTGGTGACGGTGGGTCTCGTTCTTCTGGTCACGCTGGGTACGGCGGCGATCGATAAGGGCCGCTACCGGGAGCTTTCCCGGCTGAACGGCGAGCTCGCCAACTCGCAGCAGGCGCTGTTGCGCAGTGAAGGCCAGCTGCGGGAGGCCAATGCGCTGCTTAGTGAGCTGTCGATTCGCGACGGGCTCACCGGTCTCTACAACCGGCGGCGCTTTGACGAGGTATTTGAAATGGAGTGGCGCCGCTCGCTGCGCAGCATGCGGCCGCTTGCGCTGCTGATGATCGATGTCGATTGCTTTAAAGATCTAAACGACACCTACGGCCATCAGCGCGGGGACGATTGCTTGCGCGAGATCGCCCGGGTGCTGGAAGGGCAGCCCCGCCGCGGGCACGACATGGTGGCACGCTTTGGTGGCGAGGAGTTTGCCGTGCTCCTGCCCGGTGCCGATGTGGCCGGGGCCCTGCGCATTGGGGAGAACATCCGCAGGGCGGTGGAAGGCCAGAAAATGGAGCACAAGCGCTCCCTGGTTGGACCCTGGGTCACGGTGAGTGTCGGCGTCAGCGGCTGCATCCCGGAGACTAGCGAAACACCTGAATCCCTGCTCTACGACGCTGACATGGCACTGTATGTGGCCAAGCAGCTGGGCCGGAACCGGGTGGAAGTTCGCGAACGCGTTGAGGTCGGCGTTTAGATCAGCAGTTACGCCGAGAAGCTCGACCCACAGCCGCAGCTCTTTGTGGAATTGGGATTGATGAAGTTGAAGCCCTGGCGCATCAGCGTTTCCTCAAAGTCAAGCACCATACCGGCCAGGTATAGAAAGCTCTTCGGGTCAACGAACAGGCGGACGGGCCTTCCCTCGCTAGGGTCGTTCGGGGTCTCGATGCCCTCGCCGAAGACAAACACGCGGTCGCGCTGCCGGGGCTCGGTGTCGAACCGGATGTTGTAGCTCAGACCCGAACACCCGCCGCCCTGAACACCCAGTCGCAAGCCACCGGCGTCGGGAGAGATGCCCTCTTTCGCCATGGCCACACGAATCCGCTTCAGGGCATTCTTGGTGATCTCCACGGCCGCCTTGGCACGCGGTTGCTGCCCGTCCGCGGTGAGCAGAGTCATGCCGGCAAGCGGGTTCCCTGACGCCGCCGAGGCGCCTGGCTTTGGCACGCTGGTTCCAGGTTGCAAAAGGGTCGTGGCCATAGGAAGTTCCCTTCAAAACAGACAAAGGCTGGGAGGCGTGGAGCCTCGCCAGCCTCTGCGTAAGAGCGTCAATTAGTGTGCGGCAACAGCGACGGCAGCAGCTTCCGCCACGCCGTTCTTTTGCTTCCAGTCACCGATCGCGGCGCGGATGGCATCCTCTGCCAGAACTGAGCAGTGGATCTTTACCGGCGGCAGTGCCAGTTCCTTCACAATGTCCGTATTGGAGATAGTCAGTGCTTCAGATACGGTCTTGCCCTTGACCCACTCGGTTGCCAGCGATGAACTGGCAATGGCCGAGCCGCAGCCGAAGGTCTTAAACTTGGCATCCTCGATGACCTGGGTCTCGGGATTTACCTTGATCTGGAGGCGCATGACGTCACCGCACTCAGGGGCGCCGACGAGACCGGTACCCACCTCGGAAGAGGTTTTGTCGAGAGTACCGACGTTGCGCGGGTTCTCGTAGTGGTCAACAACCTTGTCGCTATAAGCCATGGAGATAATCCTCGTTAGTCAGTAGATGATAACGCGGACTGTATGGGTGCGGAAAGAAGGTTCATGCCGCTTCCGTGTCGCAAAACGCTGCAGAACCGCGCTTGGGGGCTCCAAAGGCCGTTTGAACGCACGAAAACGCATGGGGCTGACCCCAAAACGCACGCTATGCCGGATAGCACGGCTTCGGGAAGTGCAGCGCGGAACGCCTTTACGGGCGCAGGTGATACAGTGGGGCCCAAATCAGCTTGTCGCAAGATCTGGGAGTTTGCATGCTATTGCTTCGCCGCTGTGTTGTCGTGTGCCTGGTTGCATTGTTGGGGATCGTGGGAAAGTGCGGGGTCGCGCAGACGAACTTCACCAAAATTGTTGTTTTCGGCGATTCACTGTCCGATACCGGCAACATCGCGCACCTTACCCAGAGCAGATACGGCATACGCTACCCGGCGGACAATCAGACGCTCGGCATCAACTACACCGACGGTCGCTTCACTGACGGCACCGACACCCAGCCTGCGGCCTCAAAGGCCTATGCCGGCGTATGGGTTGAGCAGCTCGCGACGCTGTTCGGCTCCACCGTCACGGTGAAGAATTCGCTGGACGGCGGCACGGACTACGCCTACGGGGACGCGACCACGGGCGCAGGCACCACGACAGAATCGAGAACCTACCTGGGGCAGACCCTGTCGCTGACGCTCGACAACATGGGCCAGCAGGTCACCGACTACCTCGGCACCAACCCGACCCCCAGCACGGCGACGCTGTACGTGCTTTGGGGTGGGTCGAACGACATCCTGAATGCGGCGTCCGCGGGGACCGACCCCATCGCCGCAGCGCAGGTCGCCGTAGGCAATGAGCTGGCGCTGGTGCAGCAGTTGATGGCGGTCGGGGCGACCAACTTCCTCATCCCCAACGTGCCCCCGTTGGGCGCGGTGGCCGCCGGTTCGGGTGCACCCGCAGCGACCGTGACTGCGTTGAACAACGCCTCCTACGCCTTTGCGCAGGGTATGACGGCGGGGCTGAATGCGTTGAAGCAGGCCTCGGTGATGTCCACGAGCACGTCAGTCAGCTTCTTGCAGCCCGATGTGTTCTCGCTCTTTGCTGCGGTCGCGGCAAATCCCGGAGCCTATGCCTTTGGCAACATTGCGACGCCCGCGCAGGGTGTGACAGGCAGCCCGGATACCTACCTGATCTGGGATGGCGTGCACCCCACCACGACGGGTCATCACTTTGTGGCGGCCACGGCGGCGAACCTGTTGTCTCCGCTGGCGGCCAGCTCGGCAGCGCTGACCGCCCCGGCGGTGTCTCTGCCCGGCCAGGCAGTCACCGTCACCGCAACGGTGACCTCGGCCAAAGCCGGCGATATCCCCTCCGGTCTGGTGACGGTCTTTGACCGTGCGGCGGTAGTTGGGTCTGGAGCGCTCGACGCGGCCGGCACGGTGCAGGTGGCCTTCACGCCCAGCGAGGCAGCCGGCGCGAGTGTGGTCCTGACGGCTGTATATGCCGGCGACGTGATCAACAACGCGAGCGCACCGGCCACGGGCACGGTCGCTCTCCTGAACGCAGCCGTGGGAACCTCTACGACCCTGAGCTCGTCGGCCAGCACGGCGAACGTGGGCGCGGCCGTCACCTTCACTGCCACCGTAGCGCCAACGGTGACCACCTACGGCACGCCGGCGGGCACCGTGACCTTTCTGGATGGGACCACCACGCTGGGCACCGGCACGCTGACGCAGGGGGCGGCTACCTATGTGACCTCCGCGCTGGCGGCAGGGACGCATTCGATTACCGCGACCTACGCGGCAAATGGTGTCTTTGGTGGATCCACCTCGGCGGCGTTCAGCCAGGTCGTGGCAGCGCCGGCGATTGCACCGCAAGCCTCGCCTGCCTCGGTCACGGTCAAGAGTGGTGCGTCCGGCGCGGTGAACCTGATGGTCGGCTCCGTGGGCGGCTACTCGGGCACGGTGACGGTCTCGTGCGGCACGCTGCCAGCGCATCTGTCCTGCAGCTTCGGCTCGTCCACCATTGCCGTTGTGGCGAACACGCCCAACAGCACGGCGGACACCTTGACCATCGCCACGAACGCCGCAGCTACCGCGACAGCGGCCATGGCGCGGCCGGTCCAGCCTGGCAGCTTGAGCAGCCAGCAGGTGTTATCGGCGAGCCTTTTGCTGCCAGGAACTTTTGGCCTGCTGTGCTTTGCCCGGCGGCGGCGTAGCGCCACGTGGTTTAAGTTGACGCTCGTGCTGATTGGCTGCGGCCTGTCGCTGGGGCTTGCCGGTTGCGGCGGCGGTGCGAGCAATAACGCTGCGGCGGGCAGCTACACCGTGCCGGTCATCTTCACACCGGCCAGCACAAACGGTACAACCGTCGCGGCGCAGACTGTAAATGTCACCGTGGTCGTGCAGTAGAGCAGCGGGCCTCGCCGCCCCTTTCTAAAAGCGGAAGTAGGCGGCGAGGTCGACGGAGCGATTGGCAGCGGTGTTGCTGGAGAACGAGTTGTTGATGTCGATGTACCGGCCGAAGTTGGCAGAGGTAAGGATGCCAATCGGCGTCCCACCATTGGTGTGATTGAAGAGGTTTTGGGCTTCGGCGGCGAAGCTTAGCTGGTATTTGGGGTCGGGCTTGGGAGGCTTGCCGCCAGGGGCAGAGCCAATCACGGGCACATTGGGCGCCGGAGGGGCGTCCGCCGGAGCTTCGGGACGGGGACCGAACTTGAAGGCTTTTTCCAGCCGCGTCTGCACGGAGACGGACGCAGGACCGCGAGCGTAATCGAACGGGATGATCCGTTGACCGGCGATCGGCGATGTGTCGAAGGTGCCCAGAGCCGTGTGGACGACGGAGGCGCGGGAGAGATCGGTGGCAAAGGCCGGACGGTCGTTGTACGTGGTGTCGCCGTTGGTATCCGCACCGGTCGTGATGTTGAAGGGTCGGCCACCCGTGGCAGCCAGAAAGATATCGAGCGAAAAGCCCCAGGGTGCGGTGATGTTCGCACCGGTGAAGAGCCGATTGTGGATGTTCCAGGGCGTTTGCCCGTAGTCGGCGTGGATGTCGTAGGAGTTGGAGGCGAATCCACCCCCGCCATCGCCGTTCACGTGCGCGAAGCCGTAGAAGCCCCACATGTTGAGCCATTTGGCGGGCTGCAGAAACCAGTTGAGCATGAGCCGATTGCCGCGGTAGACCGCGCCGGTCGTGTACTGGTCGATGTTTCTGTCGCCGAAAGGCTTGGTACCGCTGCCGGGTATAGCGGGATCGTAGGTGCCGGGCAGCGGCGCGTTGGCATTGATCGATGTGATCTGGTGGATGCCGCGTGAGCTCATGTAGGTCAAGGTGACCCTGCCAAGCTTGCCCAACTCACGTTCCGCGGAGACGTTCGCGATCACGCTGTAGGGCGTGCGTTCGTGCGGGTCGAGCCGATAGATCGTGGGCTGCACGCTGGGCTGCGCGGCCAGGTTGGGAAGCGCCGGGTAGGAGTCTGGCTGATCGAGCACATAGCTGACCTGAGAGACGCCGTTCTGGCGCACCGTGGTAAGCAGGCTGGAAGAGTCAATGCGCTCGTAGAACAGGCCGGCACCTCCGCGCAGCATGAACCAGGCCGGCTTCTTGTCGGCCTGGTGGACTGACCACGCGAAGCCCGCGCGAGGTGAGGGGTCCACCTGGTCGTACACGGCGGATTGCGTTTCGAAGCGAAGCCCGTAGTTCAGGGTCAGGTCTTTGCGGATCTTCCATTCATCGTCGGCGTAGACCCCGAGATCGCCGGTGAGGATCACGGCAGAGGGCTGGCCGACCGTAATCGTGAACTGGGAAGGGCCACCTCCCTGGGCGCGGATGGCCGTGGGGGAAAGTCCCTGTGCCAGACCGCGCAGGGTGATGGCATAGCTGTTGAGATCCGTGAAGGTGTACTGGCCGTTGTAGTTGGCGCGGGACAGATTGCTGTCGCGGAGCAGACGGTAGCGGCCGCCCAGGCGGATGTAGTGCTTGCCGTGATCGAGGCCGAAGTAATCCTGGAACTCGTAGCGATCCTGGTTGTCGGTGTAGTTCTGGGTGGGCGAGCCGCCACCGTTGAAGTTGCCCTGAACAATCAGGGTGGGATCACTGTTGGCGGAGCTCTGGTTCACGCGGGTGCGGATGTACTGGAAGCGTGTCTCGTTGGTGCGGTGGGCGCCAATAATCTGGGTGTTGCCGAGCTGCAGGGTTTGCGAGGTCGTGGTGTTGCTCGTCGCCTGCGAGGGCAGCACCAGTTGGCCTACGCCGGCGTTGGTCGTGTAAGCGATGTTGTACTCGTACCGGCCGGTGAAGGTGTTGTTCGTGGAGAGCTGTCGATCAAAGCGTGCCGTGTAGTCGTGGTTGGTGATCGGGTTGGGCAGGGCGGTGGTGAGCGGAACGATCGCAAAGCTGTCGGGGTCAATGGTCGTGGCATTCACGATTGCATTGCCGGCCTGGTCCCAGTAATTACTGCTCAGAAAGTATGAGCTCTTCTTGCCGATGGGACCGTTGACGTCGCCATCCAGAAAAAGGGTGTGATACCCGGGCTGGTTGCGTTGAAAGGGATTGGGCGCATTGAAGGCGTCGCTGTTCCCGGTCATCCGCAGATCGCCGTGGAGGGTGTCGCTGCCTGGCTTGGTGAAGACCTCGATGCGGCCCCAGCCGTAGTCGTCGTACTGGGCGGAGTAGGGATTCTGGTTGATGCGGATCTCACGGATTGCGCTCTTGGGCGGAAAGCGTCCGCCGCTGAAGCCATCGATATAGAAGTGTGCCCCGGAGGAGGAATCGCCGCCGCCGCCGGCGATGGCGGTGAGCTGCTGCTGCAGGGTGGAATCGTTGTTGGAGAGCGTATCGAGCTGCGTGCCCTTGAAGATGATGGCGCTCGCGTTGTCGCCGGCACCTGTACTCCCGTTCTCGCTGTTGACGTTGACCACCTCATTGGTGGCAGCCACATGCAGGGTTACGCTGAGCGGCTTGGGCGCCTTGTTGCCCACCGTAAAATTGTCGCGAATGAAGGGCTCAAAGCCGGGCGCGGTGATGAAGAGACGGTACACGCCGGTGTACAGAGGAAGGGAAAAGCGGCCCTGGGCATCGGCGGTGTAATCCTTTTGTTCCGAGCGCCCTTCTATATGAATCGAGGCACCTGAAATCTGCGCACCGGATGGGTCACTTACCAGGCCACTGACGGCGTACGTAGGCTTAGTGTCGGTCTGATTCTGGGGCGGAGGCGTTGAAGCGGGGCTCTGTGCAGGGGCGAGCAGAGACACACTGGGCAGAAGGGCAGCGAGGCGGAGTCGCGACCTACGAGTCATGGGAACGCTCTACGGAAGAAGATGGGGGGCCGTTGGCGAGTTTGACCTGCGCACGGGGCGAAGGTTAGGCCGTGGGTCAAGAGAATTTTGCAGGATGTCGGCGGGGCGGCAACAGTGCCTTAGGTTGTTCGTTTAGCCATCCGCGGAGTCCTGCAAAGTCCCTTACGGTTGCGCCGTCTCGGGGTCCTCTTCGTAGGTTTGAAACGGATCGGGCTCCGTGCTGGTGGGTGCGTTCTTCAGGGTCGCCAGATCCTTCTGCAGGGAGGCCCATTCCTCAGGATGTTGTCTGGTTGCGAACGGCAGATCGAGGTTCGCGTAGTACGCCAGAATGTCTTCCTTCACCCCCGGCGGTATGGGCTGCTGTGGGATCGCGACCAGGTGATGCGTCAGGCTGGCGTAGGTGTCATCCGTGAGGCGATAGCCGCTGGGCCGCACGGGACTGCCGGTATCGAGGTCGCGATTCTTCAACGGATGACGAGGGTCGGCCGTTTCGCGGGAAATTCCCTGGGCAACCGGTGGACTTGGCAGCAGTGGCATCGAGGGCGAGGGATCGGAATGGGTATCGGCGGCCGCGGCACTCCCTGCGTCGGGACCCGGAGGTGGAGGCGGCGTGAAGCGGTGCAGTGTGCGGTTCAGAAGATCCTCGGATTGCACCACCGAGTGGATGTAGGCGACCTCGGTCTCCTCCGTCGGCCCTTTGACGGCTGCGAGTTTGACCGGTCCGATCTTGGGAAGGATAAAGATCAGCCCCGCAAGAGAGTAGGTGCCGAACCCTGGCCTGCGGCGGTACTGGTCCCAGTGGTTCTGCTGGCTTACGGCTGCGATCTCGCGCTCGAGTTGTTGCAGCTCGGCGTTGCTTGTATCGGCCGGCCCGTGACTCCGATGCAGCACCGTGACGGCGTACGCGATGCGTGGAATAAACCGGCGCACAGCAAAGCGATAGGCCCCGACGTTGATACGGCGGCTGCGTCCCTGGGTGAAATCCTCGCGGAGACCGTAGGTCTGGTAAAAGGCGAGCGCAAGCTGCCGCGTCGGCACCTCCAGACCCACGTGGCGCAGGTAATGAACAGGCGCCAGACGATGATGCGCGATCTCGTTGATATCGAAGGCAAACTCCGTCTGCACGTGCTGATGCGCACCCTCGGCATAGTTCACCGTGGAGCCATACTTCTTCTGCAGCTCCGGAAACTCAATTGGAACGGCCATGTTGGTGGCTTCGGGGTGGCCCAGCGAATCGCCGATGTAATGCGACAGCGCGCCGACGGCAAAGGCCAGCTCATCCGCATTGCCCGCGTTACGGAACAGGTTCACGACAAAGTCGCCGGAGCGGACGTAGTGTGTGAGGTCCGAGAAAAAGGCGTCGCCCAGCGGATAGTAGCCGATGTCCTGAATGACGCAACCACCATAGGCATAGGCCCGCGCATGCTCCAGCTGCTCCGGGGTCAGCGTGGGATAGCGGCTCAGCAGCAAGGGCACGATGGAACGCTGCCAGGTGAGGTCAATGAGCTGCTCATGGGTAAGAAGGGAATAGGCGTGGACGGGCCGGACGCCGAGACCGAGGCTGAAGCAGATTAGAAGCCTGCAAAGGGCAGGGAGAGTAAGACGCATGGGCTCCGAAGAGGGTACCGCATGCAGGGAAAGAAAGGACTCCCCCGGAGGTGTACTCTCAGGTCCTCAGGAACGAGCGTCGCGGCGAAGACGGGCGCCAAGACGAAAAAGGAAGAGGAAGACGGCGCTCCAGAAGATCTCAGGCAGGATGGCGCGGAGATGGTGCAGTGCCTGGCCACCGGACCAACTGGCACGGTGGAGCAGGAAGTCAACCAGCACCCAGACGCCGATATAACAGCAAAAACCGAGACCGGTAAGCAGTGATTCCCTTTTCAGGTGCACCCTCCTTCCGGTCTCGGCTTTGTGTTGCGTAACAGACGTTGTTTAGTGCGCTGCCCACTCGATCTTGGTAAGGTCGATGCCTTCCTTGACCATCTCGTACAGCGGGCTCAGCTCGCGGAGCTTGCTGACTACGTCGATGAGCTTGTCGGCTACATAGTCGACCTCGGCCTTGTTGTTGAAGCGGCCCAGACCGAAGCGGATCGAGCTGTGGGCAACGTCGTCGCCGAGACCTAGCGACTTGAGCACATAGCTGGGCTCGAGCGTCGCCGAGGTGCAGGCCGAGCCGGAGCTGACTGCAATGTCGTTGATGCCCATCAGCAGCGACTCGCCTTCGACGTAGACGAAGCTGATGTTCAGGTTCCCGGGCAGATGGTGCTCCATGTTGCCGTTGACCTGGGTGTAGTCCAAGGCATTCTCGAACTTCTGGCGCATGTAGTCGCGCAGTTCGATCTGGCGTGCGGCTTCGGCCGTCATTTCTTCGCCGGCGATCTCGCAAGCCTTGCCCAGACCCACGATGCCCGGAACGTTCAGCGTGCCCGAACGCATGCCGCGCTCATGGCCGCCACCGTTCTGCTGCTCGGAGATCTGCACGCGCGGGTTGCGGCGACGAACATAAAGCGCGCCAACGCCCTTGGGGCCGTAGACCTTGTGGCCGCTAAGCGAGAGCAGGTCGATGTTGTCGGTCATTACGTTGACAGGGATCTTGCCCACGGCCTGTACGGCGTCCGTGTGGAAGATCACGCCCTTGCTCTTGCACAGCGCGCCGATCTCCTTGACCGGCTGGATCACGCCGATCTCGTTGTTGGCGTACATGATTGAGACCAGGATGGTCTGATCATCCATGGCACGCTCGAGCTCTTCCATATCCACCAGGCCGTCGCCCTTAACGGGCAGGTAGGTGACGCGGAAGCCCTGCTTCTCGAGCTTCTTGCAGGTGTCGAGCAC
>CAXTVC010000074.1:0-7058 GCA_964247615.1 uncultured Acidobacteriaceae bacterium
GTGCACCAGGTCACGCCAGCGCGTGATGTCGGCCTCCGGCGCATCGATGCGCAGGTACTTCAGCGCCAGCGCATCCACACCCTGCGCGGCCAGGTTCAGCGGCACCTCGTAGATGCTCGGCACATCGCGCGCAATCACCACACCGGCCTGTTCCACGTTGCAGAAGGCCGCGATCTTTTCGCGCATCTCCTCCGGCACTTCACGGTCCGCGCGGCATAGCAGAATGTCCGGCTGAATCCCGATGCTCAGCATCTCCTTCACCGAGTGCTGCGTCGGCTTGGTCTTCAACTCCTGCGCCGCGGCAATCCACGGGATCAGCGTCACGTGCACAAAGCACGTGTTGTCGCGGCCCATCTCCTGCCGCATCTGCCGAATGGCCTCCAGAAATGGCAGCGACTCGATATCACCCACCGTGCCGCCGATCTCGACGATGGCCACATCGCAGTCCTGCCCGATCTTCTTGGCCGCCGCCTTGATCTCGTTGGTCACATGCGGGATCACCTGCACCGTCTTGCCCAGGTAGTCACCTCGCCGCTCCCGCGTAATGATCGACTCGTAGATCCGCCCCGTGGTCAGGTTGTTGTCCCGCGTCAGCTTCGCATGCGTGAATCGCTCATAGTGGCCCAGGTCCAGGTCGGTCTCCGCACCGTCATCGGTGACAAACACCTCGCCATGCTGAAACGGGCTCATCGTGCCCGGATCCACGTTCAGATACGGATCAAACTTCATCAGGTTGACGCGCAGCCCGCGCGCCTCCAGCAGGCAGCCAATCGAGGCCGCCGCCAGTCCTTTGCCCAACGACGACACAACGCCGCCCGTCACAAAGATGTACTTTGCCGACACGCTTGCGACCTCTTTGAATTGTGAAATGAGTTGTGCCTGATGCGCACGAGCAAGTATACCCCGTCATCCGGCCGAATTCCCTGTGACAAAACCGTCCGCTCCGTCTACCCTTGCCCCCATGAAGCCGCTATTCGCTGCTGTCATCTTCTTCAGCACGGCCCTTCTGCAGGCGCAAACGGCCCCTTCCACGCACTTCCTCAACGGGCGATGGTTCGACGGAACGCGCTTCACTGCAACAGATTTCTACGCCGAAAACGGCCTCCTCACCCATCACCCAGGCGACCCCGCCCACGCCGTAGCCGTCGACCTCCACGGCGGCTTCGTGGTCCCACCCTATGGTGACGCCCATGAGCACAACTTCGACAACCTGCACGGCACTCCAGCCGTCGACGCCGAGTACCTCAAGGACGGCATCTTCTACGCACAGGGCATGACCGACCTCACGACCGGTGCCGCCGCCGTCGTCGCAGCCCACCTCGTCGACACGCCCACAACCCCGGACGTCACCTACGCCCACGGCGGCCTCACCGCACCCAACGGCCACCCCAAGGACGTCTACGACTCCATCTCGCTCGGCTTCTACTACCCGGCCACCCCGGAGCAGCGCCGCGCCGTCATCGCCTCGCACGCCACCCGCGGCGATGCCTACTGGGAGATTGCCTCACCCGCCGATCTCGACGCACAGTGGCCGCGAATCCTGGCCGCCAGGCCTGACCTGATCAAGATCTACCTCACCGATTCCGAGGACTTTCATCCCGCCACGGCCACCCCCACGGTTGACGATCCACGCTTCGGCAAGGGTCTTGACCCAGCCCTCGTTCCGCTGATCACGGCCAAAGCCCACGCCGCCGGTCTTCGCGTCGCCGCCCACATCGATACCGCCACGGACTTCCACATCGCCGTCACCGGCGGGGTCGACATCTTCGCGCACCTCCCCGGCTACGGCTTCGGCCTGAACGACCCCCAGGACACCTACCGCCTCGCCGACGCCGACATCGCCCTCGCCGCCCGGCGGCACACCGTCATGATCCCCACCGCCTCGCTCGCTGCCGTCGACCCCCATCGCACCTCCCCCACCGAGGTCCAGGCCGGCGCCCGCCGCAAGGCTCTGCAAGAAGACAACCTGCATCGCCTCGAAGCAGCCGGTATCCCCATCCTCGTCGGCTCCGATCGCTACAGCCAGGACTCCCTCGCCGAGTCAGACTACCTGCAGGGCCTCGGCCTCTGGTCAAACCTCGAGATGCTCCGCATGTGGGCTGTTACCACGCCACAGAACATCTTCCCTAAGCGTCACCTCGGCGAGCTCAAACCCGGCTATGAAGCCAGCTTTCTCGTCCTCGCCGCCGACCCGCTCGCGAGCTGGCCCGCCAGCCACAACATCACGGATCGTTGGAAAGGGGGGACCCACATCGTGATCCCGGCCCCACCTACAACCGAAGCCGTACCCGCCACCGCCCCCAAGCCTCCCACAACCCGGTAATCTGAGCGCGGACAATGCTGACCGCCGCCGCGCAAACCTGGGAGAGACGCCTCTACCTGCGCCTCCGCACGCTGGCCGACAGCCGCGCTGCACAACGTGCCCACAAACAGGACCAGGCCCCCACGCCGCCCCATCTACTCACCGGCGAACGCGGTGAAGACCTCGCCTGGTTCCATCTCCGCGCCCTCGGCTACACGATCGTGGCGCGTCGCTGGCACTCGGCTCGCCTCCGGGGCGACCTCGATCTTGTCGCCTGGGACGGCGACACCCTCGTCATCTTCGAGGTGAAAACCCGCACCGCCCACGACCTCGCCCCCGCCGACACCGCCGTCGACCCCGACAAGCAGCGCACCCTCCGCCGCATGGCCCAGGCGTACCGTGGCCGCCTTCCGGAACCCTGGCGCGACTGCGTTCCCCTACGCTTCGATATCCTGAGCGTCTACGACCTGCCCTCCGGCCCCGAGTTCGACCACATCCAGGCGGCCTTTCCGCTCAACCCTGCCCCGTAACGGCACACCGGGAACAGTCCGACCGCCCCCGGTGTCTAATGAAGGGGAAGTCACCGCTTCCCCGAGGTCGAACCACCCCGATGACCCTGATCGACGCCCCTGCCTACGACTCGCGACGCGCGAACCTCATCCGCAACCTGCTCTTCGCCCTCGCCGGCCTCGTGGTGCTGCTGCTCGTGCTCACGGTGATGGGCTACATCCTCGGCCACGGCTGGCTGTTCTCTAATATTCCTACCGAGCACCGCGTTAACAACTTCTACAGCGCTCTCGAATCCAGGGACTTCGCGAAAGCTTACGGTATCTACCAGAACGACCCCGACTGGCAAGCTCATGCCGACAAATACACCGGCTATCCCCTCGCGCGCTTCAAAGAGGACTGGACCGCCTACAGCCCAGCCGGCGGCCCCATCATCTCCCATCACGTCGATGTCTCCCGCACGGACGGCACAGGCACCTTCGGCACCGGCATCATCGTCGGCGCCACACTGAACAGCAATCCGGACAAGAAGTCCTTCATCTACGTCAGCCGCGTCGACGGCAGCTTCACCTATCCCTCGCCGCATATTATCGAGTACTAAGCGCACCGCCCGATCCTATGCCGCCGCGGGAATCGCCCTCGCGGCGCTCGTGCGTCGTACCTCCAGCACCAGGATGTCGTCCTCCTGCCCGAACTTCGCCGCGGCATCGGCCACCGCATGCACGCTCGCGTGCGCAGCGATCATCGCGCCGATCCGCTCAAACCCCAGCAGGTGGCCCTCCCCATCCGTCGCCTCCACCACGCCATCGGTCAGCAGCACCAGTCGATCACCCTCTTTCAGCTGCAGGTGCCTCATCGTGTAGTCCAGTCCCGGCAGCGTCCCCAGCGGCAACGCACCTTCCATCTCCAGTTCGCGCCCGTTCAGATACGGCGGCAGGTGGCCGGCATTAGCGATGGATGTATAGCCATCCGCCGTGATGCGCATAACCAGGCAAGTCGCCGTCGCATAGCCACGCTCACATAGCCGATCGTTCAGCGTTCCCAGCAGGTGCTCCGGTGCCGGGTTCTCCCGAGCCGCGGCATCGAACGCGCCCACGATCAGCGCCACCAGCATGCCCGCGCGCAGCCCCTTGCCGGTCACATCGCCCACCACCACCAGCACACTGCCGTCTTTGCGGTTCGGGATAATCTGAAAGAAATCCCCTCCCACCTCGCGCGAAGGCCGGTAGTCGCTCTCGATGTGCAACCCATCCACCTGCGGCAGCTCCCGCGGAATAATCACCTGCTGCAACTCCCGCGCCTGCCCCACCTCCAGCTCCCATTGCACCTTGCGCCGCTCCGCCAACAGGAACCGCCGCGAAGCCATCGCCGTCACAATCAGCAGCGACAGCATCGTCGATATCTCGCCAATAGAGAAATCAAACCGCAGCACCGAAAACGTAATGGGGATATGCAGAATGCGCAGCTCGGCCTGGTAGTTCGCCACCCCTGCCAGCAACACCGCCGGCAGTGCCAGCCACCCCTCCGCGCGATTCTTCCGTATGCCCATCACCGTCACGGCGATCAGCACCGCCGCCAGCGCCAGCTTGATCCACAGCAGGGCCGGGGTCAGCACGCGCCCGACCTGCAGGCTCCCGATCTGCCCATGCAATGGTGGCCGCAATATCGCAGTGCCTATCGCCAGCATCACCGCCAGCTCGCACGTAAGACGCCACAGCCGCTTCGGTGTACCCAGGCAGAACCACGAGGCCCAGAACAACACCCACAACGCAATCCGCGTCGGCGTTAGCAGCACATCCTTCAACAGGATGGCCGGCGTCTGCGGAATCAGTGTCGTGAAGTTGATCAGCAGGATCATCACGTTGCTCAGCAACGTGGCCAGCACCACCAGCCCCAGCCAGAGATACGTCTTATCATCCGGCTCCAGCCAGAAATGCGTGACGGCCACAATCAGCGCCAGCAACAAAACCAGCGCTTCCAGAAAGCCGCTGCCCACGGTATGCGCCTGATCATCCCAGTCCAGGCGAACTTGCGTCGCCACCGTGGGCGCCAGCCCAAGCACAGGCGGCCCATGCAGGCCTCCTGCATCCGGCGTGTAGAAGCGGGACGCCGTGTCCATCCACACACGGATCGCAATCACCATCGGGCCACTGCGCAGGTCGGGGGGGAATTTGAATCCGCGCGGCAGAGCGCTATAAGCCTTCACGCCCTGCGGTCCGAACTTCCCGAACTGCCCAATCATCTGCCCGTTCACAAAAACCTGGTACGCATCGTCAAACACGTCCGGCATCTTCAAGGACAAGCCCGTGCGAGCCCCCTGCACATTGATCCGTAACCGATACCAGGCGAAACCAGCATGATCAGGATGCCCCTGCGCGGTCCACCCCGGCACAAAGCCACTGGTCCCCAGGTCAGGGTCGGCACCGTCCGGGGACCGCAGATCCACAGTCTCCCAGCTGCCATCAGGAAAGTCAGTTTGCGCCCAGGCGGGATTATCCCCGATCTGAAAACGCCATGGCCCGTAAAGGTTCGCGGCCGACTCTCCCAGTTGCACGGGAACAGGCAACCCAACGGAGACAGGACCTGCGGTGCCCGGTTCTTCTCCGGACACCGCAGGCCCACACCAAAGCAGAAGCACCGCAAAAACGAAGGCCCAACGCATCGCAGCTCCGCCGTTATGCGTCCGCACGCCGCCGTGAGTACGCAAGAGCGCCCGCACACAGCAGACCCGTGCTCAGCAACAGGAACGCTGGAGGCTCCGGTGTGCTCGCAAAAACAGGCGTCGCCGTAAACTCAAGGGCGTCCGCGGGCAGATCATCTTCCGTGATCACAAAATACTGGCGCGTGTTGTCGGGAATCACACCTGCCGTGAAGAACAGGTCATATTCCTTTTTCGTTGCGTTGTAGCCACACGAAGTCACGGCACCAAAGACAGGAGCCGCCGGCGGCAGATCGTTGCACGTGAAACTGAACATCGTCGGATCACTGCTCGCCAACGTGAGCTCCAAACCAACCCAGTCCGAAGACGTCCGGTTCAGGAAGCCAAAGCAGCCCATTTCCGATTGCGAAGCATTTGGCAGAAGAATGCCGCAGCTGGCCGCGCTGAAGGTCACGTCAAACGGGGTTGACGTCACTGGGGTAATCAGAGGCGGCGTTGTTGGATCCAGGATGTTAATCCGGGTAGCTCTGGCAGAGCAGACAAGAAAACAAAGAACCAAACAGGCAAGCAGACGAGAGAAAACACGCATGGAAACGCCTCACAAGGAAGTTACGCACAAGCAAAACCGCTGAAATCGGGCCGCCGAGTAACGCAAAGGTGCTATTGGTTGAACCCGGGGTGATGTGAGCGTAACGCCCCCCGGAAAGGCCGTCAACGAAAAAAGCGCCTCCTGTCGCCCGCTGGCCACATAGTGATAACCCCTTCCTGTCGCTCCCTCAAGTACAGCCCCCTGTTCGATCCGCATCTCATGCTCAGCAAGCACACAAGCGAGGCAACAATGGCAGACACGCAAACTCAGGACCAGACCAACGAAGCCAACAAGCACCAGCCCGCCGGCACCAACGACACCCCCAGCCCGCTCCCCGGCAAAGGCGAGGCCAAAGCCGACGCCTCCGGCTATCGAGGCAACAACCCCGGCACCGCCGGCTCCGGCGAGACCCACGTGCAGTCCTCCACGCCTGAAAATGCTGCGGGGCAACTCAACCCCTCTGCCCCCGGCCAGACCGGCACCACACCCGCCTCGACAACGGACTGACACAGCCGCACTGGCTTCAGCCGTCAGCCAAAGCCGCATGAAATGCCGCCCAGTTTTCTCGCAGGTGGCCCGGAGACTTGGTGCCGGTCAGCACCACCCCGTCATACGGCTCCTGCTGCAAAAAATGGAACGCGGCATGGGGCGTCAACCCCGGCCCCTCATGCAGC
Organism: uncultured Acidobacteriaceae bacterium; assembly: GCA_964247615.1. Lineage (GTDB taxonomy): Bacteria > Acidobacteriota > Terriglobia > Terriglobales > Acidobacteriaceae > Granulicella. The sequence continues at coordinate 6,732 of CAXTVC010000074.1, forward strand.
AGCCGCCCCATCCCAAACGGCCTGTTCGTCAGCACGAGCAGGCCGGCCTCCGTTGCCTCGGCCGCCACGCCCCGAAATTGCAACGACTCAGGATTCAGAGGGAACTGCACCACCGAAAACGCCCCGGTCTCCAGGGCAACGGTCGCCGCAGCAAGATCGCTCACACTTGCGCCCACATTCCTTACCCCAACGGAACCCGCGTACGCAAAGGCCCGCTCCACCTCGCGGCTGCGTAGGGCCTCCACCGTCGTCTTGTGCAGCTGTAAGAAGTCGATTCGGCCCAGCCTTTCCAGGCTTCCATCAAGGCTCCGCGTCAGCGCGTCATAG
>CAXTVC010000074.1:7158-15821 GCA_964247615.1 uncultured Acidobacteriaceae bacterium
ATCGGACGCGGCATCCTCTCATGCTAGCGCGCGATGCTGGCGCGCAGGCAGCCCGAACTCGCGAGTCTCCACCAGCCACTCGTCATGGGCTCCCGCCGTCTTCCCCGCCCCGTCGCCCGTACCGTAAGTCTCCCCGGGCGCCGGCATCCACAGCCGGAAGATTGTCCCTCGGCCTACCTCTGATTCCACCTCGATCCAGCCGCCCATCGCCTGGCAAAGCTGCTGCGAAATCGCCAGTCCCAGCCCCGTGCCGCCGTGGTGACGGGTCGCCGAACTGTCCACCTGCGAAAAGCTCTTGAACAACTTCTCGAGGTCCTCGGCAGCAATCCCGATGCCGGTATCCTGCACAGACCAGACAACATGCGCTACGCCATCGCGCTCCTCGTGATCCACGCGAAGAGAAACCGTGCCCTCGCTCGTGAACTTGCAGGCGTTGCTGATCAAGTTCAGCAGGCACTGCCGAAAGCGAAGCTCATCCACATAGATATCGCCCTCCGGCGGATCTGTGACCCGCAATACGTTGTTCTTCGCAGCCGCAAGAATCTCCGCCGTCGAAACAACGTCCCCCAGCAGGCTCCGGATTGGCAACAGCTCCAGGTTTAACGTCATCTGCCCGGCCTCAATCTTCGAGAAATCCAGAATGCCGCTGATCAGGCCCAGCAGGTGCCGCGACGACGACAGGATCTTGTGAAGATCTCCCTTCAGCTCCACCTGCTCTGCTGCTTCGGCATCCTCATAGAGCATCTCGCTGTACCCGATGATCGCATTCAGCGGCGTGCGCAGCTCATGGCTCATCGTGGACAGAAACGCACCCTTCGCACGGCTGGAGTCTTCAGCCGCAACCTTGGCGCGCTCCAGCCTTTCCTCGATCAGCTTGCGTTCCGCGATCTCGCTGCGCAGATCCGCCGTGCGTTCCTCCACCTTGACCTCAAGAGAATCGTGGGCGCTTCGGAGCTCACCCTCACGCTCGGCAATGCGGTCAAGCATCTTGTTGAACTGGTCGATCAAAAGACCAACTTCATCCTTCGACGAAACCTCCGCGCGCACGTCGTAATTCCCGTCTTGAGAGATCCTGACTGCCACCTCCGTGAGGTGGAGAATCGGCGCGGAGATCCATCCTTCAGTGCGTGCCGAAAGCAGAAACGCAAACAGGGACGCACACAGGACCGACAGCCCTGCCACCTGCGAAAGCCGCAGCAGCAGGTTCTGCGTCTCGGCCAGGCTCATCTCCAGGTACAGCGTCCCAACGGTGTCCTTCTTCAAGGTGATGGTGCGCTGGAGATGAAGGTGCCGCAGCGTATAGTCGGACGCCTCGGGGAAAGCGCGGGTACACGGCACATCCGCTGGTGGACCGGCTTGAAAAGCGCCAAGCAGGCTACCGCCCTTGCGGAACAGGCAGACCTCCTTCACCCGGGGATCATGGCCGAGCGAAGCCAGCGTCTCGTTGGCGGCCTGTTGATCGTCAAAGGCCAGCGCCGCGGCGCTGTTATCGGCGATGAGGTTGGCCAGCGTTTCGCCTTCGCTATACAGCGCGCCCCGCGCGTGAACAAGCTGGTACGTGAAAATACCAATGCAGGCCGTCAGGACCGAGATCGACGCAACCGCCGTGAGCAGCACAATCAGCTTACGGCGAAGGGAGTGACGCATGGCGGGCATCATTGCTTGTTCACCAGGGTAGCCAGATGGAGCAGCCTTGAGCTGATCGTTAAGTGGCTTGCCAGGGCGGCGTGCACGTCAACCTGAATGACCACGTGATCGTCCTCGGCAGGAAGTCCGATTACCTGTCCCTGGGCATCGCCGCGTTCTGAAATGGTGAGGACCGATGCCCCCTGCAGCGCCGGCAACAGGCGCTGAAGGCTCTTGCGGCCCCCGGCTCCTATGTACAGCAAATGACAGCCTTCCATCTTGTCCTCTGCGGTCACCCGTTGCAGAACCACGGGCTTCGACGACACGGTGCGGTTGCGGAACGCAGCCTCCAGTGCCGGGCGCTGAGGGTCCGCACCCAGCAAGCAGACGGTGAACTGGGGATGCGCGGCATCCAGCTTGGCCGGCGGCCAGTCCACAAATGAGGTGAGATGTTGCACCATGGCCGCGCGCAAATCATCCTCGGTGGCAGTGGGGGACTGCGCCTCGCAGAGGGCACTCCGGCGCAAGGCGAGCAGCAGAAGAAGCACCGGCCATTGCCACCATGAGGACCGTACGCCATCCCGACGCACATCCGCGTGCCATCGCGGCACCGCACGTACGATGACACCGCAGGGGGAGACTCGTTGTGTCTGCTGCCGGAAGATCGACGTCACCCGCACCCTTGCATCAATGTTCGCTCGCTTCGCCGATTCAGCTCCTGCCCTGCTTACACCACACCCGGGCCATCGTGGCGGTCGCGCGCCCTCATGAAAACGCCGGGGCAGTGGAGAAGTCCGGGGCGGGCATGCTCGTGGTAACCGTTGCCTCGCGTGCTGCGGCCAGATGTGCGTTTCTGGATGCTAGTCGAAGCACATCGTGCATGTCCTCCGGGGCGAGCGGCCGTGAAAAGAAATATCCTTGGGCGAACTCGCAGCCAAGCTCCTTCAACTGATTCGAGTGCGGCAGGGTCTCCACGCCTTCGGCAACCACCTTCAGGCCCAGCGTGCTTGCCATTGAAAGAATCGTCTGGATCAGCTGCGCCGAAGACTGCGTCTTGTCCCGGTCCAGCGAAGACACGAAATAGCGATCGATCTTCAGCGTGTCGAAGGGCAGCTCGCGCAGGTAGCGCAGCGACGAATACCCGGAGCCAAAGTCGTCAAGATCAATAAGGATCCCCAGCGCGCGCAGGGCCAGCAGCTTGTTGCGCGCTTCTTCGAAGTGCTTGAACAGAACGCTCTCCGTGACTTCGAGATGCAGCGACGAAACAGGGAACTGCGTCTCCTCGAGAATGGCAGCGATCCCCTGCACAAGGCCCTCCTGCTCAAACTCTTTGGGCGAAAGATTTACGGACAGCTCCAGCGGTGGACGCAACGGATAGATGGCATGCCACTCAAGCATCTGCTGACATGCGGTTCGCAGCACCCATTTGCCAATGTCCACAATCAAGCCCGTCTCTTCGGCAATCGAGATGAACTGCGCAGGAGCGATCGAGCCACGCACCGGATGATCCCATCGCAGCAGCGCTTCCACGCCGTATACCGCGCCGCTGTGCAAGCGCACCTTGGGCTGATAAACAAGCCGCAGCTGCTGCAGGGGAATCGCGCTGCGAAGGTCATTCTCCAGCGTGAGCCGGTTCAGGGCGGCTTCGCGCATGTCGGAGCTGAAGGTCGCGATGGCCCCGCGACGGCTGGTCTTTGCCACGTACATGGCGACGTCCGCGTCGGAGAGCAGCTGTTCATACGCCGTGTGCGCCCGGCTGCCCGACGCAATGCCGATGCTGAAGGTGACGTGCACCGGACGCCCTTCAAGGACGACAGGGGACTGCATCGCTCCCTGAATCTGCAGTGCGACCGCTTCGGCATCGGTTTCCGGAGCGTCTGTCTCGAGTAGGACAGCAAACTCATCGCCGCTCAACCGCGCCACGGTGATCCGTGCCTCCGCATCCCCTCGCTCCACGCAGAACGCAGCGCCAATGTCCTTCAATCGTTCAGCTGCCATGGAAAGCAGCTGATCGCCGGCAAGATGTCCCAGGCTGTCGTTCACAGCCTTGAAACCATCAAGATCAAGAAACAGCAGAGCGTACGGAAAGGCATCGCTGCTCGGAGCGTTTTGCGCCTTCAGAAACAGGTGCTCCATTCTGCTCTTCAACGCGATGCGATTGGGCAGTCCTGTCAGCCCGTCCCGGGTCTTCTCTCGTGTCACATCCGACTGGGATCCGGACAGTCGCGTCGCTGCCCCTTTTTCGTCGCGAGTGATGATGGCGCGCGTCGACATCCAGCGAAGCGAGCCATCGGCATGCTCAATGCGATACTCGCAATCAAACGCGTCGCGCATACTGGCGATCTCGCTGGAGATGCAGTGCTGCAGGGTGTCGCGATCAGCAAGAAAGACGCGTGAAAACCAGTCGTCCGGACTGTTGCTGACCTGTTCGGCCGTAAGCCCCAGCATCTCGATCCAGCGTTCCGAGAAGAAGATCGTGCCTCGCTGTAAATCCCAGTCCCAGATCGCATCACGCGACGCCTTGGCTGCCAACGCATACCGTTCTTCACTGACCCGCAGGGCCTGTTCCGCTTCACGCCGCACAAGCTGCGCGTTGATGCGTGCCAGGGTGATCCGGTAGTCGATCGGCTTGGTCACATAGTCGTTCGCCCCGGCCTCCAACGCCTCGGCAACGCGCTCGCTTTCTGCCAGGGCCGTCACCATGATGACGGGCAGCGTGTCGGCGCTGTACTGCTGCCGTATCCGTTGCAGCACTTCGCGGCCGCTCATGCCGGGCATCATCTGGTCCAGCAGAACCAGGTCAAACGTCTGTGCGGCAATGTGCGCAAGCGCCGCGGGACCGCTTGCGGCGACCTCCACGTGAAAGCCGCTTCGGCTCAACCGCCGCGACAGCATGTCTGTGTTCAGTTCTTCATCATCCACCAGAAGAAGTGACCTGCCCTGACTGACCATCATTATCCTTTTCGACTTCCATCCACCTTGCCGTGCGCGGCATCCGGGGTCCATACAACCGGGGCGGTAGAGCCCACCCGCTTCGGTGCAAGGGAGCCGAACTTCTTCCAAGCCAGCGTGACAGTTTGGAACGCACACCCCTGCCAACGCTTGAGAACCTGTAGCGGCATCCAGCGAAGTTCCAACGATCAGCCAGGTTTACGCTCGGTAAGGAACCACGTGAACTGAAGCCGCAGACTCCGTCCATCCTGGGGAATGGCTGACTGTACGTTCACGCCCGATGCCGGGTCCGCATAGCTCTTGTTCAGCAGGTTGTAGGCACTCAGGGCAATGTCGGCGTGCCGGCCAAAGGTCCGGCCCAGCAGCGTAGCGTTGACGACTGTGAAGGGCGATACGGAGGTGCCGGCCACCGTCTGGATGCGCGCCCTGTACTGCGCATCCAGGCTGGCCGTTACGCCGGTCCCCGGTACGCGCTGTGACACAGCCAGCTTGCCCAGCGACCGTGGCGAGTTATTCAGCAACTGCTCTGAATCCTCGTCGCGGGTCTCCTGGTAGCTGTAGCTGGCCGTCCACCGACCATCCCGCAGCAGGCGGCCATCCAGACCCACCTCGGCACCGGCCGATCCCACTCTCTGCAGGTTGCGATAGATCAGGGCGCCGCCATCGCTTCCCACCTGGGTAATCAGCCCTGTCATACGGCTGTAAAACAACGACGTCGAAAGCGACAGATGATCGGGCAGGCGCTGCTCCCATATACCTTCGGTGGTGCGGATGCGTTCCGGGCTCAGGCCTGGATTGGCGACGTTGGGCGCCACGGCATAGTAGCGCTCATAGTCGTTCGGCGCACGAAATGCCTCGCCATACATCAGCTTCAACGCCGTTCCCATTACCGGGTGGTACACCAGGGCCGCCCGTGGATCCACACTGCCTTTCGTATCGCTGTAGTAGTCATACCGCACGCCGAGATTGGCATCCAGCTTCGACGTGAGCCGTACCTCGTCCTGCAGATAGCTTGCGACAACGAAGGATGATCGCTTGTCATCGAGTAAGGACGAGTAGGGGTTCTCGTCATACGTCATCTGATCCTGTCGAAAATTATCGCGGAACTCAAAGCCCCCGATCAGGCGATGGCTGCCCGCCACCGTCTTCGTCACCTGCACCTCGTTGCCCGCCCAGGCACCATGGCCAAAGTCCAGCTCCGGGCTTTGTTCGGTGGGGTTGGCGTCGGACGCATACGCATACCGGCCCCGATAGTTGTAGTCGTCATAGTAGGTCCGCGCCAGCAAACCCCATGTGCCGAACGTGTGCTCATAGCGTAGATCCCCGTAACCATGGGCATCGGTGGTGCGTGTGCCTGGCGTGTCAAACAGGGTTCCATACGAGGCGGTGGGGATATCTTTCTCGCGCGATCCGTACACGGCATGGAAGGTGACGTTCCCAAGAGATGCCGTCAAAAGCCCGCTTTCGACGTGACCACCGTCAACGTGGCTGGCCGTCCCGTTGTTCGTCGCGGGGCTGTCGAACTCGGGATAGTACAGGTTTGCGTGGCCGTCGCTGCGCAGAATCGTTGCGGAGGCCAGGATCTCAAAGCGCCCCGCCTTCTTGCCGTAGCTCAACCGCTCCTGCGCCGTGCCATAGGCACTAACCGAGATGGCCGCCTCAGGCCCGGGTACATCGCGACCACGCTTGCTGATGATGTTGATGCAGCCGAACAGCGCATTACTGCCGTACAGCGACGAGACCGGTCCCCGTACAATCTCGATCCTTTCAATCAGATCCACATCGATCGGAAACTCGTTGCCGATCATCGCCTGCTCGTACACGTTGTCGTTCAGCCGGTGGCCATCGACCAGCAGAAGAATTCTGGTATTCAGATCACCCGGCCGTGCAAAGCCGCGTACGCCAAGGCTGCTGTAGTTTCGATCATTGGTAACGAAAAATCCACGAACCGTGTTGAGGATGTCCGCCAGTGTGCGATACCCATGCTCATGAATCTCCTTTGCACTGATCAGCGTGACTGACGCCGGGGCCTCCGTGGTGGACTGCAGATGCCGCGACGCAGAATACACGGCAACATGCGTCAGCTCTTCCAGGCTCAGACCGGCTAGATCGCCCTTGCTCTCCTGCGCATGGGCGTGCGCGACGGGCAGGGCCGCTCCCCAACACAACAGGAGCAGACGCAGCGGCCGTTCAATCATGGCGCGACGCTGGCCAATTCGCACGATAGACCTCCTCGCCCATGCTGCAACCTGTCCCTCACATCTGGTTCATGGCGCAGAGCACCCGTGACTGCCGCCGGCGCGAGCCCTTCCCGTGATAGCTCCACACGGGGAAGTGGCAGGGCAGGGTGCAACGACCGGTGCATCGCCAACCTATGAGCGCAAAGCTAGCGACAACCAACCCCTCACTCCCATAGCACAAACGGTGCAGCGGGCATCTCAGGGCATGGAAGGGAAGGGATGATGATCGCAACTGCCCTGGCACACGGGCTCCTAACGGCAATCGTCACCGTCAGCATCCTGCTCATGCTGATCCGCCCCAGGGGCATACCGGAGGTCTACTGGATTGGTGGCGGCGCGCTGCTGCTGGTCGCTCTCAGGCTTATCCCGCTGCGGCTCGCGGGCAGGGCCATTGCGGAAGGCACTGACGTGTACCTCTTCCTCATCGGCATGATGCTTCTCGCTGAGCTGGCGAGAGAGAACGGCGTTTTTGATTGGCTCTCGTCCGTTGCGGTGCGCGCCGCAAACGGCTCCTGTTCCCGCCTCTTTACGTTCGTCTACGGTATCGGAATCGTCGTAACGATCTTCATGTCGAACGACGCGACCGCGGTCGTCCTCACGCCGGCCATCCTCGCCGCAGTGCGCAAGGCCCGGATCGCACCGCTGCCGTACCTCTTCGCGTGCGCCCTCATCGCCAATGCGGCTTCCTTCGTTCTGCCCATCTCCAACCCCGCCAACCTCGTCGTCTTTCACGAGGGCATGCCCTCCCTCGGCCGGTGGCTCCTCGCTTTTGGCGTGGCATCGCTGCTCTCAATCGCAGCCACCTACGGATCCATGCGCCTCCTCTTCCGCAACGACCTCCGGCACCGCATCGCATGCGAGGTGGAAGCCGAACCGCTGAAGAGGGAGGCTAAGCTCGTTCTAGCCGGCCTGGTGTTGATGATCGTCGTTCTTCTAACCGCCTCGGCGCTCAGGAAAGACCTCGGTCTGCCAACTTGCCTCGCTGCTCTTACCATCACCGCTGTCGTATCAGTCGTGAACAAGACCAATCCTCTCAAGCTGGCGAAAGAGATCAGCTGGGGCACGCTGGTCCTCGTCGCCGGCCTCTTTGTCATGGTCCGTGCGGCCGAAAGCATCGGTGCTCTACAGCTCACGCAGCACTGGATCGGGCACGCACAAAAGCTCGCGCCCGCAGCCGGCGCCCTCGTGGTTGGTTTCGTAGTTGCCGTCGCAAATAACCTCGTCAACAACCTGCCGCTCGGCTTGATTGCCGGAGGCACGCTGCACGCCGGGCATGTCAAAGGCCTCCTCGCCAACGCCGTCCTGATCGGTGTCGACCTCGGGCCGAACCTCTCAGTCACAGGCTCCCTGGCAACCATCCTCTGGCTGCTCGCCCTCCGCAAGGAAAAGCTCGACGTAAGCTTTTGGAAATTCCTGAAGGTCGGTGCGGTCACCATGCCGGTAGCTCTCGCCGCAGCTCTTGGCGGCGCCATCATCATGCATTGGCTCATCCCAACCCTTTAGCGCCGCGCCTGTAAGTCCGGAATCAGCACGCCGCAGCGCCTGGCTGGCAGGCCGCCGCTGACGCGAAAGGGAATCGTTCCTAACGGGTCATAACGGCAGTCTGTCGGTAGCATGCGCTTCATCGGCGTGTCCTGCGTGATATGTGATACTGGATGGGCGCTGAAACAGCTAGCCGACACCAGATCTTCCACCGCGTTCCCGGGCATGCTGCTCCGTGGTGTGTCAACCAAAGCGGGTGACTGGCAAAGACTCAGCCCAATGCGGGCCTATAGCTCAATTGGTTAGAGCAGCGGACTCATAATCCGTTGGTTCCAGGTTCAAGTCCTGGTGGGCCCACCAACC
>CAXTVC010000075.1:0-4844 GCA_964247615.1 uncultured Acidobacteriaceae bacterium
ATGTTGCCTTCGTCGTCTATGTCGATGGCGAGTGCGCGGGAGACCTTGGGCAGGCCGGGCATGAGCATCATGGCGCCGGAGATGACGACCAGAAAGCCGGCGCCGGCGGAGAGCGCGATGTCGGTGACGTGGAGCGTCCAGCCGATGGGAGCGCCGAGGCGCTTGGGGTCGTCGGTGAGCGAGTACTGCGTCTTGGCGATGCAGATGGGCAGCTCGCCGTAGCCCCAGCGGGTGAAGCGATCAAGGCTGGCGGCGGCGCGCTCGCTCAGCTCAATGGCGTCCGCGCCGTAGATGTTTTTTGCCACTTTCGTGATCTTTTCCACGATGGAGTCGCTGGCTGCGTAGGTTGTGGTGAGCGCGGGCGTGGGATTGGCCTCGATGACCTCGACTAACTTTTGGGCGAGGGCTGCGGCACCCTGGCCGCCCTTGGCAAAGGCCTCGGAGAGGGCGAAGGAGGCGCCGCGGGTCTCGCAGAAGGAGCGCAGCGTGGCGAGCTCATCCTCGGTGTCGTTGGGGAAGCGGTTGATGGCGACGACCACGGGCAGGCCAAAGCTCCGCACGATGGCGATGTGCTTTTCGAGGTTGGCCGCGCCGGCCTGGAGGTCGCCTTCGCCTTGCTGCTTCACGCTCTGCACGGTGGTGACGAGCACGGCGGCGGCCGGCTTGATGCCGGACAGGGGACTGACGAGGTCCATGTACTTTTCGAAGCCGAGGTCGGAGGCGAAGCCTGTTTCGTTGACGACGTAATCGGCTACCCGCAGGCCCATCTTCTGTGAGACGACGGAGCTGGTGCCGTGGGCGATGTTGGCGAAGGGTCCGCAGTGGACCATGGCCGGCGTGCCCTCGGTGGTCTGCACGAGGTTGGGCAGAAAGGCGTCGGCCAGCAGCGCCATCATGGGACCGATGGCGTTCAGGTCCTTCGCGCGCACGGGCTGGCCGCTGCGGTTGGCACCGATCACGATGCGCTCGAGGCGGGCGCGCAGGTCGCGGCGGTCGGCGGCCAGCGAGAGGATGGCCATGATCTCCGAGGCGGCGGTGATGAGGAAGCCGCTGGGCCGATTGCTGCCGTCGCGCTGGCGCTTGTCGGGGGCAGTCACGCTCACGGTGACGGCGCGGAGGGCGCGGTCGTTCATGTCCAGCGTGCGTGGCCAGGTAATACCGTCGGGGTCGAGGTCTAGCTCGTTGCCGTGGAACATGTGCGAGTCGATCAGCGCGGCGAGGAGGTTGTGCGCGGAGGTAATCGCGTGGAAGTCGCCGTGGAAGTGGAGGTTGATGCTTTCGGCGGGCTCCACCTGCGAGCGGCCCCCGCCGGCGGCGCCTCCCTTCATGCCGAAGACGGGGCCGAGCGAAGGCTCGCGGGAGGAGAGGATGGCGCGTTCGCCGATGGTCTCAAGCCCCTGCACGAGGCCGATGGAGGTGACGGTTTTACCCTCGCCGGAGACGGTGGGGGTGGTGGCCGTGACCAGGATCAGCTTGCCGCCGCGATCGAGGCGCGGGTCGTCGAGGAGCTTCAGGCTGAGCTTGGCGCTCACCGGGGAGCGTTTCTCGTACAGGTCTTCTGGCAGGTCCAGCTTGGAGGCGATGGCTTCGATGGGCAGCAGGTTCTTGTTCACGCAGGGCCTCGGGTGGGCTGTGGGAGGCGCACCTGTTTCAGGATAGCTGGGTGGGAGGTGGCCAGTGCTTTGTCATGCTTTGTCGCTGCGCCCTGCAGGAAACAGAGGTTTCTCCACTGCGCGAAACGATACAGCCATCTCGCTCCGGTGAAATGACGGGCTGGTGGGCACAGCCGAGGCCGCCTAGGAGGTGGCGGAATGGGTCTGGTTGGGGCTGGAGGTGCTGCTGTTGCTTTGGGTGGGGGTGTTGGGCTCTGCGGCTGGCGGGGGGAGTGGAGCGTTCCCGGAGGGCAGCGGGACGCGGTTGCCGTCGGCGTCGAGCTCGTTGGATTCGACGTAGAAGTAGGTGAGATAGGCGGCGCCGAAGCTGGTGGTGAGGGCGACGTCGGCGGCATCGCGGCCGATGGCCATGAGGATGCGGCCCAGGCGGCGATAGTTGTGACGCGCGTCAAGGTCGATCCATTTGCCATCGAGGTAGACCTGGTACCAGGCGCTGAAGTCGCCGGGGCCGCTGAAAGGGCGGCGGATGTCGCCGATGTAGCCGGTGACATAGCGAGCGGGGATGTTCATGCAGCGGCTGAAGGTGACGGCGAGGTGCTGGAAGTCGCGGCAGACGCCGATGCGCTCGGTGAAGACGTCCATGGCGGTCTTGGTAGGGCGTGCGGCGTTGTAGTTGAAGGTGACCTTTTCGTGGACCCAGTCGCGGATGGCGACGGCACGCTCCCAGCCGGGCTTTGTGGAGCCGAAGAGGTCCTGGGCGATGGAGCCGAAGCGGTCGACCTCGCAGTAGCGGCTGGGCAGGAGGTATTGCAGTGTGTCGGAGGGGAGGTCTTCGATTGCGGCCTGGCCCGCGTCGGGGAAGATGGGATCGGGGCTGGAGTCGGCTTCGATGACGTTGCTGCCGGAGAGCTTGAGATGGCCGGCGGGCGCGATGAAGCGGGCGCAGCGATTGCCGAAGACATCCAGGTAGTCGGTGGACGGGATCACGACGTTGTCGGCGGGGTCGGCGCTGACGAGGTGCTCGACGAGGAGATCGTTGCCGGAGCGCAGCTTTGGTTCCAGGGAGGGGTAGAGATGCAGCACGGCCACCATGGGACTGGGGAACGGGAGCTGGAACTGGATGTTGAATTCGGAGAGGATGAGCATAGGTGGAGGGGCTCTCTGTCTGTCGTAAAAAGACGCTTAGGGAGGGTGTAGTTTACCGTAAGTTTCCGGGCTGGCTCCCGCCGCGCACGACTGGGTGCGTATGCGAGTATTCGATCCCCGCCAAGTTGGGTACGATGGGGAGATACAGGCAGCAGGTCCCATAGGCAATCGCCCGCCACCGTGCACGCAGGCACGGCGCGCGGAGGCCGGACCGTAACCCAGTACCCATGAGGATGAATGGCGATACCCGTTGCGCTGCACCACCGAACGCAGTACCGCTATGACCGGGCAGTTTCGCTTGGTCCGCAGGTAGTTCAGTTGCGGCCGTCGCCGCACTGCCGGACGCCCATCCTGAGCTACGAGATGCGGGTGGTGCCGAGCGAGGCCCAGGTGATCTGGCAGTTCGATGCGCTGGGAAACCACGTGGCGCGCGTGCTGTTTTCAGGCAAGACGGCCGAGTTCACCACAACGGTGGATCTGGTGGCAGACCTGACGCCGATCAATCCGTTTGCGTTTGTGCTGGAGCCAGGGTTTGAGTCGTTCCCGTTTACGTACACGGCGGAGCTGGCGAACGACCTGGCGCTGTACCTGGCGGCGGAGCCCATCGGGTCGGGACTGCAAAGATTTCTGAATGAGCTGGACTGGCGAACGCAGCCGACGGTCAACTTCCTGGTCGGTCTGAACCAGCGTGTGCGCGAGGCGGTGAACTACACGACGCGCCTGGAGCATGGGGTGCAGAGCCCGGAACAGACGTTGGGGATGGGCTCCGGATCGTGCCGCGACTCGGCGTGGCTGCTGGTGCAGGTCTGCCGGAACATGGGGCTGGCGGCACGGTTTGTGTCGGGTTACCTGGTGCAGCTTGCGGCCGGTGAGGGTTCGGAGGCGGGCACAGGGCCGAAGGTGGACGGGGTGGACCTGCATGCCTGGGCGGAGGTGTACCTGCCGGGCGCCGGGTGGATCGGGATGGATGCCACCTCGGGGCTGTTTACGGCGGAGGGGCATATTCCGCTGGCGGTTGCGCCAACGCCGTTGCAGACGGCACCGATCGGCGGCACGGTGGAGCCTACCCGGACGGAGTTCAGCTTCGCCATGAGTGTGCGGCGCGTGGGTGGGGCAGCGAGCCTGACGACCCCGTACAGCGAGGACGCATGGGCGGAGGTGCGGGCGCTGGCGCATGCCGTGGACCGCGATCTGCTGACGCAGGACGTGCGGCTGACCATGGGCGGCGAGCCGACGTTTGTGGGCATTGACGAGCCGGAGAGCCTGCAGTGGAACTTTGCGGCGCTGGGGCCGGCCAAGCGCGCACGTGGACTGGAATTGATCCGGGCGTTGCGGGAGCGGACGGCTCCCGGAGGGCTGCTGCACCTGGGGCAGGGCAAGTGGTATCCGAACGAGGAGCTGCCGCGCTGGGCCTTTGCCTGCATCTCGCGCACCGATGGCGTGCCGGTGTGGGAGGATCCCGCGCTGTTTGCGATTGAAGGACAGGCGTATGGCTTTGGGGACGCCGAAGCACTGCGGTTCATGACGGCGCTGACGCGGCGGCTGGAGGTGAGCGCGGCGGACATCCTGCCTGCCTACAATCCGATGGGGAACGCCGAGGCCACGGAGGCGGTGGAGGCTCCGAGGCCTGCGGGGTACCTGTTGCCGCTGCGTCGTCGTCAGCCTGGCGGGAAGTTGGCGTGGTCTAGCCAGCTGTGGTTTCCGCGTTTGGATTGGCTGGAGCTTTCGCCGGGGGACTCGCCGGTCGGGTTTCGCATCCCGGTGGAGGTGATGCCGTGGGTGGCGCCGGACCGGCTGCTCTATCCGCTGGAGGATGGGTCGACGGGTGAAGCTGCGGCTGGGCTGGTGAGGCTGCCCGCGCGCCCGCTACGCCGGCCTGAGCTGTTTCAGTTAGAACCCGTGCCCGACCCATTGCCGCCCGTACCTGCCGATGCCGAAGGCGCGACGCTGCTGATTCGGCCTTCGCTGTGCGTTGAAGTGCGGGATGGTCGGTTGAACGTGTTTCTGCCGTTTATTCCCGTACTGGCGGACTTTCTGGACTTGATCGCGGCGGTGGAAGAGACGAGCAAATTTCTTGGCATGCCG
>CAXTVC010000075.1:4944-12331 GCA_964247615.1 uncultured Acidobacteriaceae bacterium
GGCAATACGCACCGTGCAGAGTTCTGCATCGACAAGCTGTACCCGCCGGAGGGCACGGGGTTGCGGCTGGGTTTGCTGGAGCTGCGGGCCTTTGAGATGGCGCCGCATCCGCGCATGGGGCTGCTGCAGGCGCTGCTGGTGCGGGCTCTGGTCGCGTTGTTCTGGCGGCAACGGTTCCGTGGCGAACTGCTGCGCTGGGGCGCGGCTTTGCATGACCGGTTCATGCTGCCGCATTTCGTGCGGGAGGACTTCCGGGAGGTGCTCGCGCACCTGCGTGGCGAGGGATATGCATTCGACGAGGCGTGGTTTGCGCCGCACCTTGAGTTTCGCTTTCCGGTGATCGGCACCCTGGCCGCGGAGGGCATGACGCTGGAGCTGCGGCAGGCCCTGGAGCCGTGGAACGTGCTGGCCGAGGAGACGACCTCCGGTGGTACGGGACGCAGCGTGGACAGCTCGCTGGAGCGCATGCAGGTGAAGTTGACCGGGGTGACGGTGGCCTCGCGCTACGCCGTGACCTGCAATGGGCGTCGGGTGCCGTTGCACGCCACAGGGGAACCAGGGGAGGCGATTGCGGGGATCCGGTATCGTGCGCGGCGGCTGTCGGCGGCGCTGCATCCAACGATTCCCGTGCATACGCCCCTACGCTTTGAGGTACTCGACACCTGGACGCAGCGAGCGATCGGGTGCTGCACGTACTATGCGGGACGGCCGGATGGCACCGTGCATACGACCCGGCCAGTGGATGCAGACGAGGCACGCCGGCGTCGCACCGAACGATTTGAGGTCGAAGCTGCTGGCGTGGAGCCGGTTGCGACGCCACCCGAGGAGAAGAACCCGGTGTTCCCGATGACGCTGGACCTGCGCTGGCCGGCGGCCGCGGATGCTGCGGAGGCAACACCAGCCGAGAGCGGGGCGAGCAGAGGGGCATGAGCGGGGACCTGTACCAATCGCCGATTCGTTACGGCCAGACGTTTGAGGAGTCCAGTGCGGACGGGGTGACGCCGCGGCCGCACTGGGAGCACCTGATGGAGTCGCTGCGCTCCGTGGGCGAGGAGGAGCTGGGCCGGCGGTGGGAGCGTGCCGAGCGCCGGATCCGCGAGAACGGCATCACCTACAACATCTATGGCGACCCGGAAGGGGCCAACCGCGCGTGGCGGATCGACCTTGTGCCGCTGCTGATCCCGGCGGAGGAGTGGAGGCTGCTGGAGGCCGGCGTGATCCAGCGGGCACGCCTGCTGAGCCAGTTGCTGGAGGATCTGTACGGGCCGCAGACGCTGTTCCTGGAGGGCCGCTTTCCTGCGGCGCTGCTGTATGCCAATCCCGCGTTTCTGCGCCCGATGGTGGGCGTTCCCGTGCCGCGGGGCAGCTATCTGCACATGATGGCGATTGACCTGGCGCGCTCGCCGGATGGGCGCTGGTGGGTGCTGGCGGATCGCACGCAGGCTCCTTCCGGGAGTGGCTATGCGCTGGAGAACCGGCTGATCGTTGCCGATGTGCTGCCAGAGCTGTTTGGAAGCTCTAACGTATTGCGCCTGGCGCCGTTTTTCAGGGCGCAGCGGGAGGCTCTGGTAGGGCTCTCCGGCAAGACGGACCCGCGGGTGGTGCTGCTGACGCCCGGACCGCATAACGAGACCTACTTCGAGCACTCTTACCTGGCGAAGTACATGAACCTCACGCTGGTGGAGGGCGCGGACCTGACGGTGCGCAATCGCTGCGTGTACCTGAAGACGGTCACCGGGCTGGAGCGCGTGGACGTGATCCTGCGCCGGGTGGACGATGACTTTTGCGATCCGCTGGAGCTGCGCAGTGAGTCGCTGCTGGGGATCTCGGGGCTGGTAGACGCGGTGGTGGCCGGCAACGTGCAGGTGGCGAATGCGCTGGGTAGCGGGCTGATCGAATCTGCGGCGATCATGCCGTTTCTCCCGGGTCTGTCGCAGCATCTGCTGGGCGAAGAGCTGAAGCTGCCCTCGGTAGCGACGTGGTGGTGCGGGCAGCCGCAGGCGCTGGAGTGGGTGATCGACCACCTGGACTCGTTGGTGGTGAAACCAGCGTTTCCGAAGCTGGGCATGGAGCCAGTGTTCGGTGCGGAGCTGGGCGTGGCGGAGAAGGAGGCGTTCCTGAAGCGTCTGCGCGCACGGCCGCATGAGTACGTGGCCCAGGAGCAGGTGACGCTTTCTACCGCGCCCGTATGGGAAAACGCTTCACTGCATTCGCGCAGCGTGGTGCTGCGCACCTACGTGTTGAACACGGGAGACGGATGGATGGCCATCCCCGGCGGCTTGGTGCGGGTGGCCGAGGCGAATGGGTCGGTGGTGTCGATGCAGCGCGGTGGCGGCAGCAAGGATGCCTGGGTGCTGTGGGACGGCTCGGTGGATACGTCGAGCAATCTGCGTCCACGCGAGGAGGCCCTCGAGTTGCGGAGGATCTCGCGGGTGGTGCCGAGCCGCGTGGCGGACAACACCTTCTGGTTGGGGCGTTATGTTGAGCGCGCGGAGAACAGGGCGCGCATCCTGCGGTCGATGGTGCCGCGGGTAACGCGTGCCAAGGAGGGCGAGCTGGGCAGCCTGCTGCGCCTGCATGCCTGCCTGGCGTCGGGGAACAGCAAGCTGCCAAAGCGCAAGCGACCGGATTATCCGGCGCTCAACAAGGAGCTGCTTTCGCTGCTGTGTGATGGCAAGCGTTGGGATAGTCTGCCGTCCATCCTGGAAGAGGTCGCGCGCACGGGCGGCAATGTGCGGGAGCGGCTTTCTGCGGACATGATGCTGCTGATCAACAAGCTGCGGGATTCGATGAAGGCGGAGCGTGGAGCGCAGCTGCCGGCCTTCGAAGAGCGGTTGACCGACTGCCTCGCCCTGCTCTCGGCCTTTTCGGGGCTGGAGCGCGAGAATATCAACCGCGGCTCGGGATGGCTGTTCATGAGCATCGGCCGGCGGCTGGAGCGGGCCAATGCGCTGACGCACCAGCTGCGTGAGATCACGAGGCCGCTGGCGACCGAGAACTGGGCGTACCTGGAGCGCCTGCTGGAGGTGGCCGATAGCTCGATGACCTACCGGCAGAGGTACTACACGACGCTGCAGCCGCTGGCTGTGCTGGATGTGCTGATGGCCGATGAGACCAATCCGCGCTCACTGGGGTTCCAGCTGGAGCACCTGGCGGAGCTCTATGAGAAGCTTCCGCGTCATTTGCCCGAGGACCTGGAGTCAATTCACGAAGCGGTGCACTTCCTGCGGAGCATGGATTTGCAGGCTATGGACTTGTCGGCTGCGGCGAAAAAGACTCCCGGCGGCAAGGCGTTTGCGCGCCTGGATCGTTTTCTTGTCGAGCTGGGAAACCTGCTTGGTTCCTGGTCCAATCATCTGTCCAGCCAGTACTTCAGCCACGCGCGTACGCTGCCGACGAGCATGGAGTAGAGGCCCCGATCATGCTTTACAGGATCAGTCATCGCACAACGTACCGCTATGTGTCCGCCGTCTCCGTGGGCGACCATGTGGCGTGTCTAAAGCCGCGGTCCTTCGCGGGGAACCAGTTGTTGAGTAACTCGCTGACGATCCATCCGCAGCCGGTGACGCAGACCGAACGGACCGACTACTTCGGCAACTCGCTGAGTTTCTTTGCGGTGCAGGAATCGCACAAGGAGCTTGTGGTGGAGTCGCGAAGCGAGGTGCTGGTGGACCCTGCCCGTGATGCGTACGCGGGTGACTCCCCGGCGTGGGAGGAGTCCGCGCAGGGACTCAGCGAGGATGATCGGCCGGAGTCGCTGCTGGCGCGGCAGTACCAGTTTGAGTCGTCGCGGATCCGGCTGCGGCCGGCCTTTGCGGCCTATGCGATGGAGTCCTTTACGCCGGGGCGGGCGCTGGGTGAGTCGCTGCGTGAGCTGACGACGCGCATCCATCGGGATTTCCGGTTCGATTCCAAAGCGACTAATGTGCGGACGCCGATCGAAGAGGTTTTTGCAAAGCGGCATGGCGTGTGCCAGGACTTTGCACATGTGCAGATTGCTTGTCTGCGGTCGATCAATGTCGCGGCGCGGTATGTGAGTGGCTATCTGCGGACCTATCCGCCGCCGGGCCGGGCTCGGCTGATTGGCGCGGATGCGTCGCATGCCTGGGTGTCCGCGTACTGCCGCGGCAGGGGATGGCTGGACATGGATCCGACCAACGACGTGGCGCCGACAGACGGCCATGTGACTGTCGCGTGGGGTCGCGACTATGGCGATGTGAGCCCGCTGCGGGGGTTGATCCTGGGCGGCGGGGGACACACGTTGAAGGTGGAAGTGGATATGGAACCGGTTGGGGAGTAAGGCCGGTCAGGCCGAGTTGCGGGAGCCGTCGCGCGCGCCTGAAGCGAAGAGAGTGCTGAGTTCTTCCGGGGGAACGGTCTCCAGCTGCGCGTAGGTGCATTCTGTCGTGGGCTTGTCGGGGCGCCAGCGACGGAAGTGGGCGAGATGGCGGAAGCGGTCGCCCTGCATGTGCTCATAGGCGACCTCGACGACGAGCTCGGGGCGGAGCAGTTCCCAGCTGAGGTCCTTGCCGGAGCTCCATCGGCTTTGGGCGCCAGGCATGCGTGAGCCTTCAGCGTTTTCGCCGCCCCAGCTGGCCCAGGGGTGATTGGCCGTGGCGTTCTCGCGATAGGGCGCGAGGAACTCGACGAGTTCGCGGCGCTTGACTTCGGTGAAGCTGGCGCAGGTGCCGACGTGCTGCAGCTTGCCGGCGTCATCGTAGAGGCCAAGCAGGAGGGAGCCGAGCAGGGTGTTTTCGCCACGCTTGTGCCAGCGGAAGCCGGCGACGACGCAATCGCAGTCGCGCTCGTGCTTGATCTTCAGCATCGTCCGCTTATCGGAGGTGTAGACGCCTGCGGGACTCTTGGCCATGACGCCGTCGAGGCCCGCGCCTTCAAAGCGGCCAAACCAGTCTGCGGCGTGAGTGCGGTCCCCGGTGGCGGGAGTGAGGTGGAGGGGGGCCTGAGCGTGCGCGAGGACCTGCTCGAGTCGGGCGCGGCGGGCGCTGAAAGGCTGCTCGCGAAGGTCTTCGTCGCTAACTGCGAGGAGGTCAAAGAACACGACCGAGGCGGGGGTTTGCTCGGAGAGCATCTTCACGCGCGAGGCGGCGGGGTGGATGCGCTGGGTGAGAGCGTCGAAGTCCAGGCCGCGGGGACCGGCGATGACGATTTCACCGTCCAGCACGCAATTTTCAGGGAGCTGTGCGAGCAGGGGCGCGCGGAGCTCGGGGAAGTAGCGGTCCAGCGGCTTGCTGTCGCGGCTCTGGATCAGGAGCTCGTCGCCGGAGCGGAAGATGAGTGCGCGAAAGCCGTCCCACTTGGGCTCGAAGAGCCAGTCCCCCGTGGCGGGGATGGCGTCCACGCGCTTGGCGAGCATGGGCAGGATCGGGGATGGTATGGGGAAGGGCATGGGGAAGGTAAAGCAGATCCCCGTTCGGGGATGACAGAAAGGCAGGTTTGCCGGTTGGAGTGAAATGCTAGATGTGCTTGGGACGGCCGGCGGTTTCGTCGGCGGCGAGGAGGTCGCGGGCTTCCTCGAGGGAGAGATTGTTGCCGTCGACGGTGAACTCGTAGATGCCGGCGTTGTTGGGGACGGTCATGACGTGGGTAACGGCGTGGCCGTAGGCGCGGAGTTGCTGGACGATGAGATCGGTGTCAACCATAGGAGCTACTTTACCTGCAAAGAGGCAAAGGCCCACGCGGAGGGCGCAAAGGACGCGAAGGTGCGCAACGGGAGCTGCCGCCGGGGCGGGGCTGGGGTTGCGGAGGAAGGATTGGGAGCCAGGGTGCGGCGCTTATACTGTTGGTTGGGTTTTGGGGCTTATGGGAAAGACTTTTTACATCGAGACATTCGGCTGCCAGATGAACGCGCATGACTCCGAAAAGGTGGTCGGCACGCTGGAGCGCGAGGGCTATGCGCAGGTGACTGACGAGGTCGCGGCCGACCTGATCCTGTACAACACGTGCTCGATTCGTGACAAGGCGGAGCAGAAGGTCTTTCACCGGCTGAACGAGTACAAGCGCATGCAGGGTGAGGGCAAGAAATTCGCCGTGATCGGATGCGTGGCGCAGCAGGAAGGCGAAAAGATCTTTGAGCGCGCGCCGTACGTGTCGATCGTGGCAGGCTCGGCTTCCTATCGCAACCTGCCGGGGATGCTGGCGCGCCTGGAGGCGGGCGAGAACCGCATCACGGGGCTGGATGACCGGCAGACGGACGAGACCTTCGACACGGAGTTCACCTCGCGGTCCAATCCGCACCGGGGTTACATCACGATCATTGAAGGCTGCGACAAGTTCTGTGCGTACTGCGTGGTGCCGTACACGCGTGGCAAGGAGCGCTCGCGCACATCAGCCTCAGTGCTGGCGGAGGCGCAGCGCATTGCCGCGCTGGGCTATACGGAGATCCAGCTGCTGGGGCAGAACGTGAACAGTTACGTGGACCCGAGCGGCAGGCGAACATTTGCCGAATTGCTGATTGCGGTGGGCGAGGTAGCGGGGATTCAACGGGTTCGGTTCACGACGTCGCATCCGCGGCAGTTCACCAAGGACATCGTGGACGCCATTGTGGCCTACCCCCAGCTTTGCAACCATGTGCACCTGCCGGTGCAGTCGGGGTCGTCGGCGACGCTGCGCGGCATGCAGCGCGAGTACACGCGGGAGTGGTACCTGGAGCGGATTGCGTGGATGCACGCGGCCGGGATGCAGGCAGGCGGCCGCGATATCTCCATCACGAGTGACATCATCGTGGGGTTTCCCGGCGAGACGGACAAAGACTTCGAGGACACGATTACGCTGCTTGAGGCGGTGAAGTACGACGCCATCTTCGGATTCAAGTACTCGCCCCGGCCGAATACGCCGGCGATCCACATGGTGGATTCGATTCCGGAGGAGGTGAAGATCGAGCGGCTTGCGATCTTGAACGCCCGGCAACGCGAGATCCAGCGGACGCACTACGAGCGGCACCTGGGCGAGGTGATGCCGATCATGGTGGAGGGCTACAACAGCATCCGCGGGCAGGTGATTGGGCGGTCTTCGCAGAACAAGACGGTGAACTTTACGGCGGCGGGCGTGCCGGCCGCGGGCAGCTACCTGGATGTGCGGGTGACGCAGGTATTTCCGAACTCGCTGGTGGGAGAGGCGGTTGGTGTGTCCGTGGCACCGTCCCCTGCGTTGCTGGCGCACCAGGCCCTGAACGCCCGTTTTCCTGCGCACGGCGCGTGATTGCTGTGCTTTACGAAAGTGCATTGTTGCATCGGGAGACGGAGACGGCGTACCTTCGCTAAACTAAGGATATGCATCTTCCGGGTTTGAAGTCCGAATCAGAGGTCGACGAAGCGGGAGCGCCCGAAATCGAGGTGCGGATTCGTGGTCTGATGCTGGACCCGTCCAA
>CAXTVC010000075.1:12431-15764 GCA_964247615.1 uncultured Acidobacteriaceae bacterium
TCGGATGCGATTGCGCTGGCGCTGCGCGCGGACTGCCCGATCTTTCTGAGCCGCGAGGTCTTTGAGCATGCGCGTCGCGCGTCAAACAGCGGAAGCTCGGTGACGGCGGAGGATATGCGCCGGTGGCTTGAAAATCTTGGCGATGATGAGATGGGCCGCTACAAGATGTAGTTCGGCTGTCTTGACGGCTTCCTGTTAGCTCCTGTGGCAAAACACGGCTGTCTCCGTTGCGGCTTCGCCTTCGGTCGAGATGACAAGCGTGGGAGTTGGGCGCTGCCTCAATCAGATGTAGTGGCAGAGGCTTGACACGCGTTCCGCCCAGGCGGCTTCGGTGGGGAGCTCGGGTGGGGGTGGCGCGGTCATCTGGCTGTTGGTACGAAGCCAATCGATCATGCTTCGCAGGCTGGGGAGCATGGCTTCTTCGCCGCCGGTGAGCACAGTGGTCCACGGTGTGTCGAGCAGGATGTCGCTGACGCCGGACTCGCGATGCAACAGCACGGGGATGCCACGGCCGAGGGCCTCGACGGCTGGTATGCCGTAGCCCTGCACGGCGGGCATGAGGAACAGGTGGGCCGCCTCGTAGAGCGCTTCGAGCTCTGCGTCGGATACATAGCCGAGGAAGTGGACGCGGTGCGCGAGCCCGAGCTGTTGCGCCTGCTGGCGCATGGCATCGAGCTGCGAGCCTTTGCCGGCGACGTCCAGGCGCCAGTCGACCTGAGACGAGAGCGGCGTAGGGCCGGCTTCGAGCGCGGCGAGGCTCCGGAGCATCCAGTCGATGCGCTTATTGGCTTCAACACGTGAGACTGAGAGCATGCGAAGTTCACTGCCTACGGGGCGACGGCGAAAGACGAGATCGGCACTGAGGCCGCCCATGCGGGCGATAGCTGCGTCTACGCCGAAATCCTGACGGCATTCGTGTTGGAGGAACGCGCTGGTGACGATCATGGCGCCACCGGTACGTCGCATGCCGCGGCCGATCTGCCAGTTGGAGACGGCGAAGCGCAGGCGTTGTTTGAGGCTGAGGCGCCCTTCGCTGAAAAGGCTGGGCGTGTCGTGCATGATGCAGTGGAAGCGACCTGCCCGGGCCAGCGCGCAGTGCAGCGCGGGCTGATAGCCGGAGGTCATCGGCGGAGGTGCCGCGGGAGGGCGTGCTTGCAGATGGGTGCGCAGGGCGGCGATTTTCGCGCGGGCCTGCGCTGGCGGGTTCAACGCTATCGTGGGCAGGGGGAAGTCCGCGTGCTCGGCGAGGCCGATGCGGTCGTAGTAAGTGAGGAGGTAAACCGTTTTGCCGTGCGCGTGAAGCCAGCGGCCGAGGGCGAGGATGCTGCGTTCGGCGCCGCCCATGGCTTCGATCTCGGACATGAAGAGCGGGATGGCGAGGGGGTCGGGGTGGGTCGGTGTGTACATCGGGCTCAGATTCAGCATAAGGCGAAGTGGGCTGGGTGAGGAGCCATGGGATTGGCGCTGATTTGTCTGCAGCATGTGCGGCAGGCGAAACAGGTATCCAGGTTGTCGGTACAATTCGGGCAACACGGAGGGACTGGTCTTGAAGAAGCATCGCCGCGAATTGCTTGCTGCGCTTACTGCCGTCGCTGGATCATCGCTATTGCCGAGCTCTTTTGCTCTCGCCAAGCCGCTGCCAGCAACGAGTGACCCCGCGAAGGAGATCGTCGCCGGCATCGGCGGATTCTTTTTTCGTGCGCGCGATCCCAAGGCGCTGGAGCAGTGGTATCAGGACCACCTCGGCATCTCCGTGACCCCGCAGAGTAGCAACGATCCTGTATGGAAACAGCAAGCTGGACCGACTGTGTTCTCGCCCTTTCCTGAGAATACCGGGTACTTCGGCGACGCCACGAAGCAGTGGATGATCAACTTCCGTGTGCGCGATCTGGACAAGATGGCTGCTCAGCTGAAGGCATCGGGGATCCCGGTGAAGGTGGATCCAACGACGTATCCGAACGGCCGCTTTGCGCGCATCCACGACCCGGAAGGCAATCCGATCGAGCTGTGGCAGCCGATGGATGTGGTCACGGCCAAGTAGGGTCCGACCTGGACAAAATACGCCGTCGGCGGTGTGTTCCCAGAACTGCTTAGGGTCTCAGTGCGAAGTCGCGTGGCAGATCCAAAGAACTTGGGCGACCGATATACTTCGGGGGCAGCGATTGATGGGGTTGGGCGGAACGGGGACTCGGCTGCCTTGAAGAGAGTTGGGCGCCTGCCCGTTCGAGTGCATTGTAGATTTTGTTCTATGAATTGGGGAGACGAAGTGTATCGAGGAGCAGCGGCGCGGCAGGTGCGCCTTTCTTTATTGTGCGGGACCTGGTTCTCTCTCCTCTGGTTTCTTTCTGCGGGTGCGCAGCAGGCTGGAACGCGTGTGATCGAGGCGGACGTAGCCCAGGCGACCGGACCTGTCGACCGCTTCTTTGACCTTTCGGTTGGTTCGGATTATCCAGGAACGCTGATCCGTCCGGACAGCCAGGCGCAGTTGAAGACCGCGGTGGACGAGCTGGGCTTCCGGTACCTGCGGTTCCATGCGATCTTCCATGACGTGCTCGGCACCGTGCAGGTGAAGGACGGCAAGACGACTTACGACTGGGCCAAAATCGATGAGCTCTATGACGACCTGCTGGCGCGTCACATTAAGCCTTTTGTCGAGCTTGGATTTACCCCGCAGGCGCTGGCGACCTCGGACAATAAGATCTTTTATTGGAAGGGCAACACGTCCCACCCCGATCCTGCGCGCTGGCGTGAGCTGATAGCGGCGTTTACGCAGCACATCGAGGCGAGGTATGGGAAGACGGAGGTCGAGTCCTGGTACTTCGAGGTCTGGAATGAGCCCAACCTTTCCGGCTTCTGGGAGGGTGGCGATCAGAAGGCCTACTTCTCGCTGTATGACGACACCGCGAGGACCCTAAAGAGCGTTGACCCAAAGCTGCGGGTCGGCGGCCCTTCCACGGCCGGCGCGGCGTGGGTGCCTGAGTTTCTGGCCCATGTGAAGGAGAGCGGGGCCCCGGTGGACTTTGTGTCGACGCACACCTACGGGGTGGACGGGGGCTTTCTGGATGAGAACGGCAAGAGTGACACGAAGCTATCCCCTTCGCCGGATGCCATTGTCGGGGATGTGCGGCGTGTGCGGGGGCAGGTGGAGGCCTCTGCGTTTCCGGGTCTGCCGGTGTACTTCACCGAGTGGAGCACGAGCTATACGCCGCGGGACGCAGTGCATGACTCATACGTAAGCGCACCGTACATCCTGAGCAAGCTGAAAGCCTGCGAGGGTCTGGTGCAGGGCATGAGTTATTGGACCTATACCGATCTGTTTGAGGAGCCGGGGCC
>CAXTVC010000076.1:0-2162 GCA_964247615.1 uncultured Acidobacteriaceae bacterium
GTGTCGCGGAAGTGATCCAGCGGAGGCCAGTTTACGAGCTTGAACAGCTCGACGGCGGAGGCGGTCAGGACTGCAAGGCTGGCGAGGC
Source organism: uncultured Acidobacteriaceae bacterium (assembly GCA_964247615.1). GTDB lineage: Bacteria > Acidobacteriota > Terriglobia > Terriglobales > Acidobacteriaceae > Granulicella. The sequence continues at coordinate 89 of CAXTVC010000076.1, forward strand.
GGCGTGGCGTCCGGCGGACGAAGCAGAGGGCCACAGCCCAGTACACGGCCGCCGCCCACAGCGCCGAGCCGCCGTGTTTGAAGGCGAACTGCGGCAGGTGCAACGGCGCCATCCGCCATGCGAGACCGAGAGGGATCACCAGGGCGGGGTGCGCAAGCTTGCAGATAAGTCCGGAGCCATGCCGAGCAGATGGATCCGCAACGCTCAGACCCCGAGACGGAGAGACGATGCACTCATTCTTGGAGGCGTGTGGCGGAACAGGTTGTGTGGGTCAGGCGAAGGCAGGTTGGGGATGGGTGAGGTGTAGGTCGAGGGTGAGGACGGTGATGTCGTCAGTCTGGCCGAAGGAGCGGGCGGCTTCAGCGATGATGTGGGCGGGTTGTGAGGAGAGATCCAGGGTTCGGTCGAAGCCGAAGAGCTGGTGATGATGGGTGGCTTCGGGGACGCCATCCGTGAGGAGAGTGAGGTGGTCGCCGGGGTAGAGGGAGAGGGTTTGTTCGGGAAAACTGACTTCGGGGGTGAGGCCGAGGGGGAGCGATGGCGGGATGGAAAGCTCGTGACCGTTGCGATAAGGCGGGAGGTGGCCGGCGTTGCTAAGGGTAAGGGACGTGGGCGTAGTCGGGCCTGGTGGGTCGATGCGGAGGGCGAGGCAGGTAGTGAAACCGGAGCCGCGGCCGAGGAGGTGGCGATTCAGGTGGGCGAGGATATCGGCGGGGGAGCCCGTGAACTCGGCGAGGGTGCGGAGGGTGCCGACGAGGAGCGAGACAGTGAGGGCGGCGGGCATGCCTTTGCCGGCGACGTCGCCGATGACGACGAGGGTGGCCCCGGAAGTGAGGGGGAGGACCTGGAAGAAGTCGCCGCCGACCTCCTGCGCGGGGTGGTACGCGGTGCCGAGGGTAAGGCCGGGGATGCTCGCGACGTGCTCGGGGACGAGAACCTGCTGAACGGAGCGGGCGGCCTCGAGCTCCGCAGCGGCGCGGTTGCGTTCACGGGCGATGCGCACGGTGCGGGTGGTGAGGAAGACGAGGAGCGAGAGCTCGATGAGTATATCGGCGAGGGCGTCAAAGTCGATGCCGAAGATGCCGAGGGGAACGCGATTGCTGAGGGACATGCCGGGGCGCAAGAAGTGTAGGGCAACGCGGACGGAGCTGTAGAGGTGCGCAGCGCTGATGATTCCGACGCCCGGAAGAAGAAGACGGGCATCGAGGTTGCGCACCCGAACAGCGTGGAGGAGCAGGCCGAAGACGACGAGGAAGAAGAGGCCGGTCGCGAGTGGAGCGAGGGAGATGGTCCAGTAGGGGAGGTATCCCGCGGACCAGGGCACTTCGACGAGGTTGACGAGGACAAAGAGGAGCTCGACGACGAGCATCCAGCGTGCGCGGCGGAGGCGGAGAGTTTCCCGGACGAACTCGAATAGAGCGATGGTGACGACCGTCGTGAGCGCATCTTCGACGAGGATCACGGGGAGGTGATAGGGAGTGACCCAACTCCAGAACTGTTCTACCGAGAGGCATGCCTGGGCGAGGGCGTAGATAGCGAGGAGGAGATACTCACGATGCACGCGAAGGGAGAGGAAGAGAGCCAGGGCGACGAGAGCGGTGATGAAAGCGGGTGCGGCATTCAGGGCAGATGGGCAGGCATTGAGGACGGACTGGTTCATGCCAGAGGCTGCCAGGGCCCGGGTGGTTCCAAGAAGAGGAGTGCCGAGGGCGAAGAAGGATTCCGGGGCATTGCCCGTGGAGGTGATTTTCTGAAAGGAGACGCGGAGAGCGAGGAGGAGGTCGCCGGAGGGGTTGGGGGTGACGGGGTAGGGGGTGAGATAGAACATCTCGTAGAGAGTGTGGCGGCGGAGGTCGCCGACGGTGGTGAGGAGCTGGCCGTTGGCGAAGAGCTGGAAGCGGCCGATGGTGCCCGTGACGGCGAAGGCGGTATCGGGGATGCCGGGGCGGAGGTGGAGGTGAAGGCGGTACCAGCCGTACTGGAGACCGGCGAAGCCGTCGGAGGCGAGGCTGTGGTGGAGTTCAATGGGGAGCCAAGTGCGGTCGTCGAGGGTGGGTGAGGAAAAGGCGGGGTC
>CAXTVC010000076.1:2262-15233 GCA_964247615.1 uncultured Acidobacteriaceae bacterium
GGATTTACGGCTGTTGTTACGAGTCAGGCGCAGGATCTGCGCAATACTGCTGCAGCGAAGATGGCATGCGGTCCCCAGGAGACCACCTTCGACGTAGATGCGGTGCATACGCCTGGAGCGGCGCCTGCGGACCCAACAAAGGCATTGATCTACGTCATTGAGCAGGAAAGCTCGACACCGGCCTTCTGCATTGGGCGTTGTGGAGGACTTACGCTGAAATTGGGATTGGACGGCCGTTGGAGCGGAGCTCTCAATGGCAGCTCCTATACCGTGCTCTCGGTCGAGCCCGGCGAACACCACCTTTGTGTCAACTGGCAATCGCACATCAAGAAGTTGTCGGAAAAGGTGGTACTGCAAAGCTTCACCGCTGAGGCGGGCAAGACCTATTACTTCACCACCCACGATCTAGCTACCTCGCCGGAGGCAGGCAGTATGGCTTCCATCACACTGGAAGCCGCCAACGCGGATGAGGCCAAGATGCTGATCGAAGCTTACCCGCAAGTGAAAGCCACGCCGAAGAAGTAAGACGAAACGCCATCAGAGTAGACGGCTTTGTGATGGTGACGCTATGTCGCAGTGCCGGCAGAGACGATTTGCCAGGAGCATGGCATAGCAAGGTAACGGAGACGAGGAGCCACTGCGGACACCTCCGGAGCGACAGGATGAACTCACTTGAAGGGAGCAGCCGGAGACCGAAGCTACTGCGGCTCATGCGCTACTCGGGCTGGGTGGGTTTGCCGGCGGCGAGGTCGCAGGCTCGCCATAGATACCAGCTGGCTACGGAGCGCCAGGGGGCCCACTTTTTGGCGCGGCGCGCCATGACTTCGGGGTCGGCGAGGAGGTCGGGGGTGACCTTGGTTTTGGGCTTGAGGGTGCCGAAGGTGAGGGCGAAGCCTTTGCGGACGCCGTAGTCGGTGACGGGGAGGATGTCGGGGCGGCCGAGGCGGAACATGAGGAACATTTCAACGGTCCAGCGGCCGATGCCGCGGACCTGGGTGAGGTGGTCGATGATGTCCTCGTCGGGCATGCGGCGGATGCGGGCGAGAGAGGGGACGGTGCCGTCGACGGTTTTGGCGGCGAGATCCCGGATGGCGAGGGTCTTGTTGTGGGACAGGCCGGCGGCGCGTAGTTGTTCGTTGGGGCAGTCAAGGACGTGTTGGGCGGAGGGGTGCTGGCCGATGCCGGCGAGGGGCTCGAAGCTGGTGAGAAGCCGGGCGTGAATGGCGGCGGCGGCCTTGCCGTGCAGCTGCTGATAGAGGATGGAACGAAGCAGGGCTTCGAATGGAGATTGCTGCGCCGGCAAGCGCAGGGTGAAGGGGCCGGCGCGTTCGATGAGTTTGCCGAGCTTTTTGTCCGCGGCGCCGAGGGCGAGCAGGGCTTCTGCAGGGTCATAGGGAAGCTTGCGTGTGCGGGAGAGGGACGCGGGCATGGGACTCACAGTCTGTCACGAGCTGCGTGCCGGGTACGGCTAAGAAGGCGCGACAGAGATGAGCGCGAACAGGATTTCAGACCTATGTGGCCGAATTTACTATTAGGGAACTCCCGAGAAAACGCTGGAAACGCGCAAAGCACATGGTGGCGGGACCCTGCGGCCGACCCGCCTTCGATAATCGATAAAACGAGAGGCAACTCTTGCGCGAACAGCGTCCATCGTGATCGGATGGGGCTATATCGCACTGCTATACTCAAGTTCTTCGCAGGGTATGAGGAAGGTTTTTCTCCCCAAGCCCCGCAGTCCTCAGGCGTGTTTTGCGGCCAGATGGACGGCACGTGAAGCAGGAAAGACGGCGTAGAATTCACCCCCGCGGCTCGGCAACGAGACCCGCGTTTGCAGGAATGCACCCTTATGGCGCAGGTATTTGACCGCAGTTCGAACGCTCTGATCCGGGCGAGTCTCGCGCTGACGGGATTGATCGTCATCGTTCTTGGCGTGACGCTCAACGAGTTGCAGCGTTCGCCGTGGGTGACCCGGCAAGGCCAGCGGCCGGATCAGCCTGTGCCGTTCAGCCACAAGCACCATGTTGAAGGCCTGGGTCTGCAGTGCCAGTACTGCCACACCAGCGTTGAAAAGAGTCATTACGCGGGAATCCCGCCAACGAAGACCTGCATTAATTGCCATTCGCAGATCTGGACCAACGCACAGCTCCTGGAGCCGGTGCGGGCCAGCTGGGCGACCGGGCAGTCGATCCCGTGGATTCGTGTACATGATCTGCCGGACTATGTGTACTTCAATCACTCCGTCCATGTGAACAAGGGCCTGGGATGCTCCAGCTGCCATGGCCGTGTCGACGAGATGCCGCTGATGTACATGCAGAACTCGCTGCAAATGGAGTGGTGCCTGAACTGCCATCGCAACCCGATCAAGAACCTGCGGCCGACCAGCGAGATCTACAACATGGCCTGGGGCGGCGCGTCGAAGGAGCACCCGGTCTGGTGCGCGACGACCGGCAAGCCCGGCCCAACAGCTCAGGGCATCTCCTGCGTGACCAAGGATCCGGGCGGCAACAATCCGCAGATCGCCATGATGCAGGAGCCGGCAGTCGGCCCAGGCACCAGGGGTGGACTAAACGGGGCGCAGGAAGCGCCGGGTATCGGCAATCAGAGCAGTCCGGAGCAGCCGGGACCGCAGGGCATGACGAAGACGCAGTCGGGCACAATGGGCGGACCGGTGCCGATCAATGGAGCAGGTGCCACGTACTCGGACACCCCGGTGATCCGGATGCCGGCAAGCTATACGAAGTTCACTACCCAGGACGCCCTGGGCACATACCTCGTGCAGATGTACCACATTCGTGGAGCCAACGAGCTTTCGAGTTGTGAAACATGCCACCGGTAACGCCGGGGGACGCGGAGCCAAGGACAACCAGGTACGCCATGCACAGAGAGCAAGGACCGATGGAGAAGCAAGCCAATCAGGCAGAGGCCGTAAACAGCCCGGCACAGGTCGTGACACGGATCACGCCATCCGACAAGATGACTCTTGCCGAGGTGCGCACGCGGCTGCAGGGGCAAACGGGGAAGCGTTTCTGGAAGAATTTAGATGAGCTGGCTGACACGCCATCCTTTCAAGAGTTGATGCAGGAAGAGTTCCCCCGCCAGGCTTCCGGCGGCGAGTGGGTGAATTCGGTGTCGCGTCGTGGCTTCATGAAGGTGATGGGGGCAAGTTTTGCGCTTGCCGGTCTGGCTGGCTGCACCAAGCAGCCGGACGAGCCGATCTATCCCTACATCAAGCAGCCTGAAGACCTGATCCTCGGTATCCCGAACTACTTCGCAACAGCCCACCCGTTTCCCACGGGAGCCATTCCGGTGCTGGTGAAGTCGGACGCGTTCCATCCAATCAAGATTGAGGGCAACCCGGAGCATCCAGCCAGCAAGGGCAAGGCCGACACCTTCACGCAGGGTTCATTGCTGGATCTTTACGATCCAGACCGGTCGCAGCATCCGCGTTTCCGCGGCCAGAATGCCGAATGGCCTTACTTCCAGCAGCAGTTTGGCACGGCAGTAAGTCAACTACCTGCCGGTGAGGGTCTGTATTTCCTGAGCGAAGGCACGACATCGCCCAGCTTCGCGGCACAGTGGAAGCAGATGCAGGCTAAGTATCCGCAGGCCAAGCTCATCACCTATGAGCCGGTGGGCCAGGACACGACTGGTGTGCAGTATCGCTTGGCGGACGCCGACGTGATCCTGTCGCTTGATGCGGATTTCCTGGGCGGCATTCACTTCCCTGGGTTCCTGCCCATGGCCTCGCAGTATGCCGAGCGTCATCGCTTCGAAGCAGGCAAGACGATGAACCGGATGTACGTCGTAGAGACGATGCCTTCGGTGACCGGCTACAAGGCGGAGCATGCACTCCGCTTGAAGCCCAGCGATGTGGATGCGTTTGCGACTGCTCTTGCGGGTGGTGGGGCGGCGCCGTCGTCCAATCCAGATGCACAGAAGTTCTTCACAGCGGTGCTTGCTGACCTGAAGAAGGCCGGGGGCCGCGCTGTCGTGGTGGCTGGCCCGCAGAGTTCAGTGGCCTGCCAGAACGCTGCGGCGGCCATGAACGCAAGCCTGGGAGCCGTTGGCAAAACGGTGTTCTACACGCCTTCCCTGCATGCCGTGCCCGCCGAACCCGGCGCTGATATCCGGTCCCTGGTGGCCGATATGAATGCCGGCAAGGTGAAGTGGCTGGTCATGCTGGGCACCAATCCCCTGTATAACGCGCCAGCCGACCTGAACTTTGCCGAAGCGTTCAACAACGTGCCGAACACGGTGCACCTTGGTTCGCACGTCGACGAGACGGGCTTCTTCTCCACCTGGCACATCCCGCGGTCGCACTATCTTGAGAGCTGGACCGACTGTCGTGCGACGGACGGCACGATCTCCATCGTGCAGCCGATGATTGCTCCGCTCTACAACAGCGTGAGCGCCCATGAGATTTTCCAGGTCTTGCTGAATCCTTCCCTGGGCGGCTATGACGTGGTCGCCGCCACGGCGCGCACTTACATCAAGGGTGACTTCGAGGCTGGATGGCGCACCGCGCTGCATGATGGCTGGGTTGCCGGGACAGCTTTCCCCCTGACGAGCAATGCCGCCCCGACCAAGCTGACGGCACAGCCGATGCAAGCGGCTGGTGACGACAAACTCGAAGTGCGCTTTCTCGCAGACCCTTCGGTCTACGACGGCCGCTTCGGCAACAACGGCTGGCTCCAGGAATTACCGAAGCAGATCACCAATCTTTCCTGGGATAACGCCGCGCTGGCAAGCCTGAACACGATGACCAAGCTGGGCATCGAGGAAAACGATGCCGTTGAGCTGACAGTGAACGGGCACAAGGTCATCGTGCCGGTCCTCATGGTTCCCGGGCATCCGGATGGGGCTGTCACGGTGCACCTCGGCCTGGGACGTCGCGCCGAGGTCGGGCGTGTCGGCGCCGGCGTTGGCTTTAATGCGTACCAGATCCGCACGATGGATGGTGCCGTTGCCGCAACTGGAGCGACCCTGGCCAAGGGCCACGGACTGTACGATCTCTGCGTCACGAAGGTGCACAACATCGAGCATCGCGGGGCGTTTGCTCAGCGTGATCTCGAGCGGCCTGAGTCTGACAAGGAAGGCACCTTCTCGATGGCCGGGCACGAGGCGATGGAGCGTTCCATCATCCGGTACGCGACCGTGGAGGAAGCCACCAAGGATCCGAACTTTGCGCACGAAGGCGCGAGCGGCACGCTGGTGAACAAGGTCGGCTATAACCCACAAGGTGAGGCTCCCGCAGCGGGCGAGAGCATGTTCGCTGGCTCGTGGCGGTATGACCACCAGGATGCGTCGTCCAAGCAGATCCAGAATGCTTGGGGCATGTCAGTGGATATGAACTCCTGCATTGGCTGCAATGCCTGCGTCGTGGCGTGTTATGCGGAGAACAACATCGCCGTGGTGGGCCGTGAGCAGGTAAAGGTCGGCCGCAACATGCAGTGGATACGCATTGACAGCTACTACGAAGGCGACCTGCATGCACCCAAGGCTCACTTTCAGCCGATGATGTGCCAGCATTGCGAGAGTGCCGGCTGTGAGCAGGTTTGCCCGGTAGGCGCGACGGTGCACACGCCGGAAGGCCTGAATACCATGGTCTACAACCGCTGCGTTGGTACGCGCTACTGCTCCAACAACTGCGTATATAAGGTGCGCCGGTTCAACTTCCTCCTGTACTCGGACTATGAGACGGAGAGCCTGAAGTTTATGCGCAACCCTGACGTCACGGTGCGGTCACGCGGCGTGATGGAGAAATGCACGTACTGCGTGCAGCGCATCGAAGAAGCCAAGATCACGGCGGACAAAGAAAACCGCGCCATTCGTGACGGGGAGATCGTTACGGCCTGCCAGCAGACCTGCCCGACAGACGCGATTATCTTTGGCAACAAGAACGATCCAACCAGCCGCGTGGCGAAGCGTAAAGCTGAGGAGCGCGACTACCAGGTGCTCGCTGACCTTAACTATCGCCCCCGTACGACCTACACGGCCGGCGTCATTAACCCGAACCCGGAGCTTGCATAATGGCGACCCAGGGACCTATCCACGATCCGGATCTTGTTATCGACCCGATGATCGACCCGCGAACCGGTGAGTACGCGGTCATCGCGCCCGGCCATAACTTCAAAAGTGTCACGCAGAAGATTGCGGGCATTGTGCTGACGCCAAACACCCCATGGGCATGGTTCGGCGGTTTCTTTGTGGCCGCAACTGTGGCGACTTTGACCGTGATCGCGCTGACCTGGCTGGTTCTGAAGGGCGTCGGCATCTGGGGCGTCACGATCCCCGGCGCCTGGGGCTTCGCAATTATTAACTTCGTGTGGTGGATCGGTATCGGCCACGCCGGGACGCTGATCTCAGCTATTCTGCTGCTGTTCAAGCAGACCTGGCGCAACTCGATCAACCGTTTCGCGGAAGCCATGACCATCTTTGCGGTGGTCTGCGCTGGCATGTTCCCACTGATTCATATTGGACGGCCGTGGCTGGGTTACTGGCTTCTGCCATACCCGAACACGATGAACGTGTGGCCGCAGTTCCGCAGCCCGCTGGCTTGGGACGTATTTGCCGTGTCGACCTACGCGACGATCTCCATCGTGTTCTGGTACATCGGCATGATCCCGGACTTTGGTACGTTGCGTGATCGAGCCAAGCTGCCAGTTGCGAAATACATCTACGGATTGCTTTCGCTCGGATGGCGTGGATCGACACGTCACTGGATCCGGTATGAGTCGGCTTCCCTGCTGCTGGCAGGGCTGTCCACACCGCTCGTGCTCTCAGTGCACACAACGATTTCTTTCGACTTCGCGGTTGCGGCGATGGCAGGCTGGCACACCACGATCTTCCCGCCGTATTTCGTAGCAGGTGCTGTGTACTCCGGCTTCGCCATGGTGCTGACGCTGGCCATCCCGATCCGTAAGTGGTACCACCTTGAGGATCTGGTGACATTGCGCCACCTCGACAACATGGCCAAGGTCATGCTGACGACGGGTTCCATCGTGGCTTACGGCTATGGCATGGAAGTTTTCATGAGTTGGTACTCCTGTTCGCACTGGGAGTTCTTCATGATGTGGAACCGCATGTTCGGACCAATGGGCTGGGCGTACTGGATGCTCATCCTGACGAATATCGCGATCCCGCTGACGACGCTCTGGTCGCGACGCCTGCGTGTGAGCCCGGGCTACCTCTTCTTCTTGAGCTTTGTGGTGAATATCGGTATGTGGTTCGAGCGGTTCGTCATCGTGGTGACCTCGCTGTATCGCGACTACCTGCCATCCAGCTGGGGAACCTACCGCGCGACCAAGTGGGATTACATGTTGTTCATTGGCACGTGGGGCTTGTTCACCTGCCTGTTCCTGCTGTTTGCCCGTCTAGCGCCGATGATTCCCATGTCGGAAATACGCATGATGCTGCCGCAGACCAAGGTCCATGCCGGTGGAGAGAACGCTGAAGTTGTGGCTGGGGAGGCGCTCTAATGCCGCCGGTAGAAGGAATTTACGGCCTGATCGCCGAGTTCAACACGCCTAGCGAACTGGTACACGCAACAGAGCACGCCCACCGCGCAGGATATCGACGGATGGAGTGCTACACGCCGTACCCGGTGGAGGAAGCTGCCGAGGCGCTCCGCTTCCACAAGACGCGGGTGCCGTTGATGTGCCTTTTGGGTGGCGTGATGGGACTTACCACGGGGTGGTTGATGGAAACCTGGATGAATGTCTGGGCGTATCCGTTGAACATTCGGGGAATGCCCCTATACTCCTGGCCGGCGTTCGTGATCCCGGCGTATGAGTGGACGATTCTCTTCGCAGGTCTATCTGCGGCATTCGGCATGATTGCGCAAAACGGACTGCCGCAGCTATATCACCCGCTGTTTAACGCAGCGAACTTCCGCAACGGCGCGACCACGGACAAGTTTTTCTTGTGCCTGGAAGCGCATGATCCAAAGTTCTCTCTCAGAGAGACACGTGAGTTCCTCGAGGGCTTCGCGCCGATCTCGGTGGTGGAGGTGGATCACTGATGATGGGCCAGACACAAATGCATAGCGATCTTGAATCCAGGATGCACCGCTTGCTCACACTGGGTGCGTTGACAGCTGTAACGCTGCTTTCCGCCGGCTGCCGGCAGGACATGCACAATCAGCCGAAGTTCTACCCTCAGCGTGGGACAACGCTGTACGCGGACGCACGCTCGACGCGTCCGCAGGTAGAGAACACGGTGGCGCGCAACCAGCTGCATGCAAACACGTACTTCTACACCGGCATGGTCGGTGACAAGGAAGGCGATGGGATGCCAATGCCGGTCACTGCAGAAGTCTTGCAACGTGGGCAGCAGGAATACAACGTGTTCTGTACGCCATGCCATTCCCGCGTTGGCAACGGTGCTGGAATGATTGTGCAGCGTGGCTACCGGCCGGCTGGCAATTTCCATACGGATCGCCTGCGCAACGCTCCCCTGGGCCATTTGTACTCAGTGATCGCCAATGGGTATGGCGCGATGCCGGAGTATGGTTCGCAGGTGACGCCTGCCGAGCGCTGGGCGATCGTTGCGTATGTTCGGGCGCTGCAGTTGAGCCAGAACGCAAAGCAGGCGGACATTGCCTCGGGGCAGCACCCGCAGGATCTGCATGAAATTGCCACGCAGCAGGGTATGCCTCCTGGTTTCGCCGACCCGTGGGCTCTGCCGGCAACGGCCGTTTACGGTACACCAAATAATCAGGACAACGGCATACCCGGTATGGGCAACAACGCACCCGCGGGGGCGTTTGCACACGACTCGGCCGCGGCCACGTCGAACTCCGGCACACGGAACTCCGGCGGAGCACGTCCCGCAAGTGATGCACAGAGCCCCGGCAGCCTCGCCGGCGAGACGCATTAAATCAGCTTACCCAGGACTAAGGGCAACGAGATGGCATTGGAACACGAACATCACGACGGGCATCACTCCCATGGGCCGAAGGCTTTGCCTTCGCTCTTGATGGTGCCTGACTTTGTAGGCGCCTGGCGGATGCGCGCACTGATCATCGGTGCGGTCTTTGCACTGGTGTCGCTTGTCTTCGTTGGCAGCCCGGAAGGTCGCGCTCATCTGCTGCGTTCCTACCTGATGGGTTCCATGTCTGCCTTCAATTTCATGGGAGGCGCACTGGCTTTTCTGCTGGTGCAATATCTCTCCGGGGGTAAGTGGGGGCTGATCCTGCGTCGCCCGTTGGAGGCAATGACACGCACGTGGTGGTTTGTCGCGCTGCTGTTTCTGCCCATACTGTTTCTGATGAAGCGCCTTTACCTCTGGGCGCTTTACAACACGCCGGCAGAGACCTTGTCCGCCTTACAGCAAGGGCTGATCAGTAAAGAGCAGCAGATCTGCATCAACCTGAAGCACGTGATGCTCAGCCCCACGAGCGCCGTGGTGGAGTACCTGATTACCTTTGTGTTTCTCGGCGTAGTGATCACGCTGTTGAACAAGTGGTCTCTGAGCCGGGACGCCGACCCGGCTGCGGGAACGATGCGCAGCTATGACCGTTGGCGCATCCTCTTTGAGAACTTCTCAGGACCGGCGACGTTCCTGTATGTCGTCGTACTGACAATGTTCGTGATCGTATTCATCAAATCCTTGGACGTGACCTGGTATTCCTCGATTTACGGTCTACAGTTCCTCGTAGCCCAAGGTTACGCCGTGCTGGCCATCGGCATGCTGACCCTGATTTTGCTCTCTAAGTATGAGCCAATGCGAACCATGTTCCGCACCACGGAACAGCATGACCTTGGCAAGTTGGCCTTTGCTTTCGTCATGTTGAACATCTACTTCACTTTTGCCGAGTTCCTGATCATCTACTCCGGCAACCTACCTGATGAGATCCCCTGGTATCTGCACCGCATCCGGGGCGGTTGGTGGGTCATCTGCTCGATCGATGCAATTTGTCATTGGATTATCCCGTTCTGCCTGTTGCTTTCGCGCGACTTCAAGCGTTCGCGAAGCCGTATGCTCTGGCTGTCGATTTTCATGATCTTTGCTCGCATGATTGACATGTTTTGGCTCGTGGAGCCGAACTTCCAGGACGCCGCAGGAAACCTCCACATCGTCGGGAACCTGAGCATTCTGTCGTACATTACAGTGCCCATCGCCGTGCTGGCTTTCTGGGCTTTCTTCTACCTGACTGAACTCGGCCGTCGGCCGCTCATCAGCACCAACGATCCGCACACTGCGGAGGTTCTGGAGCCCGAGCATGCACACTAATCCACGGGAGGGGAACGATCCCCTCCACCCCGAAGGGCAGTCCCCGATGCGCTCGCGCGACCGGAATGAGGAAAACCCTGGTTACGAAGTCCAGGACGTGAACGTCGGTGGTATCGTGACGTTTCTGGCCGGGCTTTGCGGCTTCCTGTTGATTTTTTTCGTGTTCTGCTTCGTGATGGGCAAGGCGATCAACACCGGCCTGCTCAAGGAAGACGGCCCGGCGGACAGGTGGCACGGTGGTATGCCTGGTCACGAAAGCGAAGTATCGCGAAAGCGTGAAGATCTGGCCTCCAACGTGACCATGGAGCAGCGCGAGTACGCGACGATGACGCAGAAGTTCCCCACGCCGCGCCTGCAGACCGATGACGGCAACCAGGACACGGCAGACATGCATGCCAAGGAAGATCTGTTGCTGGAGAATTACAGCACCGCAGCAGATCTGCCGGCAGGCACTGTGCGGATCCCTATAGAGCGGGCAATGCTGTTGATCGCGCAACGCGGACTGCCCCAAGCACCCAGCGCTGCCCAGGCAAGCGAGACGGAGATGGCTGGCGATGCAAAGCCAGTGGTGACCGTCCCCCTTACCGATGGATTCGCGCGAACAGGCTATGAACTTGACCAGATGGCCAGCCGCGAACAACGACTGGAGTTCAATCAGGCGGAAGCGAAGCGCTAGGGTATTCGCAGGGGCAATCGGCTGTACGGATACCGATGTACCGTCCTGAAGGAAGACGGGGATTCGCCATACACTGAAGCAGGCGGTAAGAACAGACATGATTCTCTCAGGTCCAATACGGAAGGCTTTACGACGCTGGAAGCCCGGCTTACATGCCGGTGTCTTTCTGGCGATCCTGGGAGCATGTGTTGCATTGCCCACAGAGATATCCGGGCAGGTATCCAGTTATGGGGAGAAGTCGGAAGGCACTTCGCATGGAGACGAACTTCCAAAGGTTTTAAAGCAGGTGCAGGTATCGCAACACCTAAATGCCCAACTGCCGACAGCGGCTCCGTTTGTGGATGAGACTGGCCATCCTGTGACACTGGGGTCTTATCTGGACGGAAAGCATCCCGCGGTACTGGCATTGGTGTATTACAACTGCCCGATGCTGTGCTCGGAGGAAATGGACGGTCTCACCAGTTCGCTTGAGATGGTTCGTCTGAGACCGGACAAGGATTTCCAGATTATTGTGGTGTCGATTGATCCAAGCGAGGGGCCACAACTCGCGGCAAAGAACAAAGCCTTTTACGTGAAGCGCTATGGTCATCCCGAGACTGCCAATGGATGGCATTTCCTCACAGGACCGAAGTCTTCGATCGATGCGCTTACGACCGCAGTAGGTTTTGGTTACGTAAAGGTTCCCGGGCCGGATGGACGGTTGACGCAGTTTGCGCATGCAAGTTCGATCGAGCTGCTCACGCCGCAAGGCCGGATAGCACAGTACTACCTGGGTGTTGAGTATTCGCCGAAGGACATTCTTCTCGGCCTGATTGACGCTTCGGGAAACAAGATCGGCTCGCCGGTCGCAAATATTCTTACTTACTGCTACCACTATGATCCGCAGACGAACAAGCACTCGCTGATCGTTGCGCGCGTTGTGCAACTTGGTGGCATGCTCACCGTGGCAGCTCTGGCGAGCTTCCTCTTTATCATGTTTCGGCGGGATATCAACTCCGACCGCGATCAGGTTTTAACTCACGGGCCCACCGGGCGCCGGGCAGCATAAAGGGAAACGATGGGTATCAGTCCAGTTCTCTGGCAGTTTTTGGTGAAGTGGTTGCACAACTCAGCCCTGTTCCCGGCTGAGGCATCGACCATTGCTCCTTACACCGACGCGCTGTATTTCTTTCTGCTAGCAATGACGCTCTTCGGCGTGCTGCTGGTGGTGGCGTTGGTCTTTGGCTTTGCGGTCCGGTATCGGCGTGAGCGTAATCCGGTAGCTACACAGGTAGAAGGGTCTACCCTGCTCGAAGCTACCTGGACGATCATCCCGCTGGGTATCTTCCTGGTGATCTTTGTCTGGGGAGCGCTGCTTTACTTCCGGATCTATAGTCCGCCCGTGAATGCCATGAACGTCTATATCATCGGCAAGCAATGGATGTGGAAGGCGGAACATCCGGGCGGGCAGCATGAGATTAATGCCTTGCACGTCCCGACAGGACGTCCGGTGCAGCTGACGATGATCTCGCAGGATGTCTTTCACAGCTTCTCGATTCCCGACTTCCGGGTGAAGCGTGAAGTCATTCCAGGCCGCTACTCCACAGTATGGTTTCAAGCGACACAGCCCGGTTCGTACCATCTCTTCTGCACGCAATATTGCGGAACGCTTCATTCGGGCATGATTGGCCTGATCACGGTGCAGACGCCGGATGACTATGAGCGCTGGTTAAAGCAGTCGACGTCCGGCATGAGCCTTGCACAGAATGGGGAGCGCCTGTTTTCGAGCATGGGGTGCACCTCCTGCCACAGTGGGAACGCTGCGGCGAGAGGCCCGAATCTGCATGGCATCTACGGGTCTCGGCTAACGATGACGGATGGAGGCCAGGTTCTCGTAAACGACGCGTATCTGCGTGAGTCCATCCTGAATCCGTCGCAGCACGTGCCGGCAGGTTTTGCTCCAATTATGCCGACCTACCAAGGTCAGATCAGCGAGGATGGACTGATCTCGCTGATTGAGTACATCAAGAACATGCAATCGAACTACCGGGTTCAGCAAACCAATGTGACCTCGGACAGCAAC
>CAXTVC010000077.1:0-15229 GCA_964247615.1 uncultured Acidobacteriaceae bacterium
GTTGAACTCCTTCACGTGGGAGCACTCGCTGGATAATGCGAGCGCCTCGCTGGAGGGTAATACGCCCTCGCCGCAGGACGCCAACAACCTGCGTGCGGACTACGCGCAATCGGATTACAACCTGCCGATCATCAACGTGACGAGCCTGATCTATGAGCTCCCCTTTGGCCGTGGACGTCAATTCCTCAACCATGCGAACGGCCTGATGGACACCGCGCTGGGTGGATGGCAGGTCAGCACGATCACCACCGCGCAGGCGGGCACACCGTTCAATCTCACCTACTCGCCAAACAGCGCACAGGCCCTGAGCCCGCAGATTGCGGCAACCTACCGTGGCGCGAATGAGTATCGACCGAATCGCGTGCCGGGCCAGCCCGTGACGCAGGGCCGTAGCCATCGCGCCGCGAATACGGGCTACGTGAATTACGTGAACTTCAACGCGTTTGCGCTGCCGCCCATCAAGGACGGTGCGGGGAATGTGCTGAGTCCGTTTGGCAATGCGAGCCGCAACCCCGGTCGCAGCCCTGCGTTTTATGAAACGGGCCTTGCTCTCAACAAGCGCTTCAGTACGCCTGTCGAGAGCCTGAAGGTGGAGTTCCGCGCCGAGCTTTACAACGTCTTCAACCACACCAACCTGTACCTGCCGGGCACCATCAGCGGAACGCAGGGCACGCTGGGGGCGGGCTCGAACTTCGGCATCGGCGGCAGTGCACCGCTAAGCAATGTGATCGGCGGCACACCATCGTCAGGCGGCCAGGTCACCAGCACATTTGAGCCGCGCATCGCGCAGTTTGCGCTGAAGATGTTGTTCTAACGCAGAAGCCGACACAACGGCCCGCCTCCCCTGTGGGGAAGCGGGCCGTTGTGTGCGTATGTGCTTTCCCGTAGTCGGCCGGTCTGCGCCGGACCTCTACACTGGAGGAAGCGCATGGCTGACAGTTTTGCCCAAACCGTAAAGCAGCAGACCGACATCGTCCGCATCCTGGGCGAGTACCTGAAGTTGCGCAAGTCGGGCGCGAACTGGAATGCGCTGTGCCCGTTTCACAAAGAGCGCAGTGGCTCGTTTTACGTGTACACGGGGACGGGTAGCTATTACTGCTTTGGCTGCCATGAGCATGGCGATGTATTTAGCTTCGTGATGAAGATGGAGAGCGTCAGTTTTCCGGAGGCCGTGCGTGTTGTGGCGGCGAAGATGGGCATCTCGTTGCCAAAGCGCGAGTGGAACTCGCCCGAGGAGGCCCGCGAGGCGGGTCT
The DNA here is from genome assembly GCA_964247615.1 of uncultured Acidobacteriaceae bacterium. Lineage (GTDB taxonomy): Bacteria > Acidobacteriota > Terriglobia > Terriglobales > Acidobacteriaceae > Granulicella. Next base: position 1,255 of record CAXTVC010000077.1, read on the forward strand.
GCGCCGCCAGCTGCTGGAGGTGCATGAGGCCGCCACGCAGTATTTCCAAGGCAATCTGCAGTCGCCGGAGGCTGCGCGTGCCCGGGAGTACATCACCAGCCGCGGGCTCACGCCGGATGCCGTGAAACAGTTCCGCATCGGCTATGCGCCGGACAGCTGGACGGACATGCGCGATCGCCTGCTGAAGTTCTTTTCCGAGGATGTACTGCGTGCCAGCGGTCTTTTCCACAGCAAGCAGACCGAAGATGGATCGCCGGGGAGCATGTACCCGCATTTCCGCAAGCGGGTGATGTTTCCTATTTGCAATGAGTCAGGCAAGCCGATCGCGTTTACGGGCAGGCTGCTGGATACGAATGATCCCAAGGCCGGGGGCAAATACGTGAACTCGCCGGAGACGCCGCTATATACAAAGGGCCATGTGCTGTTCAATCTGGACAAGGCCAAGGCTGGCATCAAGGAGACGGATAGCGTCGTCATGGTGGAAGGCCAGATGGATTGCATCTCGGCGTTTCTGGCGGGCGTGGGCAACGTGATCGCGACCAGCGGCACCAAGTTCACGGAGGCGCAGGTGCGTCTGCTTGGCCGATTTACCAAGCGGGTGGTGCTGAACTTTGACGGCGATGAGCCTGGGATCGAGGCTGCCGAAAATGTGCTCGCTCCGTTGGTGGAAGAGGGCTTTGAGGTGGGCGTCGCCATCCTGCCCGAGGGTGAGGATCCGGACAGTTTCCTGCGGGCGCATGGAGCTCCGGCGTACATGCAGGCGCTGCGCGGCAATGTGCCCTGGACGGATTTCATGATTGATCGAGCGCAGAAAAAGATCGGCACACGCACTCCGGAGCTGCGGGTGAAGGCGCTGAATTTCCTGCTGCCGCACCTGCGCCGTATACCGAATGCCATCGTCCGCACGCAGGTCGCAGAAAACGCGGCGCAGAAGCTGGGCATCGAGTCGTCCATGGTGCTCAAGGAGGTGCGGCAGGCCGCGGAGCATCGCCTGGAGAGTGTGCGCGCGGCGCAGCCCCAGGCCGTCTCCGAGGTGGAGCGCATCCTGCTCTGTGCACTGGTGCTGCCGGAGGCCGATTCGGCACGCACGCTGGCGGCGGAGAAGCTCGGCGCGCACCCGCACTGGTTTGAGGATCTGCCCACAGCTGCCGTCATTGAAGTGCTGATCAGCGGACCGGCACCGGAGAGCCCGCTTGCGGCGGCCCCGGATCCGGTATCGCGTGCGCTGCTGGCGAGCGCGCTGCATGTCTCCACCGAGGTGAATGGGCCCGAGCACGAAAGCTCGCCGTTGCAGGTGGCCAGCGCCCTGGAGTCACTGCATGCGCGCTACCTGGATCGCCGAGGACGCGAGCTTCGCAGCCAGATGGGGGAGGCACAGCGGCGCGGGGATGGCGCCATGCTGGTAGAGCTGATGCAGCAAAAAGTCGCCTTGGATCGGGAACGGAGCCGCTGAGTTCGGATCTTTCACAGCCGCATCAGAAACTTTCGTGGGGGAGCGTTGTTAGACTGAAGGCGGCCATCGGACGCTGAGCTGTAAAACCCGCACGCCAGGACGGTACCTTCGATGTCGGCAATGGATCCTGGTACGCGGCGCAGACTGATCCTTGGTTTCGTTTCGAACTGGATCAGCCGTCTCGCAGGAACGATCATTCAGCTGATCCAGGTGCCAGTGTTCCTCCACTACTGGAGCCTGCCGCTTTATGGCGACTGGCTGCTGGTCAACGCGATCCCCACCTATCTGGGCTTCTCCAACATCGGCTTCGGTTCGGTTGCCGGCAATGAGATGACCATGCTGATGGGCCGCAAGGATCAGGCCGGAGCGCTGCGCGTCTTTCAGAGCTGCTGGTGGCTCATCGTGATCATGTGCAGTGGCGTCGTGGTGATCTTTGTCGCCGCAGTTTACCTGCTGCCGATTGCACGCTGGCTGCACCTGAACGAGATGTCGCAGGCCGATGCCAAGTGGGTCATCTTTCTGCTTGGCTTGTCCGTTTTGTTTGGCCAGCTCGAGCAGTTGATCGGGGCGGCCTATACTTGTGTAGGCCGCTACCCTTACGGCACGTTTGTGAAGAGCATGATCGTGCTGATTGCCTTCGCGGTCATGCTGGTGCCCGTGTTTCTGGGGTATGGGGTACGCGCAACAGCGCTGGCTTTGTCGGTGGCGAACGCGGCCGGTACGTTGTTTTTTTGCATTCTCATGCGGCGCAACCTGCCGTGGGTTCGGTTCGGCTGGGAGCATGCGAGCTTAGCCGAGATCAAGCGGCTGAGCGCCCCGGCAATCGCCTTCATGGGCTTCCCTATCGGCAATGCACTCAACCTGCAGGGCACGCTGCTGGCCGTTGGGCATGTGCTGGGCTCGGCGGATGTGGTCGTGTTTGCGACGGCCCGCACCGTGTCCCGCGTAGCGCTGCAGATGGTCCAGATGGTGAACACAACATTTTGGCCGGAGCTCTCGGCATCGTTTGGCGCGGGCAATTTGCCGCTGGTGCGCTCGCTGCATCGGCGCAGCTGCCAGATGGCGTTGGGCATCGCGCTGCTGCTAATTGCGACGATGATGACGATCGGCCCGTGGTTTCTGACACACTGGACGGCGCACAAGGTGCCGCCGAGCCCTCGCCTGCTGTTCCTGCTGCTGGTGACCGTGTTCCTGTACTCGTTGTGGTCTACGAGCTCCACGCTGCTCACCGCGGTGAACCAGCATAAGCGGCTCTCGGTCAACTACATGGTCGCCACGGGCCTGACGATTGTGCTGACGGCGCTGATGGCCAAGCGCTATGGGTTGCTGGGCGCTGCGGGGTCGCTGATGCTCTCCGAGCTCATCATGGATGTGTACGTGCTGCCTGCCTCGCTCCGGCTCTCCCAGGACACGTGGAGTGGTTTCTTCGGCGCGATGCTGGATATCCCCGAGGCGGTGCGGCCGCGTGCGCTGCTGGCGCGTCTGCGCAAGACGGGCACGCCCCTGCCGGCTCATCCTGAGCCGGACGCTTAGCTTTCTCTTACACGTTGCGACTACGGCGTGCCTTATGCTGAGGTCATCACTCCCCAAGGGCGTCTCGATGAAGCGTAGCTGTCTCTCTCTCCTCCTTCCCGCAACGTTGCTCTCTGCTTTCTTTCCTGCCTGGGCGCAGCAGGTCTACACGGCACAGGATTATGCGCGCGCTGAGTCACGATTGTTGCCGGCGACCGAGCCGCTGGTGACGGGTACCGTGGACGGCATTCAGTATCTGCCTGACGGGCGCGTGTTTTATGCGCAGTCCGGCGTGAAAGGCGCGCAGTACTTTCTTGCTGACCCGGCGAAAGGCACAACTGGTCTCGCCTTTGACAAGGCTCGCCTGACGAGAGCGATCAGTGCCGTGATGGGATGGCAGATTCCCGAAGAGCAGATCTTTGTGAGCGAGTACATGCCAGACGCGAAGGGCTTTGCCGTAACCACGAATGCGGGCGAGTTTCAGTGCGACGCAGAAGCCGAGCATTGCCACAAGAAGGCCGTTCCGCAGCGTGTGGAGCAGCCCGAGCAGCGGCCCAGCGCCCAGCCTCCGGCCACCGGGCTGAGCGCCACGCAGGCCGGCGGCAACGGCCAGATGTCCGGCGAGGCCAACAGCACGCAGGGGAGGCGCCTGCCGCCGAAGCGGGCCCGTGTGGCGCGCAGCAAGGCGCCCTTTGATCTCTCGCCTGATAAGAAGCAGGCCGCCTTTATCCGCGACTGGAATCTATGGGTGCGCGACGAGGCCAGCGGTGAAGAGCGCCAGCTGACCCCCGATGGGGTAACCGACTTTGGCTATGCGACCGACAATGCCGGATGGCAGCACTCGGATGCGCCCATCCTGGTGTGGTCGCCTGACTCGAAGAGGATTGCGACGTTTCAGCAAGACCAGCGCAACGTGGCCAGCGTGACGCTCGTGCCCGTCACGAATCGGCATGCGCAGCCGGAGACGTGGAAGTATCCGTTTCTTGGCGACAAGAACGTCGTCATGATTCAACCCGTGGTGATCGACGTGGCTGCGGGCAAGGTCACGCGTCTGAAGATGGATCCGGAGTTTCATCGTTCCACGCTGTGCGATGACGTGAGCTGCCGTGGCGGGGCGGGTTGGGACGATGTGCAGTTTGCTCCGGATGGCCAGCACCTTGCGATCGTGTCCAGCTCGCGCGATCACAAGGATGCATGGTTCCGTGAGGCGGACACGGCTACTGGTGCGGTGCGCACCGTGTTTCACGAGCATGCGTCGACCTACTTCGAGTCCGGCATCGGCAAGGTGAACTGGCGCTATCTGCCGGAATCGAATGAGTTCCTGTGGTTTTCACAGCGCAGCGACTGGGGACAGATGTACCTGTATGACCTCGCCACGGGCAAGCTGAAGAACGAGGTCACGCAGGGCACAGGGACCGTGACGCAGGTTCTGCGTGTGGACCCGAAGGGGCGGTCGGTGTACTTTCTGGCCACGGGCAAAGAGCCGGGGCAGGATCCGTATTACACGCACTTCTACCGCGTGAACTTCGATGGCACGGGGCAGCAGTTGCTCACGCCGGAGAACGCCGATCATGCGGTTACGCCTGCCTCAGATGGTGCGAGTTTTGTGGACATCTACTCCACCACCGAGACGCCACAGACGGCGGTGCTGCGCGACAACAATGGCAAGCAGCTGGCGACGCTGGGCAAGCAGGACATCTCCCGGTTGACCGCTACGGGATGGAAGCCGCCCACACCCATTACAGTGACGGCACGGGATGGCAAGACACAGATCTATGGCTTCCTTTACAGGCCTTCGAACTTCGACCCGGCAAAGAAATATCCAGTGGTGGACTATGTCTATCCGGGGCCATTTATCGGTTCGTGTGCTGCGCAGACGCGCTCGTTTCGTACATCTGCGGGAGACATGAACGCGCTTGCGGAGCTGGGGTTTGTTGTCGTGTGTGTGGACGGCATGGGGACGCCGTACCGCTCGAAGACTTTCCAGGATGCGTACGCGGATACGCCCGCAGGGTTGGCAGAAGATACGATCCCGGATCAGGTAGCGGCGATCAAGACGCTGGCTGCGCGGTATCCGTGGGTGGATGGGAATCGTGTGGGCATATGGGGTCACTCTGGCGGCGGCAATGCGACGGTCGCGGCCATGTTTCACTTCCCGGATTTCTTCAAGGTGGGCATCGCGGAGAGCGGCAACCACGATAACCGCGACTATGAAGATGACTGGGATGAGAAGTACGGTGGTCTGGAGATGATCGGCGCTGATGGCAAGAGCAATTATGACGTGCAAGCCAATCAGAACTTTGCCGCGAACCTAAAGGGCAAGCTGCTGCTGGCGCATGGCACCATGGACGACAATGTGCCGATGAACAACACGCTGATGGTGGTGGATGCGCTTATCAAGGCCAACAAGGACTTCGACCTGCTGCTCATCCCCAACGCGCATCATGGCTATGGCGCGGCGTCGACGTACATGATGCGGCGCCGGTGGGACTACTTTGTGAAGAATTTGGCAGGCGGAGTAGCACCGGATAACTACAGGATGAAGGGTAGCGAGTAGGACCTTTTACGTATGACATTGTCGTCGTGAAGAAGAGCGGAGAGCCTGGCTCTCCGCTCTTTGCTTGGGTCCAACTATTGAACGATCGTGCCGTCTGCATTGGAGGTACTTCCTGTGCCGGCGTCCACGACCCAGCCGTTGTCTGTGTCCTTCAGGGTTGCGGTCGCCGTGCCTCCGGCGAGGTTGCGCTTCACATTGGGGAAGCTGTTCTGCAGGCCGCCGTCCTTGGCCCAGTCAGGCACAGAGGAGAAGGTGTAGTGGTAGGCAACCGAGGCCGTTGCACCGGGCTGATCTCCGGTTGCTGTGGCATTGTCGATGGAGCTGACCTCACGATGGCCGTAGCAGAAGTTGCCGCTGCTGGGGTCGGTCTTGGAGGCGGTCCAGGAGCTCTTGCCCTTGTCGCTGAGGTCATAGTCAGTGACCTGCTTGTTCATCAGGCCGAGCAGCTTCTTCTTCTCCGCAGTCTTGCGGACCAGAAGGCCCTGGTTGTAGAGCGCGTCATAGCCGGCGGTCTTGTCGGAGTCCGTGTCGACCTGGTCAGGGAACTTGTGCGGAGCGGACCAGAGACAGCTGACATTAGTGCCGAGATAGTTGTTGATGGCGGTCTTGTAGTTGCTCGTGTTGTCGGCGGTCTTCTTGCAGCCCGCGGCGAGCAGAAAAGCAGAGGCAATGGCAAGGGTGATGGGTGTGCGTACGTGCATGAAAGTCCTCACATTTTGCTGTGATGCAAAAGTGCCGTCACGTGTGCGAGGATCTCTGCGGGGGTGACTCCGGCATCACGCCGGGGCGTTCAGGTGAGCTTACTGGATCTCGATTTTCGAAGATTGTGTCTCCAGATTCACAGCGGGTCCGCCGCCGCTGATCTGAGTGGACAGAGTGTGCTGATCCTTGGTCCCTGGAGGCGCAATCTCGCTCAATGTGGAGATCTTGCCCTTGTCGGAATGCGCGTTCAGGTTGTAGCCCTTCCCCCCAGCAAGTTCGACCCTGATGGCGCCGGAACGTGAAACCGCATGGATGGGGGCAGCGCTGCTCTGTGCGATGCGTATGCTTCCCGAAACAGTTTGAGCAGTGACCGATCCACCTGAGCCAAAGCTCTCGATGCTTCCCGACTGGTTCCTGGCAATCACGGCACCTGTTATGTTGCGGAGGCGGATGCTGCCGGATTGCGTTGTGGAGTGGACGTCTCCGGAGATACCAGACAGCTCAATGCGGCCGCTGCTTGTCTCTGCCTCCACAGGGCCCCTGGCACCCTCAAGCTGGATGCCGCCGGACACGTTCCGGAGAGACACACTGCTTCCCGCATCTCTGACGACGATGCCTCCGGAACGGGTCGTCATTTTCACCGTGTCCCTCACGTTGTCCACTTCGCTTCCCCCGGCATCGTTGAGGGTCTCGACCGGTCCTTGTATCCCGGCAATGCGAATGCCTCCAGTGTTGGCGATGGCACGCACCTGTGTGTCTGGAGGCGTCTGGATCTCATACGTCACCGACACGCCTTTCAGTATGGCCTCGTCGAGCACATAGCCCACACGGATACTGTCGCCATTCTGCTCGATCGGTGGATTCTGCTCGAGGGCACGAATGTTTGCCTGGGCGAGTCCCAGGTCGGCTCTGCCGTAGGCGGCGCGGATGACAGCACGCACAACCACGGTGCGAGCGGTTCCAGCTGTAATCGCCACCCCGCCAGGACCGCTGCGGATGTCCAGGCTGACGGGTCCCGTTACCACCAGAGTTCGTTCAAACCTTCCCGGCTCCGACGCCAATGCAGAGCCTCCGATCACAAGAGGAGCTGCAAGCAACAGGGCAAAGCGCTTCTTTGTCATTGTGGCCTCACATCACAGGCTACAGAATTCCTTGGTAACGATGTGATCAGCGTTCCGGATGGCGATACCCAGGTTGGTGGGGCACCTAGCTGACAAGAGATGCAGAACAATTGAGGACTGAGTTGGTCCGAGATGCGATACTATCGTCTCAACGCAATGTTGATCAGAGTCACGAGAGCTTGAGGGAGCTCGGGTGTTGCTCTTTTGGAGTACGGAATGTCTGCGACGATCTTGGCGACTACCTTCGCCAGCGCGACGGTAAAGAAACCGCGAATCAGTCCCTCGCTTTGGATTTTTCGGACGCTGCACCTGTGGGTTGGCCTCAGCTTTGGGCTATTGCTGGTTGCCCAGGGTCTGAGCGGAGCCGCCCTGGTCTGGCGCCCTGAACTGGACCGCTTGATGGCCCCGGCGCTGACACATGTCCAGCCGGATGTCCAAAGCCCGCCCTTCGCGCACATGGATGCGGAGTGGCATGCCGTTCAGCAGGCTGTGCCCGGAGCCTCGATACGTGGCGTTCGCCTGCCCATGACGAGCGACGGCACTGATGAGTGGATGGTGCAAATGCCCTCGACCACGCAGGCAGCGTCAGGGCACGCCAGGCCACGCTGGACCGTGTATACGTCGCCGGCCACGGGGCAGGTGCTTGGTGTTCGTGGAAGGAAGAGAGATGCCCTGCAGTGGATGATCGAGCTGCACCACAATCTGCTGCTCGGCCCCGTCGGGCGCAGCGTACAGGGAGCGCTAGCGGTGGCCACTGTGGCGCTGGCGCTGAGCGGGCTATGGCTGTGGTGGCCAAAGCATTTCACATGGTCTCGCTTTCGTCCGCGGGCAACAGTGCGGCCGCTGCACTATGCCCTTGGTTTCTGGGCGATGTGGCCGTTACTGGCAATCGCAACAACGGCGATGTACTTCACGTGGAAACAGCCGATACAACACCTCTTTGGTTTGCCGAGTGGCCAACAGAGCAACACGTCGGAGAGGCAGAACGAGGCCGGGCAGCACGGAGGGCGTCCCTCTCAGTCGCACGATGGTTCGGCCATGCTCATGGGGGTCGCTGGAGATGGGTCGGCAAGCCTGGCGGCTGTGCTAACCGCGGCGCAGACTGCGGCGGCAGAAGCAAGGCTCACCACCTTGCGGTTCCCGGAGGGCCGTGGACCGTTTGTGGTGATGTTTGAAGACAGGGCTGACTCGTATCGTGACGCTCCGAACTCGATGACACTGCTTGCCACACCCGATGGGAAGGTGCGGGTTACACGCCGAAGCCTTTGGCATGACATGCCGGCGAAGCAGCGTTTTCTTGAGTGGCTGCCTCGAGTGCATGAAGGTGAGTTTGGCGGCCTCCCAATACGGACCTTGTGGTCCCTTACAGGGTTCGTGCCGGCGGTGCTCTATCTCAGCGGGTTCGTTATGTGGCGGCGAAGGCTAGCAATGGAACGCAGGTTGCCGTTGCAGTAATGGTGCGCTGCACCAATGCCTGGGTTGTCAGCTTTGCATTGCGAAGGTTTTTGTTTGACGCAGAAGCGCGCGTGTTGAGGGCCGCGCAAGACAGAGCGACGGATGGCGCGTGAGGGCGAGCCGGCCGCAACTGATTTTAGAAAGAAGCGAATCATGAAGAAGCCAAACAACAAGCGGAGCCGCTTGCTTCAGCGCCGCTCACGATGGATTGACCTCGCCGTGGTGGCAGCCTGTGCGGGCACCTTGCACGCGGAAGCGCAGAGCGTTGCGGCACCCGGCGCCGAGCCACAAGCCACCGTTTCCGCTGCCGTGCCTACCCGCCGCTACCACGTGGTAGAAGGCCCCTTGAACACCGCGCTCAAGGCTTATGGCGACCAGAGCGGTATCGCTCTCAAGCTGAAAATCTCTGACGATAAGCTGGCGACGCTTCACAGCACAGGCGTGCAGGGGCTGCTTACAGCAGAAGACGCCCTGCGCCAATTGCTGGCCAACACCGGAATCGGCTACCAGTTTACGGCGAGCGATCGCGCAACGATTGAGCTGCAGGGCAGAGACACGGTCAACGTGACTGCGGGTATACCGGAGATGACCGGGTTGTCGCGTTTGTCGGAGTCGCTGCTCGATACGCCGCAGACGGTCAATGTTGTGCCGAAAGCGATCCTTGTCGACGAGCAGAATCGCACCCTGACGGATGCGCTCCGCAATGTCCCGGGCATCAGTATTGCAGCCGGCGAAAGCGGCGCACAGGGCGATAATCTTACGATCCGCGGCTTCACCGCGCGCAATGACATCTACCTCGACGGCATCCGCGATTTCGGCAGCTATTACCGCGACGACTTCAACCTAGAGCAGGTCGAGGTGTTGGAAGGGCCCGCAGGCGTTGAGTTTGGACGCGGCTCCACGGGTGGCATCATCAACCAGGAGAGCAAGATTCCAGCCGCCGAACCGTTCATCAATGTGAATGGCATTGTGGGCACCGACCTCACCCGCCGCATCACGGCTGACATTAACGAGCCCCTTACGGGTTTCCCGGATGATGCGTCGTTCCGCATGAATGTGATGGGCACCGATGGTGGTGTGGCCGGACGGCCCTATGCCGACAATCGTCGCTTCGGCGTTGCTCCATCGCTGAGCTTCGGCCTGCACAAGCCGACGCGTGTGATCCTCAGCTATCTTCACTTCACCGAAAGCGACACGCCGGATTACGGTTTGCCCTGGTTCTTTAATGGTCTCGCACCCGGGGTGGACCGTCACGCGTACTACGGCTTTGCCGACACCAACTTCCTGCGCACCAACGACGATGTGATTACGCTGCGGGCAAACCACACCTTCCGCAACAATATGGACCTGCACACCATCGGACGCTTCGCAAACTATCCGCGGAACGCGCAGATCACGGAGCCGCAGATATGCTCCAACGCGAGCCTGAGTGTGCCGGTGGGCGGGTGGGTGACGGCTCTGCCGACGTCGTCTGTCACAGGCAAGGTGTGTCCTTTCACGGCCAACAACTTTAATCCTGCAACTGCGCTGGTTAACCGTAATCAGCTGCAGATCAAGAGCGTTGAAGGCGACCTTTGGGACACGACGGAGCTGACCGCGCACCTCACTCTGGCTGGCATTCGCAATGATCTTGTAGCCGGCGCGGAAGGTGGCCGTGAAGTCTCCAATCCCATCCGCACCAGCTACACCCTAAGCGGCGTGAATACTGTGCCGGCGGCAGCGTTCCTGAACCCCAACACTGCGCAATCCTTTGGCGGCACGGGATACATAAGCTCCATCGCGCACACAACTTCGCGCAGCATCGGCGTGTACTTCCTGGATACCGTGAAGCTCGGTCACCTGTTCGAAGTGAGCGGCGGTGTTCGCTGGGATCGCTTCGGTACGACCTACAACCTGTATCAACCCGTCGCTCCGCCCGTTGGCGGCACTGTCACCGCAGCGGTGCCTACCACGTATCGCGTAGACGAACAGCCGACCTATCGTGCGGCCTTTGTTTACAAGCCGAATCACCATGGCAGCGTGTATTTCGATTACGGCACCAGCTTCAATCCCGCTGCGGAATCCCTGAGCCTGAGCATCGGCCTGGCGAAAGCAAACGCAGCGCCTGAGGAGAACGAGAGCTATGAGGTCGGCGCGAAATGGAGCTTCCTGCATGAGCGTCTGCGGGTAGAAGGAGCGGCTTTCCGCACGGAAAAGGACAACGCTCGGGAGACCGACCCGACAAACTCCAATAACATCGTCGCGGCAGGTAATCAGCTGGTGAAGGGTGTGCAGGCCAGCGCCGTGGGCGAGCTGCCGCACGGCATGAACCTGATCGTGGGCTATGCCTATCTCGACAGTAAGGTGACCTCCTCCAAGTTCTTCCCGACTTCCGTGGGCTTCTCGCTGGCCAACGTGCCGGCGAACACCTTCAACTTCTTCATCACCCGCAAAATCGGACTTGACCTCACGGGAGGTCTGGGCGGCAACTTCGTCGACGCGCGCACCGCAAGCTCAACGGTGCCCTATGTGCCGACCAGCTATGGCCCGGCGACAGTCTTTGCCGCAGGCCAGGCACCTTGCAGCGGCACCGCGACTACCTGTTACCAGGTGCAGTCCGTGGCAATGAAGCAGGTACCCGGCTATTGGGTCTTCAACGCAATGGTGCGTCGACCCTTGAGCGAGCACGTTGATCTTCAGGCCAATGTCTACAACCTTGCCAACAACTTCTATATCGACCAGCCACACCCGAGCCATTTGATTCCGGCACCAGGCTTGTCTGTACTCATCGGTGCGAACTTCCGCTTTCGCTAAGCCCACGTTCACAGGACAAAAGAACGATGTTGATCACGATAGAAAAGGTACTCACCGCGGACCAGGTCAGGGAAGCACGCACCCGCCTGGCCGCGGCAGAGTGGGTGGATGGCCGTGTGACTGCGGGGTATCAGGCCCAGGAAGTGAAGCGCAATGCGCAGATCCCGGAGAACTCCCCGGTAGCGAAAGAGCTGGGCGAAGTCATCCTCGCTGGGTTGGCGCGATCGCCCAGGTTCATGTCGGCGGCGCTGCCGTTGCGGGTCTTCCCGCCGATGTTTAACAGCTATGCCGGAGGGCAGACGTTTGGTACGCATGTGGACACGGCAATCCGGCAGTTGAGCTCGACGGGGCAGCGTATCCGCACAGACCTTAGCGCAACGCTGTTCCTTACGCCGCCAGAGGAGTACGAGGGTGGGGAACTCGTCGTGGAGGACAGCTACGGCGAGAAGCGGGTGAAGCTTGCGGCCGGGGACATGGTGCTGTACCCGGCCACGAGCCTTCACCGTGTAGAGCCTGTTACGCGCGGCAATCGCATCAGCTCGTTTTTCTGGATGCAGAGCATGATTCGGCAGGACGCGCACCGCACGCTGCTCTTTGAGCTCGATCAGGCGATACAACGGCTTGCTGGTAGCGCAGACGCGCAGATGGCCGAGGTCAAGGCGAGTTCCGTGCAGTTAACAGGGGTTTATCACAACCTTTTGCGGCAGTGGGCCGAGATGTAGCTTCGCCTGCCCTTCAGTCTTCGGTGACCGGTCGCCGAAGAATGTCCGCGTCACCCTCATGGCGCGGACATTTTCTTTTGCTCGAAGAGCCTTCGGGACGTGAACCTCGCGCTTGCAGAACCGAATGCTGATCCGCAGAATCCCAAGAAGCAAAACGCCCTTGCAACTCACAGCGTTGTAGCTCATAGTGATTGGTACGAGGAGCCTGATGACTGCAACAACTGACTTGAGCAGCGTGTGTCTTTCGACATTCGATCCTGCACGTCTGTTTGTTCGCCGTGTCTTTCAGGGCTCCTGCTCAGCATCGTTACGCGACTCTGTGGGTTGTTGTCGCTGCTGCTGATCGCTGCTTCTGCTATGCGTGTTCGCTTCCTTCAACGCGGTTAAGAACAGGCTTTGGCTCTTCCCCCGTGTCAATTATTTGAGGCTCTCATGTTCTCTTTCATGCCTTTTGTCAGGCGTGCTCTCGCCACGTTTTCAGTTGCCCTCGCCATCGTTGCCTTGCATGCGCAGGGCGGCAACTCTTCGATCCAGGGAACGGTCTCGGACCCGACGGGTGCTGTTGTGCCCGGGGCCTCGGTCCTGCTGACGAACACAGCAACCAGCGTCGTGCTCAAAGGCGCGACAGATGGTTCTGGCGCCTACTCGTTTCCTTCCATCAGCCCGGGTATCTACTCGATTGAGATCGATGGAGCGAGTTTTGCGTCGTATCGACTGTCGCAGGTAAAGGTTGTCATTGGGCAGCATGCAACGGAAGACGCGAAGCTCAGCCCGGCTTCCAGTACGACGGTTACGGTCGATGCAAGCGGCTTGTCGAACCTCATCGATCCGCAGTCCAACGATCTTGGAACAGTCATCGGTTCGCAGAGTGTAGAACAGCTGCCTCTGAACGGCCGCAACTTCCTGCAACTCGGCTTACTCTCCGGAGCAGCCCAGATCAATGCCGGCGCGGCAAACGGATCCGTTGCACAGACTGGTCATCCTTCGCTCTCACTGAACATCGCGGGCAATGAACCTGACTACACGATGTATGTCGTGAACGGCCTGGAGACGTTGGGCAGTCGAGCAGGGAACACCTCGCTGAACCTTTCCACTGGCGCCATTGATCAGTTCGAAGTGCACTATGGATTTTTCATGCCGGACCTGGGACCCAACCCGGGCATCGTGGACGTCGTGACGAAGGGTGGAACAAGTCACTTCCATGGCGAAGCTTACGAGTTCGTGCGCACCAATCAAACTTCGGCTCGCAACTACTTCTCGCTGACAGGGGCTGGGGTTCCGATCCCGCCTGGACCGTACCACCAGAACCAGTTTGGTGGCGAGATTGGTGGACCGGTCTACAAGGACAAGCTGTTCTTCTTCGGCAACTACGAGGGGTACCGCCAGTCGCAATCGGCTATCGTGACCGGGTACACGCCTACGGCCGCGATGTTCAGCGGGGACTTCTCCTCCGTAGGAGCTCCCATCTATGACCCTGCGAGCTTCAACGCCGCCACGGGCACACGCACACAATTTGCAGGCAACGTCATTCCCACGGCCCGGATCAACGCCGCGTCAAAGGCTTTGCTTGGGTACTACCTTCCGGGCACCAGTCTTGGGGAAACGCCGAACAATATCAGCGGCACGCCTCGTACGACGCTGAACTCCGACCAGGTCACGG
>CAXTVC010000078.1:0-14625 GCA_964247615.1 uncultured Acidobacteriaceae bacterium
CAGGCCGTGCTGATGCCGTCCTGGAACTGGAGCTTCGCCCGCAAGGACATGGAGGTCTACGGCACAGAGGGCACGATGGTGACGGTGGCGTCAAAGGATGTGCTCGTGCGGCACAAAGGGCAGGAAGCGCCGACCCAGCAAGCCGCTCCCGCGCTGCCTGCCGATGAGGCCAGCTCTCTGGGCTACCTCGTCGCGGTGCTGCATGGACAGGTGGAGGACAGGGGTGACCTTTCCGCGCTGGACACGAACATGGTCGTTATGCAGATCCTAACGGGGGCGCGGGAATCGGCGGAGACCGGCCGCACGGTCATGCTTCACGCTCTGCCGCAGTAGGGGCGGAGGGCACCGAAGCATCCGGTAGACTGCATAGCTATGAAGCTGAAGACCATTCTGCTGGCGCTCGCGCCCTCTCTCTTTCTTAGTCTCCCGAGCGCGAGTTTCGCCCAGCGGGTCTCCGCTGACGGGGCGGGGCAGACGCTCCGTTTTCTCGCTGACCAGTATTTCGATCAGGTGTATTACAAGTACTCGCCCTCCCTGGGCACGAGCGCGGGGCTGCATGAACATGACGCGCAGCTCGAGGACTACTCCGCCGCCAACATACAGCGCGAGACGGCGGCGCTGCACGCATGGGAGCGCAAGATCAGTGCCATCGACGCAAGTGCGCTGGACACCGAGGCCGCAGCTGACCGGGAGATCCTGCTGAACCAGATCCGGTCCGGGCTTCTGCAGCTGGAGGTCGTGCGCGGATGGGAGAAGAATCCGGACAGCTATTCGAGTGGCATTACCGGGTCGATCTTCACGCTGATGGAGCGCCCCTATGCGCCGGTGGACACGCGTCTCAGGGCGGCTATTGCACGCGAAAAGCAGATGCCGCAGGTCTTTGCCGAGGCGCGTAAGAATCTCAAGAACCCGCCGAAGATCTACACCGAGATTGCTCTTGAGCAGATCGATGGTCTCGTGAGCTTCTTTCAGCATGACGTGCCGGAAGCCTTTGCGGCGGCCGACAATGCGCAGGAAAAGGCCGAGTTTGCCCGCACCAACGCTGCGGTCATCAGCGCGCTGCAGAGCTATGGCCAGTGGATGAAGACCGACCTGCTGCCGCGTTCCAACGGAGACTTCCGCTACGGTGCCGATACCTTCTCCAAGGCGCTTGCCTATAACGAAATGGTGGACGTGCCGCTCGACCACCTGCTGCAGATAGGCCTGGACGATCTGCACAAGAACCAGGCAGAGTTCGCCAGGGTGGCCAAGGAGGTCGATCCGAGCAAGACGCCGCAGCAACAACTGGCAGAGCTGGCGACCATGCACCCGGCCCCGGAGAAGCTGCTGCAAACGTTCCACGACCGGTTCGACTCCGAAATCAACTTCATCAATAGCCATCACATCATCACGATCCCGAGCACCGTACAGCCGACCCTGGAAGAGACGCCGCCGTTTATGCGGGCCACCACGCAGGCGAGCATGGATCCTCCGGGCCCGTTCGAGATGCATTCGACCAAGGCGCTGTTCAACGTAACTCTGCCGGACCCTCGCTGGACACCGCAACGCACGAGCGAATACATGGCCGCCTTCAACATCGGCACCATCGTCTCCACAAGCGTGCATGAGGCCTACCCGGGGCACTATGTGCAGTTCCTTTACCAGCCGCAGTTCCCCTCGAAGATCCGCAAGATCATCGGCGCAAATACAAATATCGAGGGCTGGGCTCACTACTGCGAGCAGATGATGCTGGAGCAGGGCTACAACGCCCCGGGCGTCGGGGCCAAGGATGAGCGGGAGTCGAAGCTCATCAAGCTGGGCCAGTTGCAGGACGCTCTGCTGCGGGATGCGCGCTTTGTTGTGGCGATCCGGATGCACACCGGGGTCGGTGGCCCACTGACGACAGCGCAGGCAGTCGAGTTCTTCGTGAACGAGGGCTACCAGTCACGGCCGATCGCCGAGGTAGAAACCAAGCGCGGTACCAGCGATGCACTTTACCTGTACTACACGCTGGGCAAGCTGCAGATCCTGAAGCTGCGCACGGATGTGCAGGCGCGGCAAGGCGCGGCATTCAACCTGCAGCAATTCCACGACGGCCTGATGAAGATGGGCCCGGTGCCGATCAAAGTCGCGCGCAAGGCCATGCTGCATGATGATTCCCCGGTGCTCTAAACGTGAATGGGGCTTCGACGGCGTGCGCCTTAGTGTGTCGTCACAACACTTTATAATCGGAGGCATATGCAGAGCCAGAATGTGCAGTTTGGCTGCGGCACCACAGCGCCGCCATCTTGGCTCAACTTTGATGCGGGTCCCGCATTTTTGTTGGAGAAGCGGTTGCCGTTCCTGAAGGCGGCCCTGGTGCGGCGTGGCTTTCCGGATTACCCGGACAACATTCACTACGGCGACGTGATCAAGGGGCTGCCGGTGGCCCCGAACTCGGCGGAGCGGGTCTACTGTTCGCACGTTCTGGAGCACCTGGCGTTGGAAGACTGTCGCACAACGCTACGGAATGTCTACAGCTACCTGCGTCCGGGCGGTGTCTTTCGCTTCGTTCTTCCCGATTTGGAGCACTACGCACGGCAGTACATGACCTCCCCTACGCCCGAGGCTGCCCAGACCTTTATGACGGAGACGCTTCTTGGCGAGCAGCACGGTGCACGTGGGCTCAAGTCCCTGCCGCGTGCCATCTTCGGTCGCAGTCAGCATCTATGGATGTGGGATTACAAGAGTTTTGTCCCGGAACTTGCCGCTGCGGGCTTCACTTCGGTGCGAAGAGCAAGCTTCGGGGACTCCGGGGATCCAGTCTTTGCGGTGGTGGAAAATGAGGGGCGCTGGGTGAATTGTCTGGGCGTAGAGTGCCGGAAAGCAAAGTAGACCGGGAGCGTCCAGGCCTCTCGGCGCACGCGCAATGGCCCGGATGTAACACCCGGAGCTGACCTTCGTAATGCTGTGCCAACTGCCTCCGTCTGGTATTGTCCACCTAGGACGGAGAGTCAAGACGTGGAAGGAATTTCGGCATCATGGCTGTAAAAAAGCTACGGAAGGCGGTCATTCCGGCCGCTGGTATGGGCACGCGTTTCCTCCCGGCGACAAAAGCGGTTCCGAAGGAAATGCTGCCGCTCGTGGACAAGCCACTGATCCAGTACGCGGTGGAAGAGGTGGTCGCGGCCGGTTGTACCGAGGTCATCATCATCACTGGCCGTGGCAAGACGCCGCTTGAGGATCACTTCGATCGTGCGCCGGAGTTGGAATATCAGCTGGAGGCACGCGGCAAGTTGGAACTGCTCGAGCTGTCACGTTCGATGTCCCAGCTCGCCCGCATCTCGTACACACGGCAACCGGAGGCCCTGGGCCTTGGCCACGCCGTGCTGCAGGCGAAAAATCTTGTTGGCGACGAACCATTCTGCGTGATTCTGCCCGATGACATCGTCGATGCCAGGGTGCCCTGCATGCAGCAGATGGTGGAGGCACACTATAAGACGGGATCGTCCATCATCGCCTCCGAAGTTGTGGAAGGTGCCGCGATCTCTTCGTATGGCTGCCTGGACTTCACCAACGATCCCGAGGACCCCAGGCTTCTGGAGGTTCACAATCTGGTGGAAAAACCGAAGCCGGAGGACGCACCCAGTCAGAATGCGATCATCGGGCGCTATATCCTCACGCCACGGATCTTCGAGATGATTGAGGCCCTTACTCCGGGGGCAGGTGGCGAGCTGCAGCTGACAGACGCGATCAAGGCGCTGCTGGCATTTGAGAAGGTCTATGGCTTCTGCTACGAGGGCACCCGTCATGATGCCGGGGATAAGCTCGGCTTCCTCAAAGCAAATGTGGAATTCGCCCTGAAGCGTGAGGACCTCGGACCCAGCTTCCGCGAGTGGCTGCGAGGGCAGACCTTCTAGCTCTTGAGCTGCTCTTGCAGATGGCTCAGGCAAAGCTGGGGAGCGCGGCATCCCTTGCAAACCTTCCCTGCGTCTGTCTCCGCATGAGCTCTTCCTGGAACCACGTCGCAGCTCGACCACGAAGAGGCGGAGATTCTCTGAAGCTCAGAGAGTCTCTGCCCGTCTATGCTTGCCAGGATCGAGTCCTCCACCACGGGAGCCGCAGGTCCATGCAGCGAACTTGCGTGCTGATGGCGGTCGGCCTTGGCCTGTTGAATGCACGGGCGAGTGCGGCGCAGACACAGCGCCGGCCGCTGGATCCACCCGTTGCCTCGCAGCGGGAGAGTCCGCAGCATCGGATGCGTCTGATCCTGAAGGATGGAAGCTACCAGACGGTATTGAACTATGGAGTACGAGGCGACACCGTGCGTTACCGCTCTGCGGAGCGGAACGGGCAGGAGGAAGAGATTCCCCTTGCGTTGGTAGACCTGCCCGCCACGCAGGCCTGGCAACGCGCACACGAGGCCGCTGCGGCTCCAGGCAGTGCCGGTGAGGCGCAGCCTGTGCTGAGCCCTGAGCTGGCCCGTGAAGAGGCAGAACGGGCCGCCGGGACGCCGGAGGTCGCCAAGGATCTGCGGCTTCCTGAAGAAGACAGCGTCCTGGCGCTGGATACCTTTCGCGGCACGCCTGAACTGGTGCCGCTGCCGCAGAATGGGAGCGACCTGAACCGGGAAACAGCGCATGCCGTGTCAAAGAAGGACATCAATCCAGCGGCGAGCCCCCACGATTTGCTGCTGATCAAAGACGAACGTGCAGACGTGCAACTGCATGTCGCCGACCCTGTCTTTTACGTGCGGCTCGAAGCCGATAGGGCCGCCGCTGGCAGCAGTGGGGCCGCTTACGTCGTCGATACCGAGGGAAGGGCCGGCCGGGCCACACCGGCTGGAAGTTCCGCTGGGAGCGGCTACGTGCTGCAGCAGGTCGACGTACGGCAGGGTGCCCGTTCGATCGCAAGCATGCGTCTTGGCGCCCTGGCTGCAGGCAAACCGCAAACAGGTGTCATTGAGCTAAGGGCGGAGCCGCTGCCTGGTGGCGTCTGGCTGAAGCTCACCCCCATCCAGCCTCTGGAGTTTGGCGAGTACGCCCTTATCGAAGTCCTGAGCCAACGTGCAGTGAACGGAGACGTCTGGGACTTTGGGGTACACCCCACGGCAAGGGAGAACGACGAAGCCTTGCGACCCGAGCCGAAGAGACCTGTGCAGCTGGAGCGACGCAAGCGTTAGAAAGCAGGGTCGGTGCCAACTGCAGGTGCCTGGATGGAACAGAAAAGGGCCTCTGCATTGCAGAGGCCCTTTCCTCGCCGCCAAGAACTACTTGGTCATATCGATGCCGCCGGAAGCTTTGCGCTCCTTCTCGGCTTCGTTCGCCTTGCGGGCGTTCATTTCACGCTGGATGTAATCCTCTGCCTTGGCGATATCGGTCTTGCGCGCGGCATCATTGCCACACTCGATATCCGCCTTGCGCCGCCATACCAGGTTGAGGTAGGACATCGCGTCGTCATAGTTCGGATTGATCTCCACCGCGCGATTCAGATATTGCATGGAGCTGTCGAGCAGCGATGCACTCTGCCCGGCGAGCTGCTGACAGACCTTTGGCGGAATCTTGGCATTCCCCTTCAGATCGTCCGTGATCTTGTTCGCCTTGAGAAGCTCGACCGCATTCTTATCCGCCTTCTGGAAGTCAATGACCCCAACGGAATAGTTTGCTTCTGAATCCTTGGGATCCAGCTGAATGATCTTCAACTCATCGGCGCGCGACTGGTCAAAGTTCATGATATTGCGGTGGATCGAAGCGAGCTGGCGCAGAGCGTCAAGATCGTTCGGGTCCTTGGCCAGCACCTCATTGAAGCCGTTCAGCGCCTTTTGAGCCACTTCCAGGTTCTTTGGGGTGTTGTTGTTCGGTTGGACCTGATAGCTGTAGGCCGTCGCCAGATACGTCTTGGCGGGGGTATAGTTCGGGTCGAGCTCGATGGACTCCTGGAAGTGACCAATCGCAGTCTCGTAGTGGCCTGCCTTGAACTCCTGCACACCTTTGACCAATTGATCACGTGCCTTGAGCTTGGAACAGCCAGTAGCCCCCGTGAGGATCAGCAGGAGCGCGGCGCCCCCGGCGACTTTTGCGCTGCGTGCGCTTGCTTTCATTAGAAAACCTTCCTCTAAGACGACGGAATCAGAGCAGCCGTGCCGGCTTCGCCTTGCGACTACACCCTACAGGTCAGCTTGCCGCTTGATTGTAAAGGCAGAAGACAAAAAACGGCTAGGGGCTGCTCGACCTACAGGGCCTGAACTATTCCTATTCGGTACAGTTGAGTTTGCCGCAAGAGGCATCCGAAGGCAACAGGCAAGCGGGACATCCGCAAGGGAGATGAAAGATGAGCGGAAAGTGGACAGCGAACCAGATGCCCTCGTTGGCAGGCAAAACGATTCTGGTGACGGGCGCTAACAGCGGTATCGGCTACCAGGCGGCGCTGGAGTTTGCGCGGCATGGCGGGCATGTCATGCTTGGCTGCCGCAACCCGACCAAAGGGCAGGCCGCCCTTGCCCGGTTGAAGACTGAAGTGGCCAATGCGAAAGCCGAAGTGGCCGAGATTGACGTGGCGTCCCTGGCCTCCGTTCGCGCATTTGCTGAGGGTTTTCTGCACCGGGGGGGCACTCTGGATGTTCTGGTCAACAATGCCGGCGTGATGGCGCTGAAGGATCGCGAGCTCACCATTGATGGGTTTGAGCGGCAGTTTGCAACCAATCATCTGGGCCACTTTGCGCTGACCGGCCTGTTGCTGCCTGCCCTGAAAGCCTCGCCGACCGCCCGGGTGGTGACCGTGGCTTCACTGGCCCATCGCAACGGCAAAATGGAATGGGACAACCTGCAGGGCGAGCGTATTTATGACGGGTGGGACGCTTACAACCGATCCAAGCTGGCAAACATTCTTTTTGCGAATGAGCTGAATCGGCGAGCGGCGACGGCCGGCATGCCGCTGATCAGCGTTCCCGTCCACCCAGGTATTTCCAGGACCAGCATTGTTGAGAATGGCCCGGGGGGAGGATCGGTCAAGATGATCGTGCTGCGTATTCTTTCACCGATCATGACCCAGGACGACGCCTTGGGCGCATTGCCGACAGAGTACGCGGCAACGGCACCCGAGGTCGCGGGTGGCCAGTACATCGGCCCCGATGGCTTCCAGGAGTTCAAGGGGTACCCCAAGGTCGTCCAACCGCGGCCCCAGGCCCTGGACCAGGCTGCAGCGAAGCGGCTTTGGGAGGTCAGTGAGGAGCTGACGGGCGTTCGCTACCTCTAAGAGCGGAGGGCCATCTGTTGCAGAGGCAGGGCCTCCTCCGCGAGGCTTCTCCTTGTCGCCAGGCTGCTGTCTTTTCGGTCGCAGACCAACCCTTGATACTCGAGCATTGCACTTGACGCGCTTCGGGCAGAGAAGATGGTCGGGTCAGCCTCAATCGCCTCAGGGAGGAGCGGTTTGCTGATCAGGTAACCCTGGACGCATTCACACCCCATTCTGGCCAGGCCAAGCAGGTCCTGTTCCGTCTCGACACCTTCCGCAACCACCCGCTTTCCAAGCGAGTGGCCGAGGTGAATCACGGTGCGAACGAGTTCCTCGCGGTGGGGATCCTCGTGCATGTGGGAGACAAAGCTGCGGTCGACCTTGACCTCGTCGACCGGCAGGCTTAGCAGAAAACTCAAAGAGGAATACCCGGTACCGAAGTCATCCAGCGAGATCCGAATGCCGTGCGCCCGTGCCTGCTCAAGGGTGCTCTTTACAACGCTTTCATGCGTCAGTAGCGCCGTCTCCGTGATCTCCAGACGCAGCAGGGTAGGCGGCAGACCTGTCTTCTCCAGAATGGACAGCAGGGATGCCATGAGACCTGAATCTGCAAACTGACGCGGTGACACGTTTACGCTGACGGAGAAGCTGGTACCCCAGGCGTGGTTCCATAGAGCCATCTGGCGGCATGCTTTCTCCAGCACCTGTGCCCCGAGCGCAAGGATGAGGCCGCTATCCTCGGCAAGCGTGATGAATTGCACTGGGGGAACGTTGCCGAGGGCAGGGTGTGACCACCTGGCGAGGGCCTCAAAGCCACAGATGCCGGCTTTTTCTACCGAGTAGATCGGCTGGAAGGCGATCTGTATTTCATCCTGCTCAATCGAAGCGCGGAGCTCTGCTTCCATTCGCCAGCGGCTGTTCATCTGTGCACGGAGAGCAGCATCGAAGACCTGCACCCGGTCGCGCCCAAGCTGCTTGGCGCGATACATGGCATGGTCCGCTGTTCGCAGCAGGGTATCTGCATCTTCGCCGGGCTCCGATAGAACGACACCGATACTCGCCGTGCAATGAAATTCATGAGCGCCCAGGTGAACGGTGGCGTGGAGCGCCTCCAGGAGTTGCGCTGCATCTGCCTGGGCTTTGTCGGCGGTGTGCGCTGCGCTTAGGAGGACAAATTCGTCTCCGCCCAAACGGCACACGATCGCTCCAGCGGGTGCCGCCTTACAGAGGCGCCCGGCAACCTCGACCAGCAAGCGATCCCCTAATCCATGACCGAAACTGTCGTTGATCTGCTTGAATCGATCGAGATCAACGAAAAATAAGACCACGCGTTCGCGGCCGGACGCACCAAGGCGACCTGCCAGGCATTGCCGGAGTTGCAGCCGATTTCCCAGGCCAGTCAGGGGATCCAGCAAAACCGTCTCCTCGAGGCGGCGATGTGCTTGCTGCCAGAGCCGCTCACGCGCATTGGTGCGCAGCGCAAACAGGGCAAAAGCCCCCGCAACGAAGACCCCGCCAAGCAGCGACTGGCGTGTTGCAAGAAACGCAGCCACGCCAATGGACAGAAAGGTCATCGCGGCGACACTCAAGCCCTGCATTGTCCCCATCGCCTTGACCAGGCGGCTGGAGTGTTTCCACTCATGACCCGGCGAGGAGGCATCCCGAAGCGTGAGCACGATGAAGATCGTGATGGGCAACGTCCACACGAGATCGACCGCCGAGCCAGCGCGCCAGCCACGCCTGTAAAGCAACTCCCCGAGGCTTTCCAGCGAG
This sequence comes from uncultured Acidobacteriaceae bacterium, assembly GCA_964247615.1. GTDB lineage: Bacteria > Acidobacteriota > Terriglobia > Terriglobales > Acidobacteriaceae > Granulicella. The sequence continues at coordinate 8,965 of CAXTVC010000078.1, forward strand.
CCATAAGCGGCGAGAAAGGCCGCGAGGTGCAGAAAGAAGCGGCGTTCACGGGCAAGCGTGCAGATTGGCAGCCGCAAGAGACAGCAGAAGACCAGAGCGCAATTTTGAATCAGGTAGGACTTTGTAACGGGAAGGCTGCCTGATGGCAGAAAAACGAGCATGTACAGAACGGAAAAGAACAGAATGGCCTGGGCGCGATCCAGCCACGCCACACGGTCAGCTTCATGCGAGGTCGTTGTTATGGCGAGCAATATCGGCAAACCGAACAGCACCCAGAGGGCGTCATCCGGACGTACCGACCAGTGTGCCGGGGCCGGGTGATGCATGTAGTACAGGTACAGACCCTGCGCCACGGCCCAGATGGTGAAGGCGCTGCCCACGGCAAACCAGCAGCGCCGGCCAATCGTGTTTGGATTAGTGGTTCCCTGGTGCACGCTGACCAGAATGGCCAGGAACGGAAAGCTCAGCTGAAGAACATTGGAAGCAAGAACAGGGTGCGGCAGAAAAACGACGATGCAGCCATGCAGCACCTGCATAGCCAATACCAAAGCCAGCAAAGGACGCGCAAAGGCGTTCCGGCTCTTCCATGGATCGCGAACGTCGGTGTGCATTGGGTCGCCGTGTGGCAGGTTACGACTTTAGTGTGGCGGACCGGAAACAAAACGACGATGGAACGAAAGACGCAGGAACGCGTCCTTGGGGGTGAGCTTACAGGGAAGAACCGAGATCTGGACGCCCAGAGTCTTTAGAGAGTCGCCTCGAGATTACAAGGACACAGGCGCTGCCTTTTTGGTTGAAACACGTTTGGCGGTGGTCTTTTGCGTCGTTTTGCTCTCGGGTGCGGCGCTTGGGTCCCCTGCAGCGGCAGAGGAGATACGGGAAAGTTTCGCCGCGTGCCCTTCGAGCAACTTCTCGAGCTGCTTGATCAGCTGGGCCGTTTGCATCGGCTTCACCAGCATTTTGTCGGCGCCCATGTCCTGCCAGTCGTCATCTGCCACAGGGTGAGCTGTCAGAAGAGCCACGGCAGGGTGGTACGGCGCCGAACGCGCAGCCTGGATGACTTCGCGACCTGCCGCGTCCGACTCCATGCGCATGTCCGTGATGATCATTTCGTACTCATTCTTCTTGATGCGTATTTTGCCTTCCCGGGCGGAAGTTGCGGTGTCGACATCGAAGCCGGAAATCTCAAGAACAGCCTTCATGGTGAGCAGAACAGGAACTTCATCGTCGACGAGCAGAACACGGCGCTTGGGCAAGGTGGCTCCTAAAGTCGCTGCGGCGCTGGAAAGAGGTAAGTAAGACGACGCAGGAATCGCCCTATGTTCGCAGTTCGCAAGGGAAGGGTGCAAGCGGGTCCTCAGACAGCCTAGTCTCCGGCTTGTAAACGACGATTCACGTCAGGGGAATGGCAGGCGATGCTATACTCGCGTGTGCTGCGCCTCGCAGGAAGCGAATCGCTGAAGCACAAACATCATCAAAGTACCAGTGGTCCCGGACGGACCATGGAGGCAATCTATCCCACCGTTTAACGACAAGCGTTCACAGAAGTCCTTTATTCGTACCAATGACCGCATCCGCGCACGAGAAGTGCGTGTGATTGACGAGACCGGTGCCCAGCTCGGCGTGATGGCACCCTTTGAGGCGCTCCGCATCGCCCGTGAGCGATCGCTGGACCTGGTGGAGATCTCCCCAAACGCCGTCCCGCCCGTCTGTAAGATTCAGGATTACGGTAAGTTCCTGTATGAGAAAGACAAAAGCGAACGCGCCGCCCGCAAGACACAGAAGGTCATTGTCATTAAGGAAGTAAAGTTCTCTGTGACGGTGGATGAGCACGATTACCAGACAAAGAAGAACCAGGCTGTGCGTTTTCTGCACGACGGCGACAAGGTAAAGGCAAGCCTTCGTTTCAAGGGCCGGCAGATGGCTCACCGTGATCTTGGCTACAAGATCATCAATCGCTTGATCATGGACATGGGTGAAGCGGGCATCGTTGAGTTCATGCCCCGTATGGAAGGCACTACGTTGCACGCCATTCTTGCGCCAAACAAGAAGGTGGTACCCGTCGCGCCAAAAGCGCCAAAACCGGTGCCCCAGGCTGAGTCCGCACCCATGGCCGTTGCGTCCGGGGCCTAGCGCGGACGCTCTGCTATACTGACCCCTGCTTCTAATCGCAGTTTCCAGTAGGAACCAATGCCAAAGTTGAAGACCCACACGGGCGCAGCAAAACGCTTCAAGAAGACAGCCTCCGGTAAGTTCAAGCGGGGCCAGTCCAAGATGCGCCACATCCTGACGTCAAAGGATTCGAAGACCAAGAGCAAGCTCGGCAAGATCGTGCTTGTCTCCGTCGCCGATACCCCCAAGGTCGCCCGGATGCTTCCTTACGCGTAAGCGGTAATGGAATTCGTTCTTAGAGTCGAGCCGTCCAGCAGTCCTGGACAAAGGGCCAGAAGGCGTTGAGGCCCCTGGGTTAGTTTTTGCTAGCCCACCGAGATTCCGAGCAGTACGCGTGTGAAGAGGTACTCTCACCTCCAGCCGCGACCCTGATGCAAGGGTTTTAACCAACGCACAAAAGGAGATTCCGATGCCCCGTGTAAAACGGAGTACAAAACGTAGCGACCGCCGCAAAAAGATCCTCAAGCGCGCCAGTGGCTACTTCCTTACAAAATCAAAGCTGTACCAGGCAGCTCAGGAAGCAGTTGAGCGCGGACTGAAGTTCGCGTACATCGGCCGTAAGCAGAAGAAGCGGCAATACCGCTCTCTCTGGATCGTCCGCATCAACGCCGCAGCCCAGCTCCACGGTCTCCGTTACTCCACCTTTATCAGTGGCCTGAAGAAGGCTGGTAATGGGCTGGATCGCAAAATGCTGGCGGACATTGCCGTGAATGATGCCGCGGGCTTTGCCGTCCTGGCTGAGCAGGCGAAAGCCGCACACGCAGCCACCACGCCACAAGCTGCTTAGGAAGTGACTTCAGCGAGAAGGGGTGCCGTTAGCCGGCACCCCTTTCCTGCGTCTGAAGCCCTCACCTCATTCAGCTAGGTCGCGATAAGAACTCGGACACCACGCTTCTGGAATGCTTCAGCCGAGTCGTCTGATATGCCCCCGTCGGTGATCAGCAGGTCGATGTCGGTTACGGGGCAGATGACCGCTGGGCTGGTCATGCCGACCTTGCTGGAGTCGGCTACAACAATCACCTGTTTCGCCCGGCGCGTCATGGCGCGAAAGAGCTGCGCCTCGTCAGCCTGGATCGTGGTGGCACCATGCTCTGGATGAATACCACACACGCCCAGAAAGATCTTATCGAGCAGGATCACGTTGATGCTTTCGAGAGCCACGGGTCCACTCAGCGAGAACGCTCCAGGCCAACGCATGCAACCGCCGGTCAGCGTCGTTTCCAGCCCATTGCCTGAACCCAGCTCCATGCTGATATTCACCGCATTTGTGACGACATGCAGACTGGTCCGTAACCGCAGACTACGTGCTAGTTGGGTCGTGGTGGTGCCCGCTGTCAGGCCAATGGTTTCGTTGTCACCCACCAGCTCCGCGGCTGCGTTGGCGATGCGCTGTTTCTGGTCGGGAAAGCGTTCCTCACGCTCCTTGAACGAGGCGTCGAAGCGGAAGGGCTCATACACCTGTCCGGCAAGCATGGCGCCGCCGTGCGTACGGTGCACCAGCCCCTGTTGTTCCAGGCGCGCCAGGTCACGGCGGATGCTTGCCGACGAAGTGGCGAACTGATCGGTCAACTCCTCGACCGAGGTCTTGCCGTGCTGCAGCAGCAGGTGGAGAATCTCTGTCGCGCGTCGCTCTGTTTTAGAAGCCATATGCGTAGCCTCACGTAATTACTGGGAGGAGAGCCTGAATACCGAGCATGGCAAGGTACAACGAACCCATGAGTACTGTACGGCTTCCATCCTGAGGGTGGCTATGGGACGTATGGCTATGAGAGAGGGACTTACGAAACAGCCACGGTCTGGGCCGCATTGGCAAGCGCCCGTACGTCCTCGGCAAGGATGTAACTGCGTGCATACTCGTCCACACCGGGCTCGCCAAGATGCATGTGTGGCACCCGGTATCGCATGGGGCTCGGCTGAACGCGCCGCATGGAGGAATGGAACTCGGAGATTCCCGTTGCTTGGGCGAGTTCTGCAACGTTCGCCGGTCTTACACCTCCACCGGCCAGCATCGTGATGCGGCTCCCGGCGGCTCGCGCGAGCGTCTGCAGGCGTTCCCTTCCAAGCAAGGCACTCTGTTGGCCACCAGAGGTCAGGATCCTGGTCGCGCCACACCGGATGACGGCCTCGAGCGCGCTGTCAAGATCACGAGCCAGATCAAACGCGCGATGAAAGGTGACCTGCAGCGGACGGGCGGGCGCCACCAGAGCCTGGGTTCGTTTCTCGTCTACATCGCCATCAGCCGTCAGTATGCCCAGCACGAGACCGTTCACGCCCTCCTGCGCTGCAAGGGCGATATCGTCCTGCATGATGCGGAACTCTTCGTCGGAGTACAGAAAATCTCCCCCGCGAGGACGGATCAAGACGAAAAGATCGATGGCGACACGAGCCCGCACGGCCCGGATAAGCCCGAGGCTCGGCGTCAGACCACCTTCGCGAAGGCCACTGCAAAGCTCAACGCGCTGCGCCCCACCCTGCTCGGCCGCAACGGCGGACTCCACGGAGTCGATGGAGATTTCCACTGTGTTCATACATTCAGTCCAAGATTCGACGCCGAGCCACGATGGAATCTGTGGCTCGGCGTGTAAAGCCCAACAAAGGGAACGAAATTTAGAAGCGGTAGTTTGCGGAAAACTGAAGCCGGCGTTCGGTAGAACGTGGACCCTGGTTATCAACTCTGCCGAAGTTGGTGTCCTGGATGTTGGTGTCCGGGTTGCCGTAGCTCACGATGTTGAAGGTGTTGAACGCATCGAAGCGGAAACCAAGGCTTTCCTCGCGGAAGGTGTGGAACTCCTTGAAGGCGGACATATCAACGTTGAGGAAACCGGGACCCCGGAGGCTGCCGTTGGTTGCGGTGCCGAAGGTACCGGGCGTCGCGACGCCAAACGCACAAACACCGTTGTCAATGGCCACATTCGTGGTGGTATCCACGCCGCATGGCGTAGCAGAAGGATCAGTCCCCAGGTAGTTTCTCAGGCTCCGGTTCACGATTTTCAAGCTGCGGTATTGGTTCGGCCGATTCTGACCGTAGGAATTGACCGCCCCCGTACCGCTTGAACCTCCAGTGGCCGTTTGTGCAAAGCCGCTGTAGGAAACAGCAGCTACCGAGACCTTCCATCCGCCAATCAACTCATCAACCAGGTGATTGACGTTGGACAGGTAGAGCTGACCGTGACCGACGGGCAGGAGATAGACGCCCGTGCCGCTGAAGTTGTGGCGAACGTCGTATCCGGCCGGACCCCAATCCGCAGCGCTGTTGTAGTAGTTCTGGAAAGCACCGGAGAAGCCCGAGGTGTTCAGGCCGTAGTTGCCCAGGCTGTTCGTGAGTGACTTGCTGTAGGTGTAGTTAGCTGTGAACTCGAGGCCGTGGCTCAATCTTTGCCGGAGCACCGCCTGTAGCGCGTTGTAGTTCATTGCCGCTCGGGACTCGGTAATGAGCAGGGAGTTCTGGCCGATGCTGACCGAGGGATCGAGTGCGTTCACACCGATGTA
>CAXTVC010000079.1:0-14491 GCA_964247615.1 uncultured Acidobacteriaceae bacterium
GGCTGCGCCGGCGACGACACCCACGGCCACGTCGACGACATCACCCGCTTCGTCGCCCCGAACACCATCCTCACCGTCGTCGAGCCAAACACCGCCGACGAGAACCACCTCCCGCTCGCCGAGAACCTCGACCGCCTCCGCGAGGCCCGCAATCTCGACGGCAAACCCTTCGAGATCCGCACGCTGCCGATGCCCTCGCCAGTCCTCTTCGAGAACCAGCGCCTTCCCGCGAGCTACGCGAACTTCTACATCGCCAACGGCCTCGTCCTCGTCCCCACCTTCAACGACCCCAATGACCGCGTCGCCCTCAACACGCTGGCCGACTGCTTCCCCGACCGCACAGTCACCGGCATCCACGCCACCGACCTCATCTGGGGCCTCGGTGCGCTCCACTGCCTCTCGCAGCAGGAGCCCGCGTAGACTGGACCGCAGCATGACTACCGAGAAACCCTGGCCACCTCCCCCCGACCTAGACTCCATCCAGGAGCTTGTCGCTGCTGCCGACATCGAAGACTTCATCGCCGAGGGCTCACCAGCCGACGAGTACGAAACCGAGGCTGAAGACATCTTCAAGGGCATTGCTGACTGGCCGACGTCCGACCTCACCACGGAACGTGTCCTGCCCGTAATCGAGGCAGCGTGGGCGCAAGGCTTCTCGCTCGGCGACGAGGACCTCGACAAGCGCCGCGTGGACCTGCGCGAGCTCGCAGGCCAGATCGAGCGCTTCTTCGGGCCGGAGGCAAAGCCACAGGTCCGCGGCGCATGAGCGATCACGACAGCCTCTGGCGTCAGAGGCTAATCGAGTACCTGCAAGAGCAGGCAAAGCCCGTACACAAGTACGGTCACCAGCCCCGTCTCTACGCGCTGGCCAGACACATCGTCAACAGCAGCCCGGGACTGACTGTAGACGACGACATCCTCTTCGCCGCAGCCTATCTGCACGATCTCGGCGTCTTCGTAGGCCATCGCCCGGAGGACAAGGCCGCCCTCACCTCCTGGGACCACGTCGCCTATAGCTGCGATCGCAGCCCCACGCTGCTGCGTCATTTCGGCTTTCCGGAGAGCAAGATCCCCGCTGTGCTTGCCTGCATCCACGAGCATCAGCCCCACGACGCGCCTTCTACGGCCGAAGCCACCGTCCTGCGCGACGCCGACATTCTCGAGCAGCTCGGCGCGATTGCGGTCCTGCGCACCGCAACCAAGGTCGGCAGCGATACACGCTTCAGCCTCTTCGCCGACGCTGCGCGCTCCCTGCAGGGAGCCCTCGACACACTGCCCGCGAAGTTGCGCCTAGCCGCGTCGGTTGCGCTCGCGCAGCCTCGCATTGCAGCCCTCCACGCCTTCCTCCAGGCGCTGCAAGCCGAGGCCGGCGAGCACCTCGGGTAGACCTATGGATCCAACCCCCACTGAACTCACGCAGGAGCAGGAATGGATGCGCCTCGCTATCACCGAAGCGCACGCCGCGGAGCAGGCCGGTGAAGTCCCGGTTGGCGCGGTGGTCCTCTCCCCCACCGGCGAGGTGCTCGGTCGGGGCAACAACCAGGTCCTGCGTACCAGCGACCCCACCGCACACGCCGAGATCGTCGCGCTTCGCGAGGCAGGGCGCACGCTCGGCAACTACCGACTGCTGGGCTGCACGCTGGTGTGCACGCTGGAGCCCTGCGCCATGTGCGCCGGTGCCATCCTCCACGCGCGCCTCGCTCGCCTGGTGTACGCCGCACGTGATCCCAAGGCCGGCGCGTGCGGTTCTGTACTCACCGTGCTGAATCACACCGCGCTGAACCATCGCGTAGAGGTCACCGAAGGCGTTTCAGCGGAGGAGTGCAGCGCCATGCTCACCAGCTTCTTCCGCCGGCGTCGCCGACGGGTGCAAAGCGACACGGAGAACCAGACCGCTGGTGCGCCGAGCGAAGAAGATGCATCTGATGACCGGGACCGCGACCACGCGGTTTGAAGGAGGACGTCGCGCGCATGGCTTCAGGTCGTTTTCAGGGCAAGGTCGCTGTAGTCACGGGTTCTTCCTCCGGCATTGGGCAGGCGATCGCCGTGCGTCTTGGCAGTGAAGGCGCTTCGGTGGTCATCGACTATCACAGCCACCCAGATGGCGCAGACGACACGCAGAAACAGATTGCGGACAAGCAGGGCGGCAAAACCGCCATCGTTCAGGCCGATGTATCGACTCCTGCAGGAGGAGCCAAGCTCATCGACGCCGCATGGGACCAGTTCGGTGGCTGCGACATTCTGGTGAACAACGCGGGCATCGAGAAGGGCGCTGACTTCTGGGATGTCACCGAAGAGGACTACGACGCGGTGCTCGGTCTAAACCTCAAAGGCGCCTTCTTCATCACGCAGGCCTTTGTGCGCAGGCTCCGCGACGCGAAGAAGCCGGGACGTGTGATCAACATTTCGTCCGTGCATGAGGATATGGTGTTTCCACATTTCGCCAGCTATTGTGCGGCGAAGGGCGGCATACGGATGCTCATGCGCGATCTCGCCATGGAGCTTGGTCCGCTCGGCATTACAGTCAACAATGTCGCACCCGGCGCGATTATCACGCCCATCAACAAGAAGCTCCTCGACAATCCCGAGCAGTTAAAGCCTCTCTTGAACAACATCCCCCTGGGGCGCATGGGAACCTCGGAAGAGGTCGCCTCGTTAACAGCCTTTCTGGCCTCGGAAGAGGCCGGCTACATCACCGGATCCACCTACGTCATAGACGGCGGCCTGATGCGCAACTACAAGGAGCAGTAAGCTCTTCGCAGGGCACGAAGATGCAAACCCTTTTCATTCGGGAGAGAATATGAGCATGGAACTTCTGGTTTACACCGCCGATTGGTGCCGCGACTGCCGTGAGGCGAAACGCTTCTTGAACAAGCACGCCATTGCCTTCAAGGAGATCGACATCGAGCGCACCCCAGGGGCCGCCGACGAGGTCATCGCCAAGACAGGCAAGCGCGCCATCCCCCAGTTCGTTCTGGATGGCAAGTGGGTGCAGCCCTACAAGCCAGGCAGTGGCTTTCTGTATGAGGAAATGAGCAAGCTGCTTGGAGTGGAAGAGGCCTAGACAACACGGATCGACATGCAAAAAGCCTGGAACTTGTTCTCCAGGCTTTTTGCATGTCGGATCGAAGATAAGACGATGCACCTATGACTCAAAGCGGGCGCGCGTTGCTTCCCTTTCTCTTGCTTCAATGGCGCCACCGTCCAAATCAGCGACTGCCTGAACCTGCGCTGGCGTGCCGTCGTCGGGTACGGCCGGTACCGTGACGGCAACCAGCGGCGTCGCCGGCTCAGCGCGCCGGCTGTAGGGCCAGCGTAAGCGCAGCACGCGCTGCCGCGTACTCTCGCGCTGAGCCTGCTCGCTGCGGCCTTTCAGCAGGTCTTCAAGAGTCAGCAGACCGAGTAGTTTGCCATCACTCGAAACCACGGGATAGGTGGTCAGCTTGGACTCCGCCATGTTCACTGCTGCCGTGCGCAGGGTGTTGAACGGGGACAGGGTTGCCGGGTCGATCCCCGTGTGTGACACGAGAGGACAATCGCTATCCGCTTGCCCCGCGGCTGTGATCATCTGTGATCGCGTCATCGCTCCAGCAAGACGGCCTTCGTCATCAACGAGAGGGAAAAGACGCTGCCAGTGAGACCAGCCCTCAGCACCGCGCTCCTGTGTTTTGGCCAGCCAATCCGCAGCATCCCTGCAGGTGGCGTTGCTGTTCAGGGCGTAGACACTGGTGTGCATTGCCTGGGCGACGAGCATGGTTTCCAAGGGGTCCACGGAAAACTCGCGGCTAAGGTGCAGGCCCTTGCGACTGAGGTTTTCGGTCAGCAGAGACCGTGGCTGTACCAGCACGCTCACGGCATAGGCGGCTCCGCAGGCCAGCAGCACCGGCAGCACAAGGCCACCGTTGTGCGTGAGCTCGATGGACAGCATGGCAGAGGTTAACGGGCAGCCGATCGCGCCGGTCAGCAGGGCCGTCATGCCCACCAGCACCCATGCTCCGGTGGACATGGAGGGCAGGAAATGCCCGAAGACCGCGCCCAGCGCCCCGCCAATCATCAACAGCGGCGCCAGAATGCCGCCAGCGGTGTTGGAGCCTAGCGAGAATACCCAGATGAGGCTCTTGATGACCAGGATGCCTGCCAGCAGCTTCCAGGCGCCATCGCCCGAGATCATGGCCTGGATGACGCTGTAGCCCACGCCCAGCGCCTGGGGGAACAGCAGCCCGCCAAGCCCGATGCCGAGACCGCCCAGGGCAGGCCACCACATCCAGTGAAAGGGCAGCTTCTCGAACATTGCCTCGCTGAAGTGAATCGCCCGGCTGAGACCAGCGGCGAGGAAGGCTGCGACTACGCCCACGATGAGCGCACCCAGCATGGCGGAGTGATAGACCGGCGCGCCGGTCGGGATCATGTGGAAGATGGGCTGGGGCCCGAGCAGGAGCCGCCTGACCGCGCCAGCTGTCACGCAGGCCATGGTGACGGGGACGAGGGAACGCGGTTTCCACTCAAAGAGCAGGATTTCCACAGCCAGCAGCACCGCCGCCATGGGGCAGTTGAAGGTGGCTGCCATGCCCGCCGAAGCACCCGCCACCATTAGCACCGTGCGCTCGGAGTCGGTCATGTTCAACAGCTGGCCCAGCACAGAACCGATAGCTCCGCCGGTGATGATCACCGGACCTTCCGCGCCGAACGGGCCGCCGGACCCAATGGAGATGGCCGTGGCGACCGGCTTCAGCACAGCCACCCGGGGCTGCACGCGTCCGCCGCCGAAGACGATGGTCTCCACCGCTTCCGGCATGCCGTGGCCGCGCACACGCGGCGATAGATAGCGGGCGATGAGCCCGACGATGAGCCCGCCCAGCACGGGCATCAGGACCAGCCACCAGTGCCGCCCGGCCTGCCATGGGTCGACCTCCTGGACGCTCCAGCGGTGGAAGTAGAACAGGTTGGTCGTCAAGGCGATCATCTCGAGGAGCACCCAGGCGGCAAGGGCGCTCACCGCGCCCAGGGCAGCCGCCAGAGCACTGACGTACAGAATGCGAGCGTCTGCGGAGTAATCCCGCAGATTTCCCGCTGCAGGATTTTTCACGAAGTCTGTTCCACAGTGTGCTCGGCGGGAACGGAGCTCTTCGCCCGGCGAAGCTCGCCTAAGGAGCGCAGAAGCCGCTCGCCGGCGTCCCCCTCAAGCTCGCTGAGGTGAGCCGAGATCAGCCGTTCGAGAATTGCCTTGCCATCGGGTGTGAGCTCCACCAAGGAACGGCGCAGATCGCGTTCGTCCGTGACCCGCTTTACCAGGCGGGCCCGCTCGGCGCGGTCCACCAGCTCCACGGTGCTGTTGTGGCGCAGGACCATGCGCTCGGCGAGGTAGCTGATGGAGGCAGATTCGCCCTCCCCGAGTGCGCCAATCACCTGCATGAGCTGGTATTGCTGGGTTGCAACGCCCAGCCGATCAGATTCCGTTTCACTGAAGTTCAAAAAGCGCCTTAACTCGTACCGAAACTCGGCAAGCTGGGGAAGCCGCGCGAGGGTGCGGTCTTCCGCGGTACCTTGGATTTCTTCTTCCGTCATAGTCTATCGTGAAGCGACACAAGTGGTCGCAGATCTCTCCTGTCGTTCGGGCTAACCACCCGTACCGCCTATCATCATAGGAGGCTGGAGACACGGCAGGTTTGAAACCTCGCCAACTTCTGCCGATCTACGAACTTCGGAGAGCTGATGATCCCCCGTTACACTCGCCCGGCTATGGCTGCCCTCTGGTCCGACCAGGCTAAATTCAATCGCTGGCTCCAGGTGGAATTGGCTGCAACGGAAGCGCTCGCCGAGGCGGGCATCGTGCCGGCTTCGGCCGCGGTGGAGCTGCGCGCCCATGCCAGCTTCACGATCGAGCGCATCGATGAGCTGGAACGCGAGTTGCGGCATGATGTGCTCGCCTTTACGACTGCGGTTTCAGAGAACGTGAAGGCTTCCGGCAGCGATGCCGGACGCTGGCTGCATTTCGGCCTGACCTCGACCGATGTCGTGGACACGGCCCAGGCGATGGCGCTGGTGGAAGCTTCGGGGCTGATCCGCGAGGGCGTCCTGCGCCTCCGTGAGGTGCTGAAACGGCGCGCGGTGGAGTTCCAGCACACGCCCGCGATCGGCCGCACGCACGGCATCCATGCAGAGCCCACCACCTTCGGGATGAAGCTGCTGCTCTGGTACTCCGAGATGGGCCGCAACCTGAAGCGGCTGGATGCAGCGACCGAAGACATTCGCGTAGGCAAGATCTCCGGCGCAGTGGGCAGCTTTGGTCACCTGCGGCCGGCGCATGAGGCGGCTATCGTGGCCGCACTGGGCCTGCAGGCCGCCCCGGTCTCGACGCAGGTGCTGCAGCGCGACCGTCATGCGGCCTACATCACCACGCTGGCCGTGCTGTGCTCCTCGCTGGACAAGATCGCTACCGAGATCCGGCATCTGCAACGCACCGAGGTGCGCGAGGCGGAGGAGTTCTTCTCCGCCGGACAGAAGGGCTCGAGCGCGATGCCGCACAAGCGCAACCCCATCACCAGCGAGCAGATCTGTGGCCTGGCGCGGGTGGTACGCGGCAACGCGCAGGTGGCGCTTGAGGACGTGGCGCTGTGGCATGAGCGCGATATCTCGCACTCTTCGGCGGAGCGGGTCATCGTTCCGGATACGACGACACTTGCCGACTATCTGCTGGACAAGACCGCGACGCTCATCGATCGGCTGCTGGTCTACCCGGAACGCATGCTGCGCAACCTGGAGCTGACCGGAGGGCTGGTGTTTTCAGGTCAGCTGCTGCTGGAGCTGGCCGGGGCCGGCATGAGCCGCGAGGATGCGTATCGCTTAGTGCAGGGGCACGCCATGGCCGCGTGGAACGATCCTGACCCGCACGCGCCGACGTATAAGCAGCGAATCTATGCCGAGGAGGCTATTACCTCGAAGCTGGGCAGGGAGAAGCTGGACGCGGCCTTTGATTACCGGCGTCAGCTGACCAATATCGATGAGGTGTTTGCGCGGGTGCTGGGCGAGCAGTAGAGGATCTCAACGCCCGCGACAGGCGTGAAGCGGTTCAGCCTCTTCACGCTGTCGCCTGGCTCGCGACGGCCTGCTTGTCAGTGGATTCGACGTCTTTGCCGACCATGCAGAGATCCTTCGGCTCGTCGGTACCGTAGAGGAGGCTGGCCTTGCCGGCAACTTCCACGTAGAGGCACTTTTCTTCGAGCGTACAGGCGATTTCGCCGAGAAACTGTTTCAGCTCCGGCAGGCCGCTCTCGCCTTTAAGCGCGACGGTGAATTCGCGGTGTTCTCCGTAGGAGAAGGCACCGTCCTCTTCTGTCCAGTAGCCGAACAGGTTGGCCGCCGTGGCGGTATAGCCGTCGAAGTGCCTCATCAGGAACTCGTGGACGGTCTGCTCGGCCGTTCTGCCTTCCGCGCAGGGCTGCTTCAGCTTGAGTGAAGGCAGGAGGAAACGAACATTTTTGCCGAGTGGCTTTTCAACGTAGGCCATTGCCGGATTGTAGCCGCAGGCGTCCCTAGGGAAGAAATGGGACGGTTTCGCAGGCACTGCATCCAGGATTGGTGCGGAATGCCGTGAGCACGTCGCCACCCCCGAAAGACGGTGCCGCGAGGGTGTTGCGCCCGGTCTCGGGATCACTGAGCGCGAAGGTAACAGGCAATGCTTCCCCGGTATGCTCCTCGGGCGGCAGCGCTGCTCGTTGCAGGCCGGCGACGTCGAGGACCGGTGCGTCTTTGGGAACGGTAAACCGGCCCTTCCCCATATAGGCGACCACAACGACGGCCGTCACGTGTGGAGACAGGATGGTCATTGGGACGAAGTACCGCGTCAGCAGACTGCCGGCCACGCCCTGGATGCTCATCGATCGCGCAATGCTGCCATCAATCTGCGGGACCTGGAACATCTGCAGCTCCATCTCCGGGTGCTTGCGGGAGTATTGCACCAGGCTGCGTGCCATGGACTTGGGAGTGCTGATGCCGAAGTCGGCGATGTAGTTCCGGTGAATTGAGTGAGGGTAAATCCGGTTCATGATGATCCGGGTGAAGTCTGCACAGTTCCGAAAAGCACCGTCGTACCGCGTCACGTTGGGGCGATCGTTGAAGTAACCGATCAGCTCCTCGTCCTGGACTGGGGTTGTCTTGACCTGGAAGCCGTAGATGGTGCGGTCGAACGCTGAACCGACAAGCTCGTACCAGTCGCCCGAAGGTATGCCGCCGTCCGGTCCGTCGGGGGCCACCCGCTCGAGATGCTCGCGACGATAAAGATCGCGCAGCCGCAGGGCGGTGAGGCTGTCGACGGTCGCCGGAATGGCGTCAGGAGAACTCACGCCGTAGAGGTAGGGCAGGAGAGGCACGGCAACCCAATCGAAGTCGCCGATGCCGTCATAGCGGCTGAGCACGACGCCCAGCTCCCCCGGAGCGCAAGGGCGAAGCTCCAACGGCGACGCAGCGCAGATGTGATCGAAGTACAGGGCAACGTGGCCCGTGGGGTTGAAGACACCCATGCCGCCATATGGCATTTCCAGCAGCACGGAGACCGACGCCCGGGCACGCGTCGCTCCCAGGAAGGCGGCCAGTGTAAGCAACATCCCCAGGAAGAGTCGACGGGAGAGAGCTTGGAACGACACTCTTAACCTTGCCATTCCGTCGACGTACAGAACCCTACGTTCCCGACACACATGCCGAATTGGATGCACTACACCCATACAAAAGACTAAACACGGGGGCTGGCAAATGTCGTTTCGTTTCGTCTTGCGGCTGAGATAATCGACGAATGCCGACCCTGCCGCGTTCCGCCGGTTTTACCGTTACGCTGGCGATCACCGGCGCCAGTGGATCCGTATTCGCCGCCGAGGCTCTTCGCCAGCTGGATGCGGATGAGCGCGTGGACCGGGTGCATGCCGTGGCCTCTCCGAGCGCCCTGCGGGTGCTGGCCGAGGAGTTCGGGCTGAGTGGGCGCAACAACCTGGTGGACAAGCTGCTGGGGCACCCTTCTGCGAAGTGCTCGGCCCTTGCGCACGAAGACATCGGCGCGTCGATCGCGAGCGGATCGTATCCAGTGGATGCCATGCTGATCGTGCCGTGTTCCATGGGAACGCTGGCCGGGATCGCCCACGGTCTAGCCGAAAACCTGATTGCGCGGGCAGCGGACGTCTGCCTGAAGGAACGCCGGCCGCTTGTGCTGTGCACGCGGGAGACGCCGTTGAACCTGATCCACATCCGCAATATGGCCGCTGTGACGGAGGCGGGCGCGACGGTGTTTCCCATTACGCCGAGCTTTTACAACCAGCCCGGGGATGTCCCTGCCATCGTAGAGAATTTCGTGCATCGGGTAATGCAGCACATCGGCCTGCAGCAGCCGACGGCCTACCAATGGGGCGCCACGCAGAGCTAGTGGTCGGCGTGCTTGCTCATGTTGGCCAGGGTTCGGGTACCGCCCTCCGGTGCGGGGTTGGACTTGAGGAAGTCCGCCACAGCAGGGGCCACACGGGCCACGCAGGTCATCGGTGCCAGATGCCCACAGCCTTCCACAATGTCCAACTCCGAGTGCGGGTCCAGGGCATGCATTTGTTCCCCTAGAGCCAACGGGGTGAGCTTGTCCAAGCTGCCCCAGACAATCAACAGGGGCTGCGACATGGTGGGCAGGTAGGCGTCCACAAACTCCTTGGATGTGGTCATGGCCGTCAGACTCTTCCCCACGATCTCCTTCTGTTTCTGCAAGCCACGCACCAGGTCCTCGCCAACACTCTTTGGAAGGGGCTTTGCCTCCGGCTCCATGAGCGACCATAAGCGCTGGGCGCCAGCGGCGTCCTGTGGATTGAAGATCGTGAGCGGATAGGCAGGCTCAAACTTCAGACCTGCAGCGTCAAAAAGCACGACCCGGTCCACGACCTCCGGGTGCGCATGCGCCAGGTCCATGGCGACCCACCCACCCATGGACCAGCCGCCGATGTGAGTCTTTTGCAGCCCAAGGGCCTGGATGAAGTCAAAGACGAACTTCGCCTCGCCCGGCATGGTGTAATCGCCATCGGCCGGCCTGGGCGAGCGCCCGTATCCGAGCAGGTCGAGTGCGTATACGTGGAAGCCTGCCCGCTTGAGCCGCGTGAGCATAGGCGCCCAGCTTTCGCCGCGGTCGCCCAGCCCATGGATGAGCACGATGGGGATGCCACCGCCAGGGATGCGCGGCTCCGCCTCGTAGTAGTGCACCCGGCCTTCGGGCGTGAGTACGTAGTTGCTCTGCACGCGCGAGGCGAACAGTCCCAGGTGCGTGACCTGCTGGGCCAGCCATAAGGGCTCCCGAAGGTACAACGCGGCGAGAACCAGGACGAGCAATAACCCAACCAGCAGCAGACGACCCAAAGCTTTCATCTCGGCGTTTTCGCTCCCTCATCTGTGCTGCGTTGTTTTGCGGCGTAGCCGGCTTTGCCTCGCGGCGTAGCCTAGCGCAGCGGCTTTCCGTACTCTTCCCCAAAAACAGTGTGATTCAGATCGAAGCGGCCGCCGTTGAACTTGTCCGCGCCCTGCAAGTGGCCGATGGCCAGCAGCGCCACCACGAAGTAGCTCATGGGCAGCCGCAGGGTCTCACAGACCTTGTGCTGCTCGAAGCCTTCCAGCGGCGCGGTGTCATAGCCCAGCACCTCGGCCATCAACATCATGTGGGTGTACGCAAAGGTGACCTGTTTGTTCAGCCAGCCGGTCATTTGTTCGTCGGTGAAGCTGGAGAGGTAGGCTGGCACGCTCTCCTTGGCCTGGGCGGCGTAGCTTTCGGGCATGCCTGCTACCCGGCCCAGGCGCAGCATCTCGTCCAGGTCGCGCCGCCAGCCGTCGCGGTCGCCACAGGCCACGATCACTGCGGAGGCCTCTTCCACCTTGGCCTGGTTGTAGCTGGCCGCGCGCAGGCGGCGCCGCTGCTCGGGGTGCTGCACCACGATGAAGCGCCAGGGCTGCAGGTTGTAGCCGCTCGGCGCATGCAGGCCGGCATCCAGGATCTGGCGCAGATCGCTCGGCGGCATGGCTTCTCCGGTAAAGCTCGGGGTGGAGCGTCGTTCGCGTATGGCTTGCGCCAGGGACTTCACTTCTGTCGCCATCGTCTCTCCGTGACCGCTGCCAAACTCGCCCGTGCCGCTCCCCTGCTCACTTTGTGCCCATCCCTAGCTCGGCGATCGAACGCTGTACTACCACCGGGTTTGCACCAGCCCTCTCAGCGATGATCCGGATGTTCGTGAAGCCTTCCTTCAACTCCGGGTGAGCGGCCAGCAGGGCCTGCGCGGCACGCACGTTCCGCGCGGCAGGGTCTTCTTTCGTCGCAGATTCGCTCGCCTGCACACCTAGCCAGAGGTTCAACTCTTTACTGTCATCCGACGGCTGGGTCCGTAACTGCGTTACCTGGAACACTTCGCCATTGACCCCTCCAAGCGCCAGGGGCGCTTCAGGGCCGAGGCCATTGGTGAGCATCTGCGGGGCGGCGGCGCGCTGCTCGCCGAGCAGCTTTTCAAGGTTGCCGCTGCTCACAAAGCTTGCCGGGCGCAGCAGCCGGTCCGCCGCGTCATACCGCACCCAGGCGAGCCAGGGCTTACTCCGCTTGGCATCGGCACGAGCGGCGTTCCAGTACCAAAGGCCATCATGGCCCGCGGCGGATCGAGGACGGGGATAGAAACCGGCCATCTTCCAAGCTGATCCCTCCTGTTGCAGCAGGAAGGCCAGCAGCCAGGGGGTGGCCCCGCGGGCTTCCACGGTGGCAAAGGCAAAGCGTCCCGGCGGCAGGCCAGGGATGCCGAAATCTGTCTCTGAGACGGTACCTGCCAGCGGACAGGAGAACTCAGCTTCTGAGGGATCGCCGGCCTTTCGGTTGGTGGCGTCCAGAATGTAAACCTGCGTGACGGCCAGGGCTTCCCCGGCGATACGGTCCCCGGTCGTTCTGACCAGGTAAGCCGTCCCGTTCAGGTCGCCTGCATAGGGTGTGACCGTCGCCGCGCGCACCCGCTCCGGGTCGCCGGCCTGCACGGAAAGGGCCAGGTCGTAGGCAGCTGTGCCGACCTCCAAGCGTGCGCCCGGCGTCATTTTGGCCTGCGTTGTGCAGCTCTGCGCCCATCCCGCGAGGGAGCCTACGCAGCATGTAGCGACCAGAGCGGCCAGCTGTCGCCGGCTCCATCTTCGCGGTTCTTCGATCCCTAAACGCAGGTATCGCATGTTGCCCAGCATACGGAGCACGTTCCTCCCCGTCCAGTGTCGAAGGGGCCCCGTGCCCGGCCTACAACTTCCGGGTGAAAAAGAAACTCACTTCCGTCCGTAAACTTACGTCCCATAGAAGATGAGCGCGCGAAGCCTGCATCTCCCCATTTCCTCGACCCTGGCCGGCCTGCTGCTTTCGGCGGGAACGCTTGTGGCGCAACAGCCTCTCGGTTCCCTGCCAGCCACGGCGCCTACCCAGGGAAGTTCCGCGGGGATGACCGCACCTCTTGCTGCGACTGCATCGCAGCGATCAGGGAGCTCCGGGCATGCGGCACAGGTCTCCTGTGACGGAGGGCTGCTGGAGATCCGGGCACAGAACTCCAGCCTGAACGGGATTCTGCGCGCGATCGCACGGTGCACCGGGATGCGCATCACCGGCACAGTCCCCGAGCAGAAGGTGTTTGGCAACTATGGACCGGGCGCCCCGGCGACCATCCTGGCAACCTTGCTGGATGGTACGGGCAGCAATATGCTGCTGCAGGAGACCTCAGCGGACGGGCCCGCGCAGCTGATCCTGACACCACGTACAGGTGCGCCGACGTCTCCCGCCCAGGCCATTGCCATGGATGCGGGGAACGACGGCGACGACGACTCCGGTCCCCCGATGACGGGACCTGGAAACGCATACAGGCCGGACGGTGCAAGGCCGCCGATACGGCAGCCGATGGCTCCAGGGATGCGACAGGGCAATGGGCCGCCGGCAGTGCTGCCTTCGGGATCGTCGCTGATAGGGCCACAGCCCATTCCACAACCAATCAACAATGTGAACGGCAGTCCGAATAACACCTCGCCCACGGCGTCCACATATCCGACGACGAACTCCGTGCCTCTGGACTCCCTGGCGACGCCGTCGACGACGCCTCCGGCAAACGGCATCGTGGATGCGCCCAACCCGCCACCCGCAGGATCAGATACAGCAGCCGCCCTGAACGGTGCTCCCAGGGGAACGCCGGGAACGACAAACATTAGTCCGAGTGACACCAGCGATACGTCTACTCCGGGAGCAACGAACACCACGGTGCCCGCCACCAACACTGACCAAAGCAGCCCGGCACCCGCAGCTACGGACCTTACGCCGGAGCAGATCTTCCAGCAGCTGCAACAGCGCCAGCAGCAGCAACAACAACAGCAGCAACAGCAGAACAGTCCACAGTAAGGCCGGTCAGGACCTCCCACGACGGTCCCGCAGGGTTTAGCTTAGCCCCGGGCAGCTCTGAGGGTCTGGCCGGCAGCGCGGACCCGCGCAGCGCTCTGCGCGTGTACCCGAAAGGCGCGAAACATTGCCTGGCACAGGCCGTACGCCACCAGAACACCCAGCGCGAGCGACGCCAGCACCGCGCAAACCAACAGCATCATCCCAATCACAACAGCTCCCAACTCCCGGCGACAGCCCGCTTATGTCTAGCCAAAGGAGGACAGCGCCATCTTCGCCTGAATGGGCGATGGCCGCGCTGCAATTTTCGTTGCAGTCTGTTATTCAGGCAGATACCTCCATGTCCCGGCGTGGCGGGGGAACGGGCAGCACGCCGAACGGAGCTGTCGCGGTATTCTTGAAGTTGGCCTTTTGGCCCCCCCATCTATGAGTCTCACGCATATCAATGTTCGCGGCGCCCGTCAGCATAACCTCCGCGATATCTCGGTCTCGATTCCGCGCAATTCCCTTACCGTCGTCACCGGACTGAGCGGCTCCGGGAAGAGTTCCCTGGCGTTCGACACGATCTACGCCGAGGGCCAGCGGCGGTATGTGGAGACGCTGTCAGCTTATGCGCGGCAGTTTCTCGACCAGATGGAACGGCCCGATGTGGATTCGATCGACGGCCTGAGCCCGGCGATCTCGATCGAGCAGAAGACCACTTCGCGTTCGCCGCGCTCCACCGTGGGCACGATCACGGAGATCTATGACTACCTGCGGCTCCTGTGGGCTTCGGTAGGCCAGCCGCACTGCCCCAACTGCCATCAGCTCATCTCACGGCAGTCCGCCGACCAGATCGTCGGGCAGATCGTGGAGCGCAACCAGACGGAGTCGCCCGGGGAGCGCATCACGGTGCTGGCGCCCATCGTGCGGGGCCGCAAGGGCGAGTTCCGCGAGGAGCTTGAGGCGCTCGATCGTAAAGGCTACCGGGTCCGGATCGACGGGGAGATCACCGAGGTCGCAGAGGGAATGCGGCTGGAGAAGCGCAAGAACCACACGATCGAGGCGATCGTCGACCGCATCATCCTGAAGCCTTTGCCGGAGACGGACGAG
>CAXTVC010000080.1:0-14452 GCA_964247615.1 uncultured Acidobacteriaceae bacterium
GATAACGCTGGTAGAACCAATATTCTTTGAACCAGGGGTTTGGCTCGTATACATGGCTCGGTGTGCAGTGTCCGCCAGTCCGGAATGCCTAAAGAGCCACGGCTAAGCCCCGCTGTCTAACGACAGGTTCACCAGCGCTCAATCCACGGCCCCGTGGGTCGGTCTTTTCTATTCCGCGATGAAGCGGTCAGTGCTTCGCGTGGCGTGGAGCGGTCGGCGTAAGACGGCTGGCGCATCACGTTGACCATGACGCGCTCTGCAGTGCCTGGAAGATCCACTCGTGACATCTGCCTTCAACTTTTCTGCGATCCTTCCCCTGCGGGGTGTCCGTATTGGGCCTATGCGGCTGACGCCCTATGGTGCCTGTGCTGCCCTGGGGGTGGTCCTCGCGATGGGCCTGAGCGGAAGGACGGCACGCCGCCTCCGATTGCGTCCTGAGGCTGTCTGGGATGCCGGCCTTTTTGCGGTGATGAGCTGCTTTATAGCTTCGCGACTGTTGCTGGTCCTGAGTGATCCCAGGGCGTTTTCACGCTATCCCCTGCTGGTGCTGAGCCTGCCCTCGCTGACCCTTGGCGGTATGGGGCTGGGGGCGTTGGCGACCTGGCTATACCTGCGGCGCAAGCGACTGCCCGTGCTCAAAGTGCTGGACGCCTTTGCGCCCCCTGGCGCGCTCCTCGCAACCTTTCTGGAGCTGGGACACTGGATGGACGGCTCAGAGCCCGGGATGCCGGTCTTCAACGGTGACAAAAACCATGGGCTCCACTTGCTGCCGGTGTCACTGTATGGCGTTCTGCTGTCCGTGGCCCTGCTGGCTGTCCTTTGGATTGCGCTGGGGAAACCCTGGCCGACGGGCCGCGTGGCGGGGCTCGCGCTCATGCTTGGGGGCGCGGCAGCCTTCGGACTCGATATGCTCTCCTTGCCGGAAGACCTTTTTTCCGGGCTGCCGCTTGAGGCGGGGCAGCTTGTCGCACTCACCGCGATGCTGGCCGGGGTTGCGCTCTGGAGTCTCCGCCCCGCTTCTGATATCAGCGTATGATGTCAGTATGCTTCGCATCCTTGCCGACGTAACCGAAGACCAGTTGCAGGCGCTGGAGTTCCTCGCGCAGCAGCAGGCAGTTTCTCGTGCCGAGGTCATTCGGCGCGCGATTGCGGCCTATGTCACAGAGAATGGCCCACCCGTTTCGTCGTTCTTCGGCGCCTGGCGGACGGGAGAG
Organism: uncultured Acidobacteriaceae bacterium; assembly: GCA_964247615.1. GTDB lineage: Bacteria > Acidobacteriota > Terriglobia > Terriglobales > Acidobacteriaceae > Granulicella. Next base: position 1,215 of record CAXTVC010000080.1, read on the forward strand.
CGGGAACCGGAAGACGGATTGGCATTTCAGGACCGGATGCGTGGGGAGTGGTAGACGGGCCTTTGCTCTTCGACACAAATGTCCTGATCTACGCGTTAAATGGAACACGCAAGACGTCCATGCATCTGCTTGCCTCACGAACCGACCACGCGATCAGCCTGATTACATGGATGGAGATCCTGGTCGGCTACCCCACAGGAGCGGAACTCGAGACGAAGCGGTTCCTTGGAACGTTTCAGGTTCTTGAAGTAAGCCGCGAGATTGCTCGGCAGGCGGTGGATTTGCGTCGAGCGTCCAGGATGAAGCTGCCGGATGCCGTGATCTATGCGACGGCGCTCGTGGCCGAACGGACCCTGGTGACATACAACAGCCGGGATTTCGGGAAGTTCAACAAGGCGGTCTATGTTCCCGCAGACTAACGTGCCGTACGCCGGGCGGGCCTCCGACGCGCACGGGCGCTTGGGGTCACCTTTGTCCCAGTGCCCTCAAAGTTATGAAAGATCCACAGAATTGCTGAAGAGGGTGCGCTGATGCCATCGAAAAACATGATCCGCAAGGGCAAGCGCCGGCAGACGGTGAAGCATGACTACCGTGTGCATCGCGACGCTGTGCGCGACGCCGAGACCGCGCGCAAGGCCGCCGAAGATTCCGGCGTGACTGTGGCGCAGGCTGTCGCTGGCGAGCCGCAGGACCCGGCAGGGGCACCCGTGCCCGTCATGCCGCCGGGCGAGGCCATCCCGGTGCTGGACGATCTGGAAGCCGAGGACGGCGTGCGCAGCTTTGTCGCCGACCCGGTAGCCAGGGGCAAGCGGCTGGACGCCTACCTGGCCAAGGCCCTGCCGGATGTCAGCCGCGGGCGGGTACAGCTGCTCATCGAAAACGGGCAGGTCCGCGTGGGGGGCAAGCCCGCGAAAGCCAGCCTGAAACTGGAAGGTGGCGAGGCCATCGAGGTCGAAGGCGAGCCCCGGCCCGAGCCATTGCGAGCCGAGCCGGAGGACATCCCGCTGGCGATTGTCTACGAGGACAAGGACCTGGCCGCGATTGACAAGGCTGCCGGCATGACCGTGCACGCCGGGGCGGGCGACGCCGAGCACAACCGCGGCACGCTGGTGAATGCCCTGCTGTTTCACTTCCAGAAGGGGCTTTCGGGGGAGGGCGGCGCACTGCGGCCGGGCATCGTGCATCGCCTGGATAAGGACACCAGCGGGCTCATTCTGGTGGCCAAGAACGACACAACGCATCGCAAGCTGGCCGACATGTTTCAGTCGCGCTCCCTGCGCAAGGTGTACGTGGCGCTGGTGCATGGCAGCGTGGCGCATGAGGAAGGCACGGTGGACCTGCCCATCGGGCGCGATCCCGTGCGGCGCATGCGCATGACCACGCGGCGCAGCGTGGAGAGCGGCGCTCGGCCGGCTGTAAGCCACTGGCGCGTGCTGGAACGGCTTGGATCCAAAGACGCCCCGGGACCCTACGGCGTGTTCACCCTGGTGGAGGTGGAAATTGAAACAGGCCGGACCCACCAGATTCGTGCGCACCTGGCCTCGCTCGGGCACTCGGTGGTGGGCGACGTGCTCTACGGCGCTCTGGGAAAGCTGCGGCGCACGGACGACCCCGCGGGCGACGCGCCGGAGCGCACGCTGAACCGGAATTTTCTGCACGCGGCGGAGATCGAGCTGCGTCATCCGCGCACCGGCAAGCCGTTGGACCTAAAGGCGCCGCTGCCGCCGGAGCTGGAGAGCTTTCTCGCCAAGGTGCGCCCGGGGAGCGGAGAGCCCGCCTCGAAAGACCAGCGCCCCGCGCGAGTTGCTAGAATCAAGGCGAAATGAACGTCGTCTCCGCGCCAAACCGTCTTGCTGCCTTTGTTGCTGGGTTTTTGCTGTCTTGTTGTGGCGTTTGCGCAGGGGCGCAGCAGCCGGCTGCTGCCCCTGCCAGCCCTGCCGCCCAAACGCCTGCTGCCCAGAGTCCGGCGCAAACACCCGCACAGACGACCAATCCAGCCCTGACGCCACGCGATGAGTCCACGCCACCGCCGCAGGCGCCCACCATTCAGGTGTTTACCCGAGAGGTAAACCTTGTCTTCACGGTCACGGACAGCAAGGGCAAGTTCATCACCAACCTGCAGCAACAGAACTTCGGCTTGCTGGACGACCAGCGTCCCCCGGAGCGCGTCGTGCACTTCCGCCAGGAGACGAACCTCCCCCTGCGCGTGGGCTTGATGATTGATACGTCGAACTCCATCCGCTCACGCTTTGAGTTCGAGCAGCAGGCGGCGGTGGACTTTCTGCTGCAGATCCTGCGGCCTATGGATCGCGCCTTTGTGGAAGGTTTCGATGTGCAGACCGACATCGCGCAGGACTACACCAACCGCATTGACCTGCTGGATACGGGCATCCACAAGCTGCGTCCCGGCGGCGGTACGTCCCTCTTTGACGGGCTGTACAAGACCTGCCGCGACCAGATGCTGACCTTGCAGAACCAGCAGCCGGTACGGCGGGCGCTGGTGCTGGTGTCCGACGGCGACGACGATTACAGCCGCTCGCACGAGGCAGACGCGATCAAGATGTGCCAGCGTGCGGAGACGATTGTCTACACGATCTCCACCAACGTAGGCCCCAGCAAGGACAAGGGCGACGACGTGCTGCAGCAGATCGCCGATGCCACGGGCGGACGGGCCTTCTTTCCGACGCGCATGGAAGATATGGCGACCGGTTTTGCCAACATCGAGCAGGAGCTGCGCTCGCAGTACTCGCTGGAATACGTCCCGGCAGAGTTCAAGCAGGATGGCGCGTTCCGGACGATCTACCTGGTAGCCCTCGATCAGCGCTACCAGGTACACGCCCGCAAGGGGTACTTCGCGCCGCGCAACCCGCAATAACGGCTTCCAGACCAGAAACGCAACTTTGCCGTCGCCGCTGTGGTCTAAGAGACCATGAGCCGAATTGCGTCGCTGTACCGGTGTGCTGGAGTGTTCGTTGCCGCGTTTGCGGTGAGCGCGCGGGCGCAGTACGCGGACGCGCCGCCCCCGCCACAACCACCACCCCCTGCCTATGCACCGGGCCCGGCAGTTGGCGGCCCATCGTTCGAGCCCCTGGGCGTACCCGAGGCGCTGGCCGGGCTAACCTCACAGCCGGCTTCCCACACCGCGTTTACCTTTGACCGCGACATGCTGCAGGGGATCCTGGGGCAGGGAGCGGTGGGACTCAATGCTGTCACGGTGCAGAACTATCGCTATCGCGAGCCTGCGTTTTACGTGCCGGAGGCCCTGCAGGCTCTGCGGGCGTCCTATGGCGCGGCCGGGTGGAAGCACCTTGTCGAGGCAAACGTCAGTGCGCGCGAACAGGTATCGCCACTGAAGCCCATTACGGATCTGTGGCTGCACTTTCGCGGGGCCGAGATCGACGATGTGGCGATTTTGATCCGGGCACCACGGCAGATGAACGTCATCGAGGTTTCGGGCCTGCTGCGGCCGTTGGACCTCGTGCACCTGGGCGGTCATTTTGGCATTCCCAAGGTGGATCCGGGCGCCGTCATGGTGCCCGCGCCTCCGGGGCAGTAAGTCGGACCCGCTAAAGACCAGCGCAAGTTGCGCAACGGAATCGATGGTGTTCCTATGCGCTCTTCCCGTCCCTAGCGTCCGTCTTTCAAGATACGAGGCCTCTCCGGGTCATCCGCGACTGTCTCGACAAGCCGGAAAAAGAACATGTTGAACCTCAGCGCCGCCTGGAAATCCAAAGGCTGCGTGAGATCGTCCTGCGGGCGGTGGTACTGCACGTCGTACCAGTGGCGGTAGCGGCGCTCCTCGTCCGTGCCGGGCTCAAAGCCGAAGACGAAGCCGATCGCGGGAACACCGGCCTTCAGGAACGGATAGTGATCGGCACGGCGCAGCAGGCCGCGTTCGGGCTCACGGTCCTCGCGGATCTGAATGCCCTCCCCTGCCCCGACCTTCGCCGCCGTGGCCCCAAGCGTGGTGTCGTGGATGGCAAGCGCCGTCAGGGTCTTCAACGGGAATAGCGGGCGAAGCTGATCCAGGTTGAGGTCGGCGGCAAGCTGCGCCAGCGGCACGGTGGGATGCGCGACGAACCAGGTAGACCCCAGCAGCCCTTTCTCCTCGCCCGTAAAGGCGCAGAACAGGATGGACCGCTTCGGGGCATCCAGCGTGACGCCGTCATAGGTGCCCGTGCGGATGCCGGCCTTTTCGGTGACACGCCGCTGACGGCCGTCACGGAGATCGTCGGCAAGCTGGATCAGCAGCGCGACGTAAGCGGCATCGTCCAGTGCGCCGTTATAGAGCGAGTCCCCGTCCACGGGCGTACCAAAACCATAGCCATCCAGATGCGCCGCAACGACGACGTACTGGTCGCGCAGCGCAGGATCAGAGCCGGGCAGGATGCCGAGAACGTTCGGCGAGCTGATGTCCTTCGCTGCCGTGTGCAGGGTAATGTCCAGGGTTGCGGCGAGATCGAAGCTGGCGAGCGGCTGCTTCGCTCCGCCAGTCCTCAGAAGGGTCGCGGCGTCCTGGCCTGAGCCTTCCAGCAGCCTCCCAAAGGCCGCCGCACTGAGCCGCATGGGCGGCAGCATGTTGCCCGACGCTTGAGAAGTCGTACCTGCTTCTGCAAGCGTGACACTGCGCGCGTAGGCATAGGGCCAGCGCGGGGGCTCGATCGTGAAGTAGGGGTCGTCCACGTTGATGACGCCGGCGGCGTGTCCCTTGCGGGCGTTTGCAACGCGCTCGGCACCGGTGGGCAGGCCGGCGCGCTGTGTGCCGAAGCAGACGACCATCTTGCCGGAAATGTCGGCCATGGCGTCTGCACCGCAGTAGCCGCGGAAGGTAAGCGGGCCGCCGGTCCTGGTGTTTGCAGCCTGCGGCGGGGCGGCCGTGATCTCGTAAAGAAAGCGGAGCGGCAGATCTGCGCCGTGCTCGCGATGCACGACAAAGCTCGTGCCCTCGGGGGTCAGGTCCACCTGGTGCATGGGAACGCTCTGCAGGTAGGTGCCGCTATCGCCCGCGGGTTGAAGCCCTGCAGCTTTGAAACGCCGGGCCACGTAATCAGCCGCGCGGCGGTAGGCCGCGGTCCCGGTGTCGCGCCCCTCCATACCATCGCCCGCGAGGTCTTCGGTGATGTGCCACCAGGCGCGGGTGTCCGCATCATGGATCTCGAAGTCACGAGGGTGCGCCCCCTGCTGAGCGGAAGCCGCCGCCGCAAGGAGGACTGCCGCAAAACAGCTCAACGTCAGGAGCGGGCGCCTGAAGGCGGAGGCGGTGCACAGGGGAGGGGCCATGGTCTTGTCTGGACGTGATCTTACGGTAAAGGTAAGCCATGCGGAGGCAGTCCTTTGAGGGAGCGAGCCGTGGCGCATACTGGCGAGGTGCTTGAAAACTTCCGCCTGCGTGTGTTCCGCGAGGTGGCGACGCGCGGAAGCTTCCGCCGTGCCGCCGAGGTCCTCTACGTCACGCAGCCTGCGGTGACGCAACAGATCAAGGCACTGGAGACCGAGCTGCGCCAGCGGCTCTTCGATCGCGGCGGAGGCCAGGTCCGGCTTACAGACGCGGGCCGCACGCTGCTGACCTTTGCCGAGCGGTCAGGGGCCTTGCTACGCCAGGCAGAGGAGAGTGTCGCGGCTGTGGAGGGCAGGGTGCAGGGAACGCTGCTCGTAGCGGCCTCAACGACCATCGCGCAGTATCTGCTGCCGCGGCTGCTGGCCTCCTTCGCGGCACGGCACCCGGAGGTCGCGCTGCAGTTGGAGAGCGCCAACACGGAACGCGTTGTAGAGCGCGTGGCCGCGGGTGGGGCGGCGCTGGGGCTGATCGAAGGCCCCGCGCACCGGTCGGATCTGCTGATCGAGCCCTGGATACAGGATGAGTTGGTGCTGGTAGTGCCCGGTGACCATGCCTGGGCAGGACGTGACATTGCGCCGGCGGAGCTGCGCTCTGCGGGGTTGCTGATGCGGGAGCAGGGCTCGGGAACCCGTGCCGTGCTGGAGGCCGCCCTGGCCGGGGCGGGGATGCCGGTCGAAACCCTGCGAATCTCCATGGAGCTGGGCTCCACCGAGGCGTTGCTGGCGTGTGTAGAGGCCGGCCTGGGCGTGGGCTTTGCCTCGCGCTTTGCCTTGCGGCGGCAGCGCAAACTGGGCACGCTGGCGATCGCGAAGCTTGCGGGCGTCACCGTGTCTCGCGAGCTGAAACTGCTGCGGCAGCGGGGGCCTGACAGGGGCGGTCCCTCCCCCGCGTTTTACGATCACCTTCTGCTGTACGCGCAACGACGTGAGGAGCGACGCGCCAACCGGGGCCGGCAGGCCGACGCAGCGCAACCGGCAGAGACCGCGCAGGACTAGATCGAGATCACGTGGAAGTAGATCGCGGCCAGCGACGCCGAGCCCACGATGATCCAGAGCACCACGCCCTGCACCAGCGGACGAAAGCCCACCTGTTTCAGTGTCTTCCTGGAGAGGCTGGTGCCGATCAGAAACAGCGTCGCCGTGAGCCCCAGCTTGCCAAGGTGATTCAGGTTCAGATACAGCGGTGCCAGGCGGACCAGGTAGGTGCTGGCGACTGAAGCCAGAAGGAAGAGAAAGATGAACCAGGGGATCTTCACCTTGGGTTTCTGCGCAGTGCCCTTCCCTTGCGCCGCACGCCCGACGACTGACGCCGTGATCAGCGAGATAGGGACGATCCACAGCGCGCGTGCCAGCTTTACCGTGGTTCCTATGGCAAGGGCTTGATTGCCGTATTTCGCCGCCGCGCCTACAACCGAGCTGGTGTCATGGATGGCCAGCGCCGCCCACAGGCCGAACTGATTCTGGCTGAGATGCAGCGCCCAACCAATTGCGGGAAAGAGCAGAAGCGCGATCGAGTTCAGCAGAAACACTGTGCCCATGGAGATGGAGATCTCTTCCTCGTTCGCATCGGTGATGGGCGCGAGGGCGGCGATGGCTGAGCCGCCGCAGATTGCGGTGCCCATCGTGATCAGGTAGGAGGCCTTGCCGCCGATCTTCAGCACGCGGCCCAGCAGCAGCCCAAGAATCACAGCCGAGGCGATGCTGATCGCGGTGTAAACGAAGCCGGACTTGCCCGCATGGATGACCTGGTGCAGATCGATGCCGAAGCCCAGCAGGATGACAGAGAGCTGCAGCAGGAGCTTGGCAAGCGAGCTCGCTTCGCGACGCATCGGGTGCTCCACGCTGAAACCGTAGGCTATGCCGCCGACCAGCGCCACGGGTGGCGAAACAAGACCGCTGGCCGCCAGCAGCAGACCGAGAAAAAAGACGATCTTCGCATCGAGCGTCTTCTTTGCCCCGGGATCATTCGACTTCCCGGTCACGGAGGTCTGCCCAATGAGCAGCCGTGGGTGGATCTCGGTGGCGTCCTGCCCGAGGAAATGAACGGCTGTCGGCATCGGGACGACGGCCAAGGCCCCCTCCAGCTCAGCAGTCTCGAACTCCTGGATTGGCATCGTTGTGGTCACGTCGGGCTCCTCTACAACCAGCCTGAGACCAGGCAGCCGCGAAGTCCAAGTCGAACGCATGATGCGGGATAAGCGCAGCTTATGGGAGGCACGTTTCGCCGGTTGGCCGCACCTAGGCGAACTGCTCCAGAAAGCGAATGTCTCCGCCATACAGCAGGCCGATATCGCTGATGCCGTACTTCATCATCGCGATGCGATCGACGCCCATGCCAAACGCGAAGCCACTGATTCGGCGGGTGTCATAGGCTGGCTCACGGCCCAGCTCGACGCGGCGCGCATTCACGGCCTCGAAGACGTTGGGGTCGACCATGCCACAGCCGAGCAGCTCAATCCAGCCGCTGTGCTTGCACTTGCGGCACCCCTTGCCGCCACAGAACGGGCAGCTGATCTGCACGTCCGCAGAGGGCTCTGTAAACGGAAAGAAGCTGGGAAAGAAGCGCGTCTTCACGGCGGAGCCGAACAGCGCCTTCATGGCATGGTCGAGCGTGCCCTTCAGGTCCGAGAAGGTGATATTCGTATCGACGCAGAGCCCTTCCACCTGGTGGAAGACGGGCGAGTGCGTGGCGTCGGCGGCGTCGTTGCGATGGACTTTACCGGGGATCACCGCACGCAGGGGCGGATCCTGCGCAAGCATCGAGCGGATCTGCACGGGTGACGTGTGGGTGCGCATCAGCAGGCGCTCGCGAGGGGGTTTGCCGGCCTGGTCGGCAACGACAAGGGTGTCCTGGGTATCGCGTGCGGGGTGGTTGGGCGGGAAGTTAAGCGCCTCGAAGTTGAAGAAGTCAGTCTCGACCTCCGGGCCAAGAGCGACGGAGTAGCCGAGCCGCTCAAAAACCGACACAATCTCAGCCATGGTCTTGATGAGCGGGTGCTCGGCTCCAAGGCGCTGACGGCTGCCGGGCAGGGTGAAGTCCAGTGCGCTGTCGGCCTGCACGGAACGTGTAGATGGCGCGAGGGCAGTGCCGGCAAGGGTGGCTTCAACCTGCTCCTTCAGCGCATTGAAGCGTTGGCCGATGAGGCGCTTGGCCTCAGGCGGGGCGGCCTTCAGCCAGGCATCGGAGATCGCCTTGAGGTGGCCCTGTTTGCGGCCGAGCCACTCGAGGCGAAAGGCCTCTGCCTCAAAATCGGCGGCGCCGGCAGCGTCACGGGCCTCCGCGAGAACGGAGGCGAACGCCCCGTCCAGCGAGGCTTCGGAAAAGTCAGTGAGTTGCGGAATGATCAAACGGGTTCCTACTCGTCGAGAGGCGTGCCTCTCCGGTTCGATGCGCAGCGTGCCACTACAAGGCCCACCAGATAATGATCGCCATCAGCAGACCCAGCAGAAGGCTGCGCCGGTCGGTGCAGGCCCACACGACAGGGTCGTCGTGCATGCGGCCGCGGCTGGCGAGCATCCACACCTGGCTCAGCCACAGCAGAAGCACGGGCACCACCAGCCAAAGACGCGCGGTGTGGTGGTACAGCAGCGTGGTCTCCGGGTTGGAGATGTAGAGCGTCATCACCACCACGGCGGCATACGCAGAGCCGGTGCCGAGCGAGCGTAGCTGCTCCAGGTCGGAGACGAAATAGCCGCGGCCGTTGGTGACGGCCTTACCACTTTCGCGTAGCCCTTCAAGCTCGCTGAAACGCTTCACAAACGCCAAGGACAGAAAGAAGAACACGCTGAACCCGGCCAGCCAGGCGGACATCGGCACGCCTGTCGACGCACTGCCCGCGAGGATGCGCACGGTGTACAGACCGGACAGCACAAAGACATCTAGCAGCAGCTTGCGCTTGAGATAGAAGGAGTACGTGAGCGTGGTGGCGGTGTAGAGCAGCAGCCAGTCCAAGAAGCTGATGGCGTGCCCAACGGCGTGCACTCCTCCCATCGAGGCAAAGAGTCTCGGCAGGAACAGCGCAAGCGCAACCGACGCACACATCAACACGACAACCGCACTCACGCCCGCAAAGGCAGACAGGTCGCCCGCAGCAAAGGGACGCCGGCGCTTGCGGGGGTGCCGCCGATCGGCCTCGATATCGAGCAGGTCATTCACAATGTAGGTCGCCGAGGCACACAGGCCAAAGCTGAGAAAAGCGACCATCGCCGCCACGATCGTGGCCACACTCCACGCATGGGCCAGCAGCACGGGCACGAAGATGAGCGTGTTCTTCGCCCATTGGTGCAGGCGAATGGCCTTGAGCCAGCTCCTGGCGGTCGGGGTGCGGTCGTCAAAGGTATGCGCCACGGTGACGCCCGCGCGGGCCAGGCCGCTTGTCAGCGCCTTGTCCGGATTGGCGACCATGGGCGCCACGCAGGCAGAGAGCACCTCGATATCCGGCTTCGCGTTGCCGATATAGCAGAAGCTTTCACCGAACTGGGCCCGAAAGGCCGCAAGCTTGTTCCCGCCGGCCAGGTTGGTCGAACCGTCCGAGGCGAGCACGCCCGCAAACAGGCCCAGGTAGTCGGCGACACGGTCGGCCAGGGCGCGGTCGGCAGCAGTGGCGAGATAAATCGCCCGGCCTTCGCCATGCTCGACGCGCAGCCACGCTTCCAGCGTCTTGTTGTAGGGCAGGTGCGCGACATCCAGCGTTACCGCCGAGGTCACGTGGCGCTTAAAGACGGCTTTGCCTTCCCCGATCCAGCCAGGAATTTTCAACAGGGCGGCGGGGTGCTGGCGCGCAAGGGCGAGCACCGAATCCACCAGCGTGTCGGATTTGACGAGGGTGCCGTCCAAATCAACACAAAGGGGCACACCGGGACGCAGCGGCGACACAGACCTGGAGTGCACCGGCGGCGCAGCTGCGATCACTTCAGGCGAAGCCATTTTCCCTCCTGGGCCGGGCACTTGGGATGGGGCACCCTTTCACTATATCGTCCGAAAGCTCACTTTACTTTAGCGGGAATCTTACCAGCGAAACGCGACCGCAGCCGACGCCGTCTAACCCCCAGCATGCGGCCAACGTCCTCCTTCGCGAAGTTCCCGAAGTTCCCGAACTTCCACAGCCTGGCTCCAAAGATGGCTATCGGCGTGGCGCTGCATGTGGCCGGGGTGGCAGGCGCACAGATGCACCATGTCGAAGCACCCGAGCGGGTGACCCGGGCCATTGGCGTATACGAATGGACCGGCGAGCTGGCCAAACCAAATGCCGCGCGCTTTGTGCCGGTCTCCCTCTTTATCAATGGGCATTTCGAGGATGCGGGCCTGTACCTCGCGCGGCCCATCCCCTTCGCGCTGCAGAGCGGCAACCTCTATACAGTGGAGCGCTCCGGTGAACCGGAAGGTGCGCTGGATCTGGACGGGGCCGAGCGGATCATCAGCGGCAATGCCGTGGCGGACGGCAACTCCGTCGGTGCCTGGTACGGGTTCGGGAAGTTCACGGGGCAGGCCCCTCCAAAGGCCGCTCCGCCCCTGCACAAGTCGTCCCATGTGGGCGTGATCCAGGGCGCCACCGAGGATGGAAAAGCCAAAGCCGAGGCGGGGGCTGACACCGATGACGGCAAACCCCACATGACCCGGCGCAACTCGACGACCGATAACGGCGGTGGGACGGACTCCACAAACGGAACGGGCAAGGATCGACCGTCCTCCGGATCAGGCAACGCGTCCAAGGACGATGACGACACTGATCGTCCTACCCTGGCCCGTCGTGACCCGTCACAGGATGCCAGCCGAAGAAAGGCTGCCGTCGGAGGCAAAAAGGCTGCCACCGCCAGCGTGACCGCCGTTGGACCCGCTCCGGGAGACGATCCTGACCGGCCGACGCTGAGCCACAAAACGATGGCCGACGACACGGTCAAGGCACTGACCGGCATGCCAGCCGATCTGCACCAGGCCGTAGCGGTATCCGACCCGGTAACGCGCGACCCCCATCCATTTGCCCGAACCTGGGAGGACCCTGCGGAGCGGACGCGCACGCTGGCCGCGATGGCCGCCGTTGCCAGGGTGCGCGTGGCAGCGTATCTCGCAGAAAACAAGCTGGTTCCTTCGGCGGAGGTGATCGCCCCAACACTTCCCACGCACAGCACGGAGGGCACCGCCGCGGCAACCGAGAACGGGTCAGGCGCGCCGCCGAAGCTGCAGCGTGGCCGACCCTCCGAGTACGGGGCCGACACAACGCCGGTTGTCACCCCGCACAAGACGGCTGCCGCGGCTGCCCACCCCCCCGCAAAAAAGCCCATCAAGGCGACCCCTGCCTCTCCCCTCCTGCTCCGCAATGAGGAGATTGCCGGCTTTACGCTGAGCTACGGAGGCCTGCCCACCTTTGTCTATACCGCAAGCGTGCCGGCAGCCCTTGCCCATCCCGGCGACCTGCCCGCCACGGCCACGCACCCCACCGCCTTTGTAACGCTGGTAGCGCAACGCCTGGCCTCAGGTGAGTTGCAGGTCGCGCTGGGCACCGTGACGGACAGCCTGCACCTGGACCGCGGACCGCGGCTGCACCTGGTAGACGCCGTGGACCCGGATGCCTCGCATCGGGCGAGCCTGCTGTTCGACATGCGCGGCGGCACCAGCCGGCAGTTTGCCCTCTACCGGCTGACCTCGGCGCGCGCTGAAAACACCTTCACCGGCGCTTCCATCGAGTGAATTTTGCCTGTGGGGACGTTTGCAGCGGATGCGGCGGACCCCACTCGCTTTCCAGAAGGTCTCCCGGTGGCGCATTCTAGAAGGCGATGAGCGACCCGATCGAAACCGCACCGACCCAGGCCCCCGCAGAGACCACCGAAACGGCTTCGAAGCCGCCGCAGATCGCCCTGCTGTTTCCGGGGCAGGGATCCCAGAGCGTCGGGATGGGCCGCGCGTTCTATGACACCGTGCCGGCAGCCAAAGCGGTCTTCGACGAAGCCGACGAGGCCCTCGGCTTTCCGCTTTCAAAACTCATCTTTGAGGGACCAGAAGACGATCTCAGGATGACGGAACACACCCAGCCGGCCATCCTGACGACCTCCATAGCAATCTGGCGCGCCCTGGAGCCTGAGTTGAAGAGTCGCGGCCTGAAGCCCTGCTTCGCTGCCGGGCACTCGCTGGGCGAGTACTCCGCGCATGTGGCGGCAGGCACGTTCTCCTTCCGCGACGCGGTGAAGGCCGTGCGTTCCCGTGGACAATTCATGCAGAGTGCCGTTCCCGCCGGCCAGGGTGCGATGGCCGCGATCCTGGGCCTGGAGTACGACGTTGTTAACGACATCTGCGCGCGGGTCTCTGACGAACTGACCCAGGCGCCCCCCCAGGATCCTGCCGACCCGACCGAGCAAAGCGCCGCGGCCCGAGAGGCCCTTGGCGACCCCTCCAACCCGGCCAGCACCCTGGCCGAGGCAGCCTCGCGGGTGTCAGCCGTGGTCTCGCCGGCGAACATGAACTCCCCGGAGCAGATCGTCATCTCCGGCGACAAGGACGCCGTGGAACGGGCTGCGGCCGAGTGCAAGGAGGCCGGTGCCAAGCGCACCGTTATGCTGCCGGTGAGCGCCCCCTTTCATTGCGCGCTCATGCAGCCCGCGCAGGAGTGCCTGTCCAGCACACTCGAGGCCGTCGCCTTTGAAGACCCCTGTTTCGAGATCGTGGCCAACGTCGACGCAAGAGCAGTGAAGCGCGGCCCGGACGCCCGCGATACGCTGATCCGGCAGGTCACCGGCGCCGTGCGCTGGGTGGAGTGCATCCAGCTGCTGCAAAGCTGCGGCGCAACCCACTTCCTTGAGGTCGGCCCAGGCCGCGTGCTCACTGGCCTGAATCGCCAGATCGACCGCTCCCTGGTAACGGTCAACGTCGAAGACCCGGGGGGACTGGAAAAGGTCCTGGGGATGTT
>CAXTVC010000081.1:0-5863 GCA_964247615.1 uncultured Acidobacteriaceae bacterium
GTGATTGGCATCGCCGCCGTGATCGGGTTCCTGGTGATCTTTCAGTCCATGTACACGGCCGTGATGGAGCGCACACGCGAGATCGGCATCCTGAAGAGCATGGGTGCAAGCCAGGGCATGATTGTCTCCGTGGTGCTGCGGGAGACGGGGTTGCTGGCCGCATGCGGGGTGGTGTTCGGGATCCTGGCGACCTTGCTCCTCAAACTGGTGCTGCACTCACGGTTCCCATCGCTCGCGTTCACGTTCACAGGGGAGTGGGTGGCGATTGCGACGGGTATCACGCTGCTGGGGGCTCTGCTGGGCGCGAGCTATCCGGCACTGAAGGCTGCGCGCAAAGATCCGATCGATGCCCTTGCCTATGAGTAGACGGGACTTCGCTTCCCCTGCGGCACCGGACACCACGCCGGGTATAGGCCGGGCCTATCCGTGGGTAGCGTCGCTGCTGGCCATCTGGCTACTGGTATGGATTGGCGTGTCCTGGCCTTACAGCCTCGACGACGCGCTGATCCATCTCCGTTACGCCGACCACCTGCTGCACGGGCACCGCATCACCTACGACGGCGTCCATGCCTCGTTTGGCACCTCGAGCCTGCTGTATGTGTCGCTTCTGGCCGGGCTGCGGGCGCTGACAGCCTCGCCGCTGCTGCCGCGTGTTGTTACGTCCGTTGTGTACGTTGCGCTGTTTGCCACGCTGGCCGTTGCGCTGTATCGCGGGCTGCAGCAGGCGGACGCTCCCCCTGCGGCTGTGTGGCTGATGGCGGTAGCTCTGCTCGCCATCACCGTCGCACCCTCCGCGGTCCGCTGGCTGGACGACGGCATGGAGACGGGGCTCGTATTTCTCGATGCGCTGCTCGGCGTCCTGCTGTTACGGACTCTCACGCGGTCCTCCCGCCTACCCCCTCGCCTGCTGGTATACGGCTTCGTCTATGGCCTTTTCACGGTGCTGCTGCGGGTCGAGCTCCTCATGCTGGTAGGCTGCCTCTCGCTGATGGCGGGCCTGCACATATTCACCGGCCGGGTACGTCGGCTCGCGGTGGAGCATCCCGTGCGGGGCCTCGTCGCCGCATCCATGCCCGCCCTGGGAGGCATCGCAGCGGCTGGCCTCATTGTGCTGACAATGGGCGCTCTGCTGCCCGATACGGCCCTGGCCAAGGCCTTCGGCGCGGGTGCCTGGCAGGACACCTTCCAGATGACGGCCGTCACGGTCGCAAGCAGCTTCTCCTTCGGCATCGGCCTCCTGCTGTTATGGCTCGCGAGCCTCGCCGCCCTGGCTGCCTGGGATCGCATTCGGCTGGCGGATCTGCCCGGCAATCTGCTGTTTCCGCTTGTGCTGCTGGCGTCGGCCGTGCGCGGCCAGCAGATCCAGGGCATTCGCTACTTCGGATGGACGCTCTTCTTTCCGCTGCTCTGGAACCTGCTGCGCGTTGCGGACGGGGAGGGACGGTCTGCCCCGGGCTTTGCCCGCGGTCTGCAGGCCTGCCTGCTGCTCTTCCTGGTCGCCCTGGTGCCGGCCTTTGCATGGGAGAGCAGGACCTTTTACCGCTTGTTTGCCGATCGCGGCGCAGCACTGAACCAGTTCCGTGCGCAGGAGCGATTGGTCGGCCTGCGTGGCCAGCTCGGCATTGCCGAGGACGTGGGTTTCGTGGGCTATTTCACCCAGGGGGACATCTGCGATCCCTACGGCCTGGTGAACGGCCGGGCTGCTGCCAAGCTCAAGTACGCACAGCGCTTTGACCACTGCATGGCGCAGCACCCGGTATTTGCCTTTGGCAGCCGCGAGTTCCTGGCAAAAGTCACCTTTCAGCAAAGCCTCGCGGGCTGGTCCGTATGCGGGTCGTATCCTTTCGACAACGTGCGCTCACGCGATGTGCATTACCTCGCGGTGGCGCCGGCGCAGTCCCGGGCAGCATGCCCCGCGACGGCGAAACCCATTGCCGAGGTCCTGCCCGGTCTGCTGTAGAGGCATCTGACGCATCGCACCACCGGCGCCCGAAACGGGTCTAAGTCCTAATGCGGAGGCGAATGACGGGCGCGCATGTCGTGGAACAGCCTTCGCTGAAGGGCAAACGCCGCAGCCTGGAGAGCATCCTGCGATGGGTGCTGCTTGCGGTAGCCGCGATCTTTCTGGCCCTGCACTTCGTGCATCTCAGCGCCGATTTTCCCAACGATTCGCCCTGGATGGACTGGTCCAAGTACACGGACGAGGGCTGGTACAGCGATGCCGCCACCCGGCACTTCCTCTCGGGCCACTGGTACCTGCAGGGCGACTTCAATCCGGCAGTCGCTTTGCCTGTCTGGCCCCTGTTGGAGGCTCTTGTCTTTCGCTTCACGGGGGTAAGTCTGTCCGCGGCACGTGCGCTCGCGGTGTGCACCTTCGCGATCACCCTCGGCGCGATCTACCTCCTCATGCAGCGCTTTCCTCGCGATGACCGCAGACCGGACACGGTATCTCTCGCAGCACCTCTGGCCGTGTTGTTCCTGTGCGTCAGCCCGTTCTTTTTCGCCTTTGAACGCATGGCGATTCTGGAGCCGCTCGTGGCCGCGCTCACGGTGCTGGCGCTGCTCGCCGCGTCGTACCTCCGGCCTTGGGAGCGCCGTGGGCCGGGCTGGCGAGGCGCCCTCCTGGCCGTGTGGCCCCACCTGGCCCTGGGTGTCCTGCTCGCCGCCGTGGTATTGACGAAGACGACCGCGGTCGCGCTGTTCCCGGCAACCCTGTCCATGCTCTGGTACAGGGCCGGCTACCGTATAAAACCGGCGCTGAAACTGGCAGCGCCCCCTGTGGCCCTCGCGGTCACGCTCTGGGCCGGCTACCTGCTGCTGCTCGTTCGCCCGCACTATTGGGAGGACTACCTGTACCTGTTCTCCGCGAATGGCTACACCGGGTTTCAACTGCAGCCCCTGGCGACCGTCCTCTCCAACACCTTTGCCGATGGCATGTGGATGGGCGGCGTGCTTTACCCTGCCTTCTTCGTCGCGCTGCTCCTGGCCATGTTTGCCCGGCCGCAGTTCTTCCGTCAGCCGCTCGTACCGCCGCTGCTGCTCTGGACGGGCGGGTACTTCCTCTTCCTCGCCTACCACAACAACCTGCAGCCGCGGTACTACCTGCTTCTCGCCCTCCCCATCACGATGCTCGTGGCGCTCGCACTCGAGGAGTTTCGGCATGGCGCTAGCCCTGCGTCCCGGCCTGGTCTGCGCTGGCTACGACACGGGGTGCTGATCGCCATCGTCCTGGCTATCGCCATCCCGGATGCCCTGCTGCAGGTGAGCTTCCTGCTTCACCCGGAGTACACCTATACGACCGCCGCGGAGGCCATCGCACGTCTCATCCGCGCCGACCCGCACCAGTCGGACCTCCTGCTCTCGGTCTCCGGTTCTGATCTCACCCTGATGACCGGCCTGCCCTCCATCGATGACGACTTCGGCACCATGGATCTCGACGAGCGCGTCCGGCAGTACAAGCCCGGCTGGTACGTGGCCTGGAACGACATCGACGATGACAAGATGGACGCCCTCGCGCCGCTCTACCATCCCGTGCGTGTGGCCGCCTTCGCCGCCATGGACGACCCGGACCGCGACCAGCTGATCCTGTACCGTCTGGACCCGGCTACAACGCCACGACCCCTGCGCCGCCGCCGGGTGCGCCTGCCACGACCGCTCCGCACCAGGCTGGGACAACAACCGACCGTGACGCAACTGCAGCATTAGCTCGTACATCCCCTGTTCGTTGGCAAGGAAACTTGGGGCAGGGCATCATGGAAGCAGACCCTTTGCTACATCGGGCCTCGACTTCTCTTTAGGAGCTGCATGCAAGCCGCACCCACCCCCGCTGCTGATGAACAGCGCTTCCCGCCGCCCGCGCTGCTGTTTCTGCTGCTTGCTGCCGGCTGGGCCATCCTCTGGTTTGCGCACACGCTGCACTACTGGGAGGACGACGCCTGGATCCACCTCGAGTTCGCACGTTCGCTCGCCCGCGGGAAGGGCTTTGCCTTTAACGGTCACGTGGTCTATGGCGACACCTCGCCGCTGTGGGTATGGCTGCTGGTCGCTGTGCATGCCGTGGTCCCCAGCTGGATGGCCGCAGGGAAGACGCTTACCGCGTTGGCCGCCATCTTCGCCCTCTCCGGCGTCTTCGGTTTTGCGTACCGTCTGGTCCGCAGCCTGGGCTTTGCAGCGAGCCGCATCTTTGCCGCGGCCATGGTGCTGGTGCTGGTCGTCAATCCATACTTCGGCTACTGGGCCTACTCGGGCATGGAAGCGCTCGCGGCCGGGGGCCTCGTGTGCTGGGGTCTGATCACCATCTCGGGCAGCTCCAAAGTGAAGCCCATCACGCGGGAGCGCTATCTGCTCGGCTGCTTTTGCGCCGGTATCGCCCCGCTGCTACGGCCGGAGATGAGCTTCTTTACGCTGCTGCTTGGCATTGTGCTCTTCATGCGGTGGGTCCACCTGCCGGCGCGCCCCGCACTGAAGATCCGCTTCTTCTTCGCTGGTCTTCTGCTGGTCATCGGCCCGGGGGTTGCGTGGGCGGTGTATGCGGCGCGGGCCTTTGGCAGCATCCTGCCCAACACCAACGCTGCCAAGCGCGCGGGCCCTGACCAGGCCGTGCTCCCGCATCTCGTCCAGATCTATGCCTTTGGCTTTCCGCTGGTCCTGCTGGGTGCCGCCGCATTTGCCTTCTGGCTGGCTTACGGCCGCAAGCGTCCCGGCGCGGCTCCTGTCCAGGCAGTCACCGGATCCCTGGACGCAGGTGGATGGCTCCTCTTTGCCTGGACCGCGCTGAACTGCGTGTTCTACCTCGAAAACCACACCTACGTGCAGACCCGGTACATCTTCGTCACCGCACCTCTGCTCACAATCGCGATCCTGGCCATCGCGCGCAAGCTGAAGCCGCAATGGTACAGAGCCGGGGTTGCGTTTGGCCTCGTCTTCGGCATCGCTATCAGCCTCCTGGCTACATGGCCGCTGATCAACAACAAAATCCAGGTTGACCGCGACTATGCCGCGCTGGCCGCCTTCTTCCGCACGCTGCCGGCCAGTGACCCCGTCGCGCATTACTCCATTGGCGAGGCCGCCTTTCTCTCCGAGCACCCCATCATCGATCTCGGCGGCATCACCCGTCCGGGCGTCATCCCGTTCCTCTGGGATGCCACCGACAATCGCCGCATGTGGTGGGCCCACGAACAGGGCGCGCGCTACATCGTGCTGGACCATGCGCCGGAGCCCGGCAGCACGCTCGTCTGGAACCGCTCCATTCCCACCACGGGCTGGTTTCTGAATCCGAACCGCTACCGCGCCAAGGAACTCCTCATGGTGTGGAAGCTCCCACCCTCCCCCACGCTACCCCTGCCCCCGGACATGCCAACGACCGAACAGCCCTAGCCCTCTTGACCCGCGGGGCGCCAGGTCAGGCCTTGCGCCGCTTCCTGGTCTTGGCCTTGCCCGTCGGCTTTGCCTTCTGCTTGGCTTCGGCACGCGCCTTCTTGGCGTCACTCTTGCCCTTGCGCAGGGAGCCACCCTCCGCCTTCGGCTCGGTTCCGGGCAGGAGAGCAAACTGCAGACGCCGCTGCTGCCGGTCGATGCGATCGAGGATCACCTCGACCCGGTCGCCGGCATGGAAGCAATGCCCCGTTCGCATGCCGCAGATTGACCGATCCGCATCACGAAAGCTGTAGACGTCACCAACCAGCGACGCCAGCGGCACAAGACCTTCGATGAACATCTCATCCAGCTCGACAAAGAAGCCGAACTTCGTGACGGACAGGATCAGTCCCTTGAAGTCATCGCCGATCTTGTCGGCCATAAACTTCATCTTTTTCCACTCGATCAGCTCGCGCTCGGCATCGGTGGAGCGCCGCTCCGCCTGGGA
>CAXTVC010000081.1:5963-14430 GCA_964247615.1 uncultured Acidobacteriaceae bacterium
GAGTCCACAGGCCTTAAACTCGCACCACTCCGGCTCCCGATCCGCGCCGCCTCTGCCTTCCACGGCTGCGGGTCCGTAGAGAGGATCGCCCCGCCCCGCCCGTCCGCACCGCGCCGCAACATCGCCCGCAGCAGGCGATGCACGATCAGATCCGGGTAGCGCCGTATCGGCGAGGTGAAGTGCGTATAGCAGGGACTCGCCAACGCAAAATGCCCCTCGTTCTTCTCCGCATACCGAGCCTGCTTCAGCGATCGCAGCATCAGGTAGGACAGGATCCGCTCCTCAGGTTTGCCCGCGATCCTGCGCACGAGGCGCTGGTACATCTGCGGTGTCACCGGGATGCGCTCCGGCACCTCGTGAGCCTGCGCGGGACGGCTATCGCGGCCGCGCGCAGAGCGTCGCTGTGCCTCCCGACGATCGGTCTTCATGGTCAGCTTCGTCACCGGCAGCGCGCCGATACCCAGCGTCTGCCCAAATGCCGCGGCGGTTTCCTCAAAGTCGACAATGCGCTTCGGATCCGGCATCTCGTGGATGCGATAAATGGACGGGATCCCCTGTGCGGTAAGCCACGTCGCAACGCACTCATTGGCGCTCAGCATGAACTCTTCAATCAGCCGGTGCGACCACCCACGCTGCGAACGCACGATGGCCTTCATGTTGCCGTCCGGGTCAAACTCCACCACCGGCTCCGGTAGGTCGAAGTCGATCGATCCGCGCCGTACCCGCTTCCCATTCAGCCGGAGCGCCAGGTCCAGCATGCGATCGACCGCCGCCGGCAGCAGCGGCTGCTCCAGCGCCACGCGCTCCCGCTCCGCCCCGTCCTCGGCCGTCGGCGGCGGGGTGACCTCGCTGTTTGCATTCCAGCGTTCCGCCTCCGGCGAGGCGTTCAGACAGTTCTGCACGCTCGTGTACGTCATGCGCCGTGCGCTGCGGATCAACCCTTCGGCCACGCGGTATCCGAGAACCTCGCCACGGGGATCGATCTCCATAACGCAGCTCAGGACAAAGCGATCTTCGTGGGGCAGCAGGGAACAGATGCCGCTCGAAAGCTCATGCGGCAACATGGGCACGGCGCGGTCAGGAAAATACACGCTGGTGCCCCGCACGCGCGCCTCGGTGTCCAAAGCGGATCCCGCCAGCACATAGTGGCTCACATCCGCAATGTGCACCTGCAATTCCGTGTTGCCGTTTTCAAGCGGCAGGACGATCACGGCATCGTCGAAGTCCCGCGCCGTCTCGCCATCAATGGTCACAATGGGCAGATCGCGAAAGTCCTCGCGCCGGACCAGTTCTCCGCGATCGGCCGCCTCGACGGTCTGCCGGGCGCGCTCCTCTGCCTCTGCCAGTACGTGCGCCGGAAACGTGTGGGGGATCCCGTGCTTCCGGATGATGATCTCCACATCCACGCCAAACGCATCTGGCGGCCCAAGAATCTCCAGCAGACGCCCGACTGCCGGCCGTCCGGGCTGGGCAAAACTGGTGACCTCAACCTCCACGGCCAAGCCCTCGAGTGGCCAGCGCTCATCGCCCTGCTGCACACTGCCAACCTCTCCCTCTTCGGTCGACGTAGGGTCGTGCGGAAGCCTGGATCGACGAGGCAATGCCTCTTTCCCCAGTGTTCGGTGCGGAGACGCCGTCCCCTCGGGCACAATCTCGGCTCCGGGAGGAATCTCGATTGGGCCACCCAGCCGATCGTCCCAGGGTTGGACATAGTTTCCCTGGGGCAACTCAAGAAGTGCGCGATCCCCAGAGCGCTTGGCACTCCGCGATCGGCCGTAATGGAACACGCCCACTACTGTCTGATTTCGTCTCGTCAAAACGCGCGCGATTCGACCAGAGCGGCGTCCGTCCCGGTTCGGCGCGTCTTCATCCACTAGAACCACGTCGCCATGCATGGCTCCGTGCAGCGCATTGGGAGGTATAAAGATGTCGCCGAGGCCGGCAGTGGCCGGTGTCTTGGCATCCTGCCCAGGGCGGACGAATCCAAAGCCGTCCCGATGCAGCTCCAGCTTGCCGCTGACAAGGCGGTCGCGACCTTCCCTGGAAATGGTTGCCTGACTGCGCTTCTCGCTGCTTTGGCCGCGGAATTGGGTACTTTGGTCGTTGGACGGTAACGAGGCGGCTGCTCTCTTGGGCTCTGGCAGGCCCCAGAACTGCGGCTCAAGCTGGCGCAGTTCGCCGCGCGCCACAATCCGGGTCAGCTGCTCCAGCAACAGGCGACGTTCGCGGCCGCCTCCCAAACCAAGTTCACGGATGAGCTGTTTATATCCCGCGCGGGCACCCGCGGAACGGGCGATGCGCCCAATAAGGTCACGGTCGGTATAGGCGTAAGGGGAGCGACTCATCCTGTGCTCGAGAATACGGCAACCCCGCATCTGTCAAGACACACCTGTAACCAAAGCATCCCCGAAGAGTGTGATTACCTTGGTAATCAAGATAGGCGCTTAGGAACATATATCTGCGGAAACGCTGGTGCTACTGTCGACTACAGCCTACCTTGAGGAAGTCAAGTGAGTCGATTCCACCAATCGGTCACTGACTACAACTTAGGAGACATTACCCATGAAGAGCTTGATTGTTCGCCTGTCGGTACTCACCCTCGCCACCACCGGTTTCGCCGCCTCAACCGTCGTCTCCCAGACCGCCACAAAGACGGATGTTATCAGGCCCGTTGTGCTCGGCACCGTGTCCCCAAGCCCCATGTGCCCGATGGGCGACCCGACGCATTGCGGTATGCACTAGACCGAAGTTGTACTTCCTTTCGTCTAAATCAGACGAAGTTGTACTTGTGGAACGCCCCCTCCGCGTTTACGCTGAGATTCCGAGGAAGGCCCCATGAACACGGAAGACTTACTTGAAGCGTCGCTGTTCCTTCAGGTCGCGTTAACGCTTGTCGTTCTCGCAACCCTTCTGCTACGCAAGGCTCATCGCGTGTTCCCTCAGCTCCCCATGCTTCTGGGAGTGCAGGCGGTTTCGATCGTTGTCTCGCTTGCCACTATGTATTTCCGGCAGAGACTCGGAATCAGCATCGATGTCTCCTACAACTCTCTTTACCTCTCTACCTGGATTTGTGGCGCATTCGCGCTCTTCCTTCGCATTCTCATCGTGTATGCCGTATTTACCGAGGCGATGCGGCCCCTGGCGGGGCTGCATCAGGCCGGTAAACTGGTCTTTCGCTGGGTCGGAGTAGTCTCAGCGCTGGTCTCTTGCGCTCTGGTTGCCGGTCCGGGTGTGTTCTCCAGCGTCAGCGCGTTGGGGAGCGTCTTTGCTCGGCTGCAGCAGGGTGTCAGCGTGCTGACCCTCTGCCTGCTGGTGTTCGTCTGCTTCACCTCGCGCCCCCTCGGACTCACCTTTCGTAGCCACCTCTTTGGTGTGAGCCTCGGCCTTGGTATCGCCTCCATGGTGGAGCTCGTCCAGGCTGCCTGGCAGATTACCTACGGTGCCCGTTCGCTCTATTCGCCGATCTACATGTTTTCTTCGTTGGGCATCTGTTTGTCACTCGTGGTCTGGGGCGCCTACTTCGCCATGCCAGAGCCCAAGCGTCAGATGATCCTGCTGCCCACAACGTCTCCCTTCTTCTTCTGGAACCGCATCTCCGAGATCCTCGGCGACGCCCCAGGCCAGGTGGCGATCGCTGGATTTTCTCCCGATATGCTCGCTCCGGCAGAGATCGAAATGCTCACCACAGCCACGTCGGGAGAGGACGATGCAAGTCTTCCCTCCCCGTCACGCAGAGAGCATGTTTTGCCCGAGTTCGCCGGGGCTCCCCGTCCTTCTCTGGCATAGTCTGAGCCGCCTATGGAGCCGGTGACGCATGTCCTCACCGGCCTCTGCCTTGCCCGGAGCGGCTTACATCGCCGTGCCGCTTACGCCACGGTCACGATGGCCATCGCGGCGGAGTTCCCCGACATTGACACGCTTTGGAGCTTGCGTGGCCCCGTCGCCGGCTTTGAACACCACCGCGGAATAACGCACACCTTCCTGGGCATCCCCTTCGAAGCCGCACTGCTGGTTTCCTGCGTGTACCTTTTCCATCGCTGGCGAAGCCTCAAAAGTGCATCCGGGAAAACCAGCAGCCGCAAATCCTCGGAGAAGAAACGCGCCCCTGTACGTTGGGGATCCCTCTTCTGTTTCGCTCTAGTCGCGCTGCTGAGCCACATCCTGCTGGACTACACCAACAACTATGGGGTTCGCCCGTTTCTGCCGTTTAACGACCATTGGTATGCGGGTTCCATCGTCTTCATCTTTGACCCTCTACTCTTCGTTCTGCTCCTTGCAGGTCTGCTCCTGCCGTCCCTCTTCGGGCTTATCGGGCAGGAGATCGCCGGGAAACACGAGCGCTTTCGGGGCGCTGCCTGGCCACGTTCCGCTCTGCTGCTCATCCTCGCCTACTGGGGTCTGCGCGGCTACGAACACCATAAGGCTCTCCAACTCGGCCAGGGGCAGACTATGCGGGCCCCCGTAACGCTCTCCGCGCAACTCGCCGCATCAGCGCAGGATGGTACCTCCTCCGCGGAGCAGACACGTCCTCTGCTCATGCCACGAAACTCTCTCGCCAGCCCAGACCCTTTCAGCCCCTTTCGCTGGTACCTCGCCACAGATTACGGCCCTGCTTATCAGCTCGCCACCGCCGACACGCGCCAGAACAGCCTCACCCCGGATCGGATCCTGAACAAACCAGACGCCAGTCCGGCCCTCTCTGCCGCCCGGCAAAGCCGCCTCGGACGCGTCTACCTGGACTGGTCGCCGATGCCCTGGATCTCCGTTGACAACCAGCAGCTCTCGAACGCGGCCACCCGCCCGGGGCAGACCACTGTCTCCTTCCAGGATGTCCGCTTCATGGGGTCGCTGGCCCTTTTGCAACGCCGCGAAACGCCGCCGCTCACAGCAGAAATCGACTTGGACGCCTCAGGGAAAGTCGTAGCGCAGGGAATCGACGGACGGGTTGAACAGTAGCGCATCTCGTACAATCAAAACTGGCGTCAGCTGGCATCCTGAACGAACGGTCCCTGCGCTCGTACTTCCTGAGGATTCTTCCATGATTGCCTATCTTGTTCTGCTGCTCGCCGCGATAAGCCGCCTGTTGCCCCATGCTCTGCACGGTGTTGGATTGAACGTCACGGCCGTGGGCGGTGGCCTGCTCTTTTTTGGCTCTCGCCGCCCCCGTTGGCAAGCTGCTATCGCCATCTTCATCATGGCGCTGACAGACGTCTACCTGACCCGCTACGTGTACAACTACCCGTTCCATCTCCGCAGCTACGCCGTAACCTGGCTTTGGTATGGAGCCGTTTGCCTGCTGGGCAGCAGCCTCCTGCGGCGAGTCTCGGTGCTGCGCGTTGGGGCAGCCGTCTTCGCGTCTGCCACCGGCTTTTTCCTGCTGAGCAACCTGGTCGTCTGGATGGGCAGCGGCATGTACGCGCACTCCCTCTCCGGCATGGTGGCGTGCTACGCCGCGGCGCTGCCTTTTTACGGCAATGATCTTGTCTCAACAGGCCTCACCGCGGGCGTGCTCTTCGGACTTCCCGTTGTCGCGGCTCAGTTGGTCAAAGGCCTGGAGCGAGCTTCCACGCCCCACCACCCTCTGACTTAACTCTGTGGGCGTCAGCCCTCTTCGACCGGCAAAGGCAGGCCCCGGCGTCGGTCGAAGACCCGCCGCACAATGTAGACGATTGCCACCAGGATCCCAAGGAAAGCCGTCCCGATCACAAGGGCGGAGTGACGGTGCATTGCGGCCCGCAGGCTGTGGACCAGAGTGGGCCCAAACCAGATCGTCAACAGCGAACAGACAAGAAACTGGATCAACTTGCCCAGAAAGATCGCTCCCGTGAAGGGCAGAGCTTTCATTTCGAAGACCCCCGCGGCAAACTCGAACAGCTTCAAGGGCGTCGGTGGCGGCAACATCGCAGGGATCAGGATGGCGACAAACTCCTGCTTTTCAAAGCGATCCCGGATGCGCTCGTAGCGTTCACGGTTGATGCGCTTCAGCAGAAACAGCTCACCGCCCGCCCTGCCAACGAAGAAGGGAACCAGCGCACCCAGCGCTGAGGCTGCTGCCGCGATCACGCAATACAGCAGGAACTTCTGATGATTATTCGCGACATACCCGATCACCACGCCATCCATGGAGACCGGAATCGGAATCAACGCTGAATCAATCAGAGCGAGCCCGCCAACGCCCCACACACCCAGCGGTTTCATCACCGCCAAAAGCGCCAAAGACGCCTTATGTATCCAAACCATCGGACCAAGTTTCACAAGGTCCGATTCTACCCCCTGCCGTGTTCTTAGCCCATTGCCCCACCGCCGGCGTCTCCTTCCGCACTCTGGCGTGGCTCGTGATCCGTCCGGCCCGCGATCAGGTCCAAAGCATGGGGCAACAAGGGCAGCAGCGTCCGCAGGCCGCTCGTCGCACCGGACGGACTCCCCGGCAGGTTCACCACAAGCGAGCTACCGGCGATGCCACAAACGCCCCGGCTCAGCACGGCATAGGGTGTTTCTTTCATGCCGCTCTGACGCAGCAGTTCGGCCAGCCCCGGCACCTGGCGTTCGCAGACCGCCAGGGTCGCCTCGGGGGTGTTGTCCCGCGGGGACAATCCCGTCCCCCCGGTAGTCACGATCAGGTGAATCCCCGCCGCGACGAGAGACTGCAGGTGCCGGACCAGGACCGGGAGATCGTCCGGAGACACAATCAGATCAAGCACCTGGACGCCTTCCGCCCGCAGTAGATCACTCACCCCGGGTCCTGACCGATCCACTTGCGTGCCGGCAAAACATCGATCGCTCGCGGTAAGTACGGCCGCCGTTCGGCCGAGAAGCAGGGAAGACACGCAAGCAGGATACGCCCTCGGGCACGCCAGGTCTGACCCGCACCGCCGCTGGGGATGAGAGAATAGCGGTGCACGGCCAGTATCCCGGGCATCCCGCAACCTTTGTTTCTGCGGATTCGTCAGACATAAGCAAGCAATGCCACCACCCTCGCCCACGCCGACCGAAGAAACGCAGATCGAGCCCCCACGTCAGTCTCCTGAGATCCCGGGTGAGCCCACGGCAGGTCCGCCCGCAGCGGATCCGGATGCTCCTGTTTCCTTTGTGCCGCATGTGGCCCTGCAATCCACGGCCAGGTTGCAGCCGTTGCGGATCTCCCATGGTCGCTACGGCGAGCTCGAGGCGCATGACCTCGTGCAACTGCTGGACTCCATGGAAGACGAGCGGGCCCGCGCGCGCTTCCGCGAGTCTGTCTACCTTTCGTTCTTTATCTGTATGGCCATCGCCCTCACGGCGTTCTTCGGCCCCAGGTACATCTGGCACGCACCCCGAGTCGTTCTGCCGTCGGAGGTTCTCCGGCAGCGCGAGATTACAACGCTCACCGCGCCCAATCTGGCCCCGCCCCGCGTGCGTTCAGCGCCGCCTGCGGTAGACTCCCGCACGTTGGAGCATCTGCGGGCCACCGCTCCCAAGGCACCTGCCGCGCCGGCGCCGAGGGCGGAGGCTCCCCAGCCACAGCCCAGTCCGGCAACACCCGCCGCGCCGCCTGCGACGTCCGCCCCCGCGCCCAGGTTCCAGCCTCCCACAGCGGCCCCGAATCTACCCGCTGCCCCGGCACCCCAGCCGGTAACGCCGCGAACGCCGCCGCCCGTCGTCGCGGATGCCCCCCGGCCACAGCCCTCGAAGCCAAACTTCAGTGGTGTTCCACAGTCTGCCGCAGACTCAATTCAGGACGCAATTCACGGGGCAACCCGAGGCGGCAGTGGCGGTGGCAGCGTCTCACACAACCGCGGCGGGTCGGATCTCGGCATGGGCCCGGCGGAGATTCTCTCTGACACCCAGGGGGTTAATTTCCAGCCTTACCTGCGCCGCATCCTGCAGGAAATTTATGACCAGTGGATCCCTCTGATCCCGGAAGAAGCCCGGCCCCCGCTACGCAAGGCAGGCGTTACACAGATTCGCTTCACCATTCTCCCCGATGGCAGCATCGGTGCCATGCACCTGGATGGATCCACCCACGATGATGCCCTCAACAAGGCCGCGTGGGGCTCTATCACCGGGGTCGGCCAGTTTCCGGCGCTGCCGTCCCAGTTCCATGGCCCCAATCTGGAACTCCGCATCCATTACCTAGTAAATCAAACGACGGAGTAAGTGCTGTCCGAAGTTTCTCCAAGCGACACACAGGATGGGCAGGAATATGTCTCAGATCCGAGCACAAGGGGCTGAGGTACCCCGTTCACAACCGCCGCGTCCCCCGAAGCTCGGACCTGCGGCCCTCGAGAGAGCCGCCGAAGCCGAAATGTACCTGCGGGATCGCGAAAAGCTGGAACGCCGCAGCGTCCTGCGCGGACTGCTCCTCTTAGCCCTGCTCGCACTGCTTGTAACCCTGTACCGCGCCGACGCCGATCGGATCTTCTTCTCCGGTTGGTGGCGTCAGTGGTAAGGGCTGGCTGTCCAGCGCCCCTTGCCAGGATGGCTCGCA
>CAXTVC010000082.1:0-14263 GCA_964247615.1 uncultured Acidobacteriaceae bacterium
AGATATCGAGCTCGGTCCAATTGCTGAGCGGGAAAACGCGGATGGACTCGCCCTTACGCAGGCGCGAGTTGTACAGGCTCCACAGCTCGGGCCGCTGGTTCTTCGGGTCCCATTGCCCGGCGGTATCGCGAAAGCTGTACACACGCTCCTTGGCGCGGCTCTTTTCCTCATCACGCCGTGCGCCACCAAAGGCCGCATCGAAGCCACCTTCAGTGAGCGCATCCAGCAGCGAACGCGTCTTCAGTGCGCCGCAACAGTTCTGCGTGCCCATGCCCCACGGGCTCATGCCGCCGGCGATGGCCTCCTCGTTGCGGTGCACGATCAGATCCGCGCCAATCTCCGCCGTGTAGGCGTCGCGGAAGGCGATCATCTCCGGGAACTTGTAGCCGGTATCTACGTGCAGCAGAGAGAAAGGGATCTTGCCCGGAAAGAATGCCTTCTGCGCGAGCCGCAGCATCACGCTGGAATCCTTGCCGATGGAGTACAGCATGACGGGACGCGTGAACTCCGCAACGGCCTCGCGCAGGATATAGATACTCTCTGCTTCCAGGGCCTGCAGGTGGTTCAGGCGCTCGGCGTGCAGGGACACGACTTGATCGGAAACGGCTTCGGTCGCTGACAAGGGATCTCCGTGAAGCTGGATCAAAGAGGACGAAAACGGCTGGGCCGCTTTCAAATCAGATGTGGAAATGGGAAAAGGGTCGCGGGGGAGCGCGGGGCAAGCGGGGGCGTTAACAACAACGACAAAGGAGCCGCTTGGGCCAAAGCTGTTCCTGTACGCCGCAAAGCATGCATTTCAGTGTAATCCACCCCGTTCTGCCCCTGAAAAAGGACCTCCCTGAGTACCTCTGACGCGGAAGGGTCATTACAAAAGGGGTACTGACTCCGTACACTGCCCCTAGTTCAACCAAAGTCACGCCGAGTCACACCCAAAAGACTTCACCGCTGCCCCTCTCAGGAGCCTCATCTCGATGCGTTCCAGCACGATCACGTCCGTGTCTCTGCCTTTCGTTCTCGGCGCATGCGCCTTGCTCCCTGCCCCTATGGTGCAGGCGCAGGCAGGCGGCGCCGGTACCGAGCACCCGGATTCACGCACGGAGATCTATGCCGGCTACGGGTATCTGCACCCGGTAAACAGCGGGATCAACGGCTTTCAGTACCAGGACGTCTATAACCCGAACGCCACGGCCAGCATCAGCGGCTTTTTCAATCGCTACATTGGCCTCCAGCTCGAGGGCGGCTACTTCTCCGGCAATGGCGAGCACCGGACCTACTTCCCCAACTGCACGGGGAGCGAGTGCGATCAGCTGATGTACACCGCGCAGGCCGGGCCGGTCTTTCGGCTACCGCTCGGCTCCTGGATCCCGTTCGTGCACATGCTGGGCGGCGGTGCCCGCTACAACGGCCCGGTAACGCAGTCGCTGAAGTGGGGCTGGGGCGTCACGGGTGGCATCGGCGTGGACTATGTCCTCCCTATCTTCAATAACCATCTCGCGGTTCGGCCCATCCAGGCAGACTTCCAGTACTCGCAGGACGTGTACGGTCCGCTGCTGCTGCCCTCTGGCACGCAGGGCGGCTTCGGCGAGATCGACGCGCTGAAGCTCTCCGGCGGCCTGGTTCTGCGGTTCGGCGACTACAAGCCGCCCCAACCGGTGCAGCTGGGCTGCTCCGCGCAGCCGACGCTCGTGCACCCCGGCGAATCCCTCACCGTGACCGGCAGCACGCTGAATCTGAACCCGGCCGTGAAGCCTGTATGGCACTGGGAGACCAGCGGAGGCGCCGCCAAGCCCGATGAAGGCAACGTCAGCATCGACACCACCGGCCTGGCCCCCGGGGAATACACCGTCGTCGGTCACGTCATCGACGGCCGGCGCGCTCGCAACCAGGCTGCCTGCACGGTCCCCTTCGAGGTCAAAGCATTTGATCCACCGGCAATCACCTGCGTGGCGTCCCCAGCGACGGTGATCTCCGGCACAGACGTGCAGATTGTGAGCTCCGGCAACAGCCCGCAGAACCGGCCGCTGACTTACTCGTATGCCGCCAGCGCCGGCGTGCTCGCACCCAGCGGACCGCTTGCGAGACTGTCTACCGCCGGTCTCGGTACCACCACCATCGATCTCACCTGCAATGTAGTCGATGACCTCGGCCAGAAGGCGAGCTTTGCCACGCAGGTTGCGGTTACCAAGCCAGTGGAACCCGTGATCCCCCAGGTGGGGGAGCTCTGCGGGCTCAGCTTTACCCGCGATGCAAAGCGCCCCGTGCGCGTGGACAACGAGGCCAAGGGCTGCCTGGATGACATTGCCCTCACCTTGAACCTGCAAAATGATGCACGCCTGGTGATGGTCGGCAATGCGTCACCCGACGAGAAGCCCGAAGCCGCCGCACAGCGCGTACTCAACGCCCGGCAGTACCTGACGGATGAAAAGGGGGTCGAGCGTTCCCGCATCGACATCCGCGTCGGCGAGACCTCAGGCCGCAGCGTGCGCGATGTGCTGGTACCCTCCGGCGCCAGCTTCAGCGAGCCCGCTACGCAGCCCTTCGAGGAGAAGTCAATCCTGCGGCATGGTGAGGCCTACGGCAAGCGCCGTCTGCGTCATCCCCACGTGGCCCAGCCGGCGACGGCGCAACCGACGACGGGGCAGCCGGCCCCGACACAGCCCACGGCCAAACCGCACCCCTGAAGGACAGGCGGAGCTCCGTGACTTCTGCTAGACTCTGAGAGTCGATGAGGAAGCGGCTCCGCCCTGCAGCTAAAGGGCAGCGTGGCTGCGGACTCACCCGAAAGTCGACATCCTCACAAGCAAACGGTTCGGGGCGTAGCGCAGCCTGGTAGCGCACCTGCTTCGGGAGCAGGGGGTCGGAGGTTCGAATCCTCTCGCCCCGACCATCTGACTTGTAGAGATCTGTACTTCCTTTCATCTCCCGCACGCACACTGTATCGCCGTCTTTCCTTTACGCAACAGCCCGTCATGGAGTCATAGACTCGAATGATGCAAACCATGCATGAGATCTGTCTCGAGCACGAGCAGCCCGTCGATCTGCCCACGCGCACGCTGCTCGCCGAACGCGCCGAGGCGGTTGCCGACGACCTCTTCCTCCGGACGGAACTCTCCTCGCGACAGTTGCCGATCACGGCTTTGCAGCGCCTGCACGGGGAAGGCTTTTACACCGCGCCACTGCCCCGGGATCTCGGCGGGCTGGGACTCGGAACCGAGTTGGGCGGCCACCGGCCGTTGCTGCGTTGTCTTGCCGCCTTTGGCGGTGCCGACCTGGCGCTCGGCCGCTTGTACGAAGGCCACGTTAACGCACTGATCCTGATACACGCCTTTGGAACAAAGGCGCAGCTACAGCAGGCAGCCGACGATGCCCACGCGGGCAAACTCTTCGGCGTGTGGAACACCGGGAACGTGACTCCCATGCACATCGACAGCCGTGGCGCGGATCTGCTCCTCTACGGGTGCAAGACCTTCGCCACCGGCGCTGGCTTTGTCGATCGTCCCATCGTGACCGCCGAGCGGAATGGCTGGCAGATGACCCTGCCGCGCATGGAAGCCCCCGCCGTTGTTGCCCGCGTGCGCATCGACCGCGATGCCTGGCTACCCTTTGGCATGGAGTCCTCCCAGAGCCTGACCATCGACTTTGGTGGTGCCTCTCTCAAGCCCGACGATCTGATTGGCGCCCCTGGAGACATGTACCGTGATCCCCTGTTCCGCGGCGGTGCTGTGCGGTTTGCCGCGGTGCAGGCGGGCGCTATTGTTCGTCTGGCGGCCACGTTTCGCGACTGGCTGAACGCACGCGCGCGCCAGGGGGATCCCTACCAGATCGCCCGCATGGGAGAGGTGGAATTACTGGCCCAGGAGGCGGTGCTCTGGATCGATCGCGCCGCGGACGTCGCCGAGGAATGCCTTTGGCCGGATCTTACCGACGCAGTCGAATTGCAGCGCATGGTGCGGTGCGGCAACATGACCCGCCTTGCAGTGGAGCGCGCGGCAACGGCCATCATGCCGCACATCATCTCCGGCGTAGGAGCGCATGGCCTGCTGCGCCCGGCCCGCTTTGAGCGCATCCTGCGCGACCTGACCATGTACCTGCGGCAGCCGAACCCCGATGGCACGCTGGCCGATGTGGGCCGCAGCGCACTCGCGACCAGCCCCGGCTACTGGCGAGGCCCGGAGAGCACCGACGAGGCCGACATCCCTTCACCGTCATAGGCCCGCAGCGAGCTGTTGCGCTTGCGGTTCAGCGTGGGATCGCTCATGGCTTGGCTTGGAGGCTCTCCCCAGGCAAGGTACGCCTCAAGATCGCCGATGGCATGTTGGATGGACTGCTCTCGCTGTCCTGAAAAGGCTTCACTGATGAGAACGTCACAGAAGATTGCGCCCAGAAAACCGGGGCAGGTTGTCTGGTGTTCCAGAGCCTCGGCGAACGTCGTTTCCCACCAGGCCGTCGGGGGTACAAGACCGGCCGGGTCTTTCGTCTCAAAAGCCCGCCGCAGTTGCTGCAGCGTGCCGAAGCGGTGGATAAGGAAGTCCACCGACGGTACGACCTGGGCGTCGTCATTGGGCAGATCGTGCCACAGACGCAACTGCCTCGCCATGCCGACCGCCGCCCTGCCATGCAATCGCGCCGAGGTATAGATCCGGACCAGGGGGTCATGCCGCAGCCGGCGGTTTGCGCGACGGACGCAGTCCACAAACGCTTCATCCTCTAAAGGACTGACCGCGGGCATGCCACCTACCGCGGCATAGGCTTCGGGCGTACACGCCAGCGACGCACCGAAATGATCAAGATGCCTAGGGCAGCGGTCCCCTGCAGACGGGTCGAGTGCATCCTCCAGGCGGGCGACCAGCGCCGCATATCGCCGGTCACGCTCATACCGCAGCCGAACCGCGCGCGGCAACGACATCAGGTCATCGGGCAGCAGGGAGACAAGACCGCCAACCACGTCAGCGCCCTCCCCAAGAGCGCACAGGTTGCGAGCAAT
Organism: uncultured Acidobacteriaceae bacterium; assembly: GCA_964247615.1. Lineage (GTDB taxonomy): Bacteria > Acidobacteriota > Terriglobia > Terriglobales > Acidobacteriaceae > Granulicella. The sequence goes on from CAXTVC010000082.1 coordinate 4,985, forward strand.
CCAGTCTTCGGCAACAACCGTGTCGGCATCGGTAGTCAGAATAGCCGCCGGCTCCGCGACCGTCCCCTGCAAACGAAGCCACGCCGTATCCATCAGCAATCGCCGCGCCGTACCCACGTGCGCCTGTTCGGGCGGCAGCGTGCACTCGATCACATGTAGCGCCAGGGTGGGGTGCCGGGCCTGCCATTCACAAGCGACAGCATGCGATGCGTCGGTGCAGTTATTCAGCAGCAGCAGAATCTCAAAGCACCGGTGTGGCAGCAGCCTTCCCTGTAAGTCCCTTTGCCCGCTCAGACCATCCAGACAGCGCGCGAGGGTGGCCTCTTCATTTCGGGCCGGAATCGTGATGCATGCCTGGCACATCGCATCGGCCAGTCCACCTATCAGGGGCTCTCCGGCAACATACGCTCCCATGGGCGTCACGCGCTTGTCTCCCCTGCCGGAGCCACGCTGGCTTCCCGCCACGCGGGGTTGGCCCACAGACGTTCCCGTCCGCCGTACTGGCCGGCAAACTCCGCCACCGAACGAACGACGTCGGAGTCAACCTGCGAATCGTAGCACTCGGCGATGCGGGTCTTGCGGCGCACTGCGTCCCGCTCTGGTGAAGAGCCTTCTCCTATAAGGAGAGCCTGCAGATCGGGCGCACTCGCCGCGGCCAGCACCTCTGCCTGCTCGGCGACACCGGCGCGTGCCGCATAGGGCAGATCCTCATAGAAAGCAACGGGCATCGGCGCGTTCGCCAGGCTCTGCAGCACAGCCTGATGCACTACCCGATGGTCGATGTGGCCGCCCAGTGCCAGCGGTGCGGCGAGCAGAACCTGTTTCTCCTGCGATTTGCGCGCTAGTTTGGCCACAGCCCCTTCCACGCGGGCCAGCGCACGGTCCCCTGCACGGATCTCGACGGTCAAAACCTCATCCACCGCGCACCCCAGGCGCAACGGCGCATCCAGCAGATCAAGATCGTGAAATGTCAGCCGATTGCCAGTGAGCTTGTTCCACGCCACGTCCTCGCGCCGCCGTACGGCCGAGGCAAACGACACGCGGTCATTGGGATGGAGCGCTTCGATGTCCGAGTAGGGTGCATACGCACTCTGCGTGAAGCAGTTCAGCACGGAGACAGTATGTCCCCCCGCAAGCCAGGCGTCTACCGCGAGACCAAGAGAGAAGGCCGCATCATCGCGATGCGGAGAAAGAACAACGATGGTCACAGCAGAAGCTCCGGAACTATCTACGTGCGGAATTTGCACTGCATGAACCCGGCGCGGATTTGCTACCCGCGCCGGATGGCTGTGCCTTAGCTGGCGCCGGTCAGGCTCTCCGACTTGGGCGCTGCTACTTCAACGGACGCATGCGGCCGCACAGCACTTGTCGCACTCGCGGCAGAGCGCTTCCCGGAGAGCAGGATCGCAGCAGACGCTTCATCCTCGGCGATATTCCGGTACATGTGCAGCGCCTGCGCCACGACCTGATCCATGTTGAAGTACTTATAGTTGGCCAGCCGGCCACAGAAGTACACGTTGGGTGTCGTCTCGGCAAGCTCTCGATAGTGCTCGTAGAGCTTCGCGTTCTCCGGGCGCGGAATCGGGTAGTACGGGTCGCCCTCAGCCTGCGGGTATTCATACACGATGCTGGTTTGCGGATGCTCCTGCCCAGTGAGGTGCTTGAACTCCGTTACACGCGTGTACTTGTGGTCGTTGGGATGATTCACCACACCCACGGTCTGGTGGTGCTCCTCGTTCAGCGTGTCATGCTCGAATCGCAACGAACGGTAGGGCAGCTTGCCGAAGCGGTAGTCGAAGAACTCGTCGATCGGTCCCGTGTACACCGTCTTCAGGTTCGGGTAGTCGTCCATGATCTCGCGATAGTCCGTGGAAAGCATGATCGTGATCTTGGGGTTGGCCAGCATGCGCTCAAACATGCGCGTGTAGCCTTCCAGCGGCATCACCTGGAACGCGTCAGAGAAGTATCGGTCATCATGGTTTAGCCGCACCGGGATGCGCCCTGCGACGCTGCTGTCGAGCTCCGAAGGATCCACGCCCCACTGCTTGCGCGTGTAGTTCTTGAAGAACTTCTCGTAGAGCTCGCGGCCTACCTTGGAGACCACAATGTCTTCCGAGGTACGGATGTCCGAGCGCGGCTCAGCCCGCTCCGCGAGGAACTTCTCCATACCTGCGGCATCCAGATCCAACCCATAAAGCAGATTGATGGTGTCCAGATTGATCGGGATCGGCACCAGCTGCCCATCTACCGAGGCAAGCACCTTGTGCTCATACGTGCGCCAGTCCGTGAACTGCGACAGGTAAGTGAAGACCTTCTCCGACTGCGTATGAAAAATATGCGGGCCGTATAGGTGTACCAGCAACCCATGCTCGTTGTAGTAATCGTAAGCATTGCCGGCGATGTGCGAACGCTTGTCCACCACCAGGACCCGCTTGCCCAGGCCCGTTGCAAGCCGTTCCGCAATGACAGCTCCGGCGAAGCCTGCCCCCACGATGAGGTAGTCGTAATTGTCGCGTGTTGTCATAGGTTTGTGAAAACTCATGGTGTCCGTAGGTCTGGACGCTTTCAGGGAAGGGATTGCAGCCGCTCGAGGAGGACGCACCCGCTCCATTTCGGCGCTCATGGCGGCCCACGTCGAATCCCATGAACTGGAAGACAGCTTCGCAGTGACCGCCTCACGCCAGGCAGAATCCTCGGGCGTGAGCAGTGCGCGGTCAAGCGCGGCGACAAACTCTTCCGGCGTGGCGGCAATATCAACCAGCCCGGGGTCGCCGTAGTCATGCACCACGTCACGAATGGGCGTAGAAACAACCCGCTTCCCTGCTGCCAGATACTCCGGCGTCTTGGTCGGCGAGATGAATCGCGTGGATTCATTGAGGGCGAAGGGCAGCATTGCCGCGTCCCAGCCCGCAAGGTACCCGGGCAGCTCCTTATAGCTCTTTGGCCCGAGATAATGAATGTTTGCAGCCGCAGGGAGCGAGTCCTCATCGATCTTTGCCACGGGGCCCAGCATGACAAAGTGGACGTCCGGGCGCAGCCGGGCAATCTCCGAGAGCAGGTCGCTGTCCAGCCGCTCATCCAGAACACCGTAGAACCCGACGCGCGGATGCGGTATCGGCGCGAGATCGACCGGGTCCGCCTGGGGCTTCAGGGCCTTTGCGAAATGATCCTTCTCAATCGAGCTGGGAAAGGCAAACACGTTGCGGTGCTGCTCACGCTTGTGCTCGTACAGCGAGCGTCCGCCTGTGAAAACAACCTGGGCACGTCGGAACAGATCCCGTTCGCGCTCTAGCAGTCGCGCTGGCGCTCCCGCAAACGCGGAGAGTTCGTCCATCGCGTCGAACACCGTGACCTCGGGCTTGAGATGGGCAGCGAAACCCAGCGCCATGGGCGTGTAAAACCATGCGTCAAAGCGGGTCAGGCCCTCTTCAGCAAAAAACTTGTCCAGCAGGCGCTTCTGCGCAGCCTCGAGATCGTCACTGGCCCGCAGGTGCGGCCGTAATACGATCACCTTGGGTGATCCCTCAACGAGCAGTCGCTCCAAACGCCCTTCCGCCGGTAGATCCGCAGGAACCTGTTCAGGGCTGTAGGCATAGGGCTCTTCCCAGAAGAAGACAGCTCGTGTCGCTGAAGCACGCGTCAGCAGGTGCTGCGGCCGCTGGGTTACGAAGTGCCAACGCAGGTGAGAGAAAACAACCAGAGCCGGCGTAGCCGTGCCGCTGCTCCTTGAAGCTGAAAAAGCCCTGAATTCGTCCAAAGTGACTCCAAACGCGCCTGAGCGCGGGTAAAGGGCTTGAGTTCGTCCCTAGCCTCCAGCGTTTCAGGACAGCAATCTTCCGCCATTTCCTGTATCGCAGACCGTCCCACACCCTTGAAAGCTATGTACTGAGAGGGGCTCGACGCCCTCGGGGGTTGTCGCAACCCCTTGTCTTAGCTTTGGGGACACCATCCTCCCCAGCCCTAAAGCAGGCTTTTTAAACCGCAAAAGGAACCGGAGTTCACGCGGCGGGTGCAGCTAACTAGTTCAAAAACATGGTTCTATACAGCGTATCCCGCTGCACGGGCCTGAAGCCAGCGTCGCGTATGATGCGACGCAACTCTTCTTCCGTGGTGCTGTTCGTTGTGCCAGCCGCACGCACCACATTCTCTTCCAGCATGACCGAACCGACATCGTTGCCGCCGAAACGCAGCCCCATCTGCAGCACTTTCAGCCCCTGCGTCACCCAGGAGCTCTGCACATTGGCGATGTTGTCGAGGTACATGCGGCTGACCGCGAGCGTCTTCAGATACTCCACCGAGGTCGCCTCATCCCACCCGCGGCCGCCCATGGCCGTGTTATTCGGCTGAAAGCTCCACGGGATAAACGCGGTAAACCCGCCAGTCTCCTCCTGTAGCTGCCGAACGACCTCGAAGTGGTTTACCCGGTGCTCCATCGTCTCGCCCACCCCAAACATCATGGTGGCGGTGGTGCGCATGCCGAGCTCGTGGGCCGTGCGGTGCACGCTCACCCAATCCTCGGTACGGCACTTCAGCCGTGCAATGCGCTGCCGCACCTCGTCATCCAGGATCTCCGCGCCGCCGCCGGGGATCGAATCCAGCCCCGCATCTCGCAGGCGAGCGATAGTTGTCTTCAAGTCGATGTCGCTGTATTCCGCGATGGCCAGGATTTCGCTCGCCGACAGGCAATGGAGCCAGATCTGCGGAAACCGCTGCTTGATCCCAGTGAACAGACGCTCAAACCAGTCAATCTTCAGGTCCGGGTGGATGCCGCCCTGCATCAAGACACCGGTACCACCCATCTCCACCGTCTCGCGGACCTTGTCATAGATTGTGTCGAAGTCGAGGATGTAGCCTTCGGCAGCCAGCTTGCCCTTCAGCGGCCGGTAAAAGGCGCAGAACGTGCAATATTCCGTGCAGAAGTTGGTGTAATTGATATTGCGGTCGATGATGTAACTCACCGCGCCCTCGGGGTGCAGGCGCCGGCGCACCGCGTCGGCTTCCATGCCAATGCCGATCAGATCGTCGGAGGCGAAGCAGTCAAGCGCTTGCTGGCGAGTGATTCCCATAGATCCAGCTTACGCCTGTGCGTTCCCGCGCAGAACTGGGTCGTGCCGCGTAAGTTGCAGGCATCGAGCAGCTTGGGTCGGCTTCTTGATGCGTTCAATGCGATTTGCCATACGCGTTTGGCAAGCAAACGTCGGCAGATTCACGGTCCGCAAGCTCCCGCGTACAGGCCACCGCCATGTCGGCGTGAACCGGGGGTAGGTTCAAGGCACCTTCGCCCGTCCATTCCTGCACCCCGGTCTGCAGCAGCTTTCCGGAAGCCGTGTCCCATGCCGAAACGCGGTACCGCCCCCGTTGCAGCAGCGGCACTCGCAGGCACAGCTTGAGCGGAGCGACCCGTTTCGCCAGCTGCCCCTTCTTCAGGATCGTGTCACGACGCAACAGGTACACCACCGCCTGGTCGGGCGTGGCACAGCCAAATCGCGCCACCTCTTTCTTGGGGACCACCTTGCCGCTTGCGTCTACGACCCGGAGGTCGTCGGTGACGTTCACCCGGGCGAAGCGCGTCCAGTCGATCAGCGGCAGAAAGCCGGCCAGGCCTCGCTGTGCCACGCGCATGCCCGGCGTGAGGATGTGGATGCGCCGGTTCGGCCAGCGCATGCCGCCACCCGCGCCCCCCGAGGCGAGATGAGCCCATTGCATGTGGCGGAAATACTCGTCATCAAAGGGTTCGGGCAGGGATCTTCGCTTGTCCTTGAACGTGTGGATAGGACCATGCTCGGAGTCGAAGAAGGGCCGGTTGTCGGTGATCTCCGCCAGTGATTCCTTCACAATACGGCCCATGCCGACGGCTGCATCCACGGTGTTCTTCGGGTGATCGATAGTACCCGTCTCGTAGATGTGGATGGTGGCGAAATCGAGTCTGGGATGGCGGTAAATGGCTGACTCCATCGCCATCTCGGACCTCCACTTCAGCTCCGGTCCAAACAGCGAGACGGTTTGGGGATGCGCTCGCCCAAACGACCGCATCTCCACCTCTCGCAGGTGCGTGCTCAGGTCTTCAATGAACTCGACAAAGGGTGCCGCGCTCATTTCGGCCTGCGCCGGATGGATCTCGTTCCAAACATCCCAGGCAAACAGCGCCCCCGAACCACCCCAGCGCTCCGCCGCAAAGGTCAGGCGCGCCTTGATAGCCACCCGCGTCTCCTTGCACAGCAGCGCACGCGAGGGATGCGAGAGTGTGCCGCCCTTCTTCGCGCTATAAGGATGGTGCTTGAACTTGATCCACATCCAAAAAGTGTCAAAAGGGGTCAGCAGCAGGCGCAGGCCGTATTTTTCGCAGAGCGCGAACAGGTCGTCCCAGAACTGAACGACATTGCGCGACCACTTGCCGGGCGAGGTTTCGAAGTAGCGGTGCCGCACCTGGGCGTATTCCAGCATCAGGCGGAGCACGGTGACGCCATGCCCCTGCAGCTTGGCCAGGTACGCCTCGACGGCAGGCACGTCCTTACGCCCGAAGAGCGGGTTCAACTCGATCCAGCTGATGGCGTCGTTCTGCCCGATGGGGTGCCACGGCCGGCCGTCTTCGGTCTGGAAGTACGGCACACCCGGGATCACACTGATCCAGGGCAGGGACGATCTCTCAAGGGGCGTCTGGGACGGTGAAGCTGGCATCAATCCTGAGCACTTTCGGTAATGGCACGCGCGGCACTACGGGCGTCGCGGATCAGGTCCGGGACGCCAACGCCACGGTACCCGTTCCCTAGTAGATGCAGGTGGCCCAGAGCGCGGATGCAGCGCGCAAGCTCATTCATGCGTTCCGGATGGCCGACCTCGTATTGCGGCAGGCTCCGAGGCCAGCGGCGCACGGTGGTCAGCGCGGGCTCGGGTGCCGGGAGGCTCGGCAGGATGCGGCTGAGCTCTCGAAACGCTATAGCGGCAACAGCGGCGTCCGACTGGTGGGCCAGCGGTTCCGCTTCCCCCCCACCGAAAAAGGCACGAATAACCTTCGCTCCATCCGGAGCACGATGCGGAAACTTCTGGGCGGAAAAGGTGCCCGCGAGCAACCTGGGTGCGTCAGAGTGCGCTGCAACCGGCGCTGACTTCGGGACGAGGAAGCCGAAACCTGGCGGCAGATCAAAGGATTGGCCCACCTCGGGCGGCCAGCAGAAAGTGGCCAGGACTGCGGAGCTGGCTTCCGTGGGCAGCAGGGCGGACGCTTCGGCATTAAGCGGCCGCAGCAGCTGTGCGGTTGCGTCGACAGGAAGCGCCAGCAGGAGCTCGTCGAAGGGCACAAAGCCAATGGAGCAGGAGGCGCTTCCGGAGCCTGTGAAGCGGACCATCCACTCCCCTCGCGGCGAGCGGGCGAGGGCGGCGGCGCGATTGCCGGTGTGCAGGCGATCCGGCGGCAGGGCGGCGACCAATGCCTCGGTAAGCGATCCCATGCCGCGGCTCAGGCTGGTGAAGGTGGGCTGGAGCGGCATGAGACCCCGCTCGCGAGCCCGGACCTGCAGCGCAGCGATAAGGCTGCCGTGCTGCTCTTCCATGAGTACGAAGGCGGGCATCACGGCACGAACACTGAGTTTGTGCACGTCACCGCCGAAGACCCCGGAGAGCAAAGGCGCGCCGATTTTGGCCAGGACCTCGTCGCCGAAGTGCCGCCGGACGAAGCTGGCGACGGACTCGTCGGCGTGGGGGGCCGCGGCCTTCAGCTCGGGGGCGCGGGTGAGTTCATCGCGGTATGCCTGCTTCGCAGCCTCGGAGAACAGCGGCGAACCGTCCAGCGTGGCGAGATCCTCGGGGATCATCAGCCGCATGCGGTCGGGCATGGCGACCAGCTGATCGTCCAGGTAGATGTAGGTCTTCTTATCCGCCTCATTGCAGGCGATGACCTGGTGGCCGAGACCGAGCTCATCGGCGAGCTGGCGGGCCCAGGGCTTTTCGGTGACCCAGCCATCGGGGCCATCCTCGAGGATGTACTCGCCGTCGGCAGTCCGCAGGCGAGTTGTGGAGACCGTGCCGCCGAGGCGAGGGGAGGCCTCGAAGAGGTGCCAGTCGAGCGGCTTGCCCGCGAGGCGTTGCCGCTCGCACTCGTAGGCGGCGGCCAGGCCGGCGACCCCGCCGCCGAGGATGGCGATGCGACGCATCAGGCCGGGGTCAGCTCACCGGCTGGTTCGGGCAGCGGGGCGTTGCGGATCTCGGCCTGTGCGGCCCATGGAGCGGCGACGCCGAGCGGTGCAGGATCATCTACGCCGGTGCGGGTAGCGAGGACGTGCGCGACTGCCTCGATAAGGATGGGCGAATCGTTCAGGCTGCCCGCGCGGGTGACCTCGAGGCCTTGCTCGAGGCCGAAGTCGCGGAAGTTGATGTCGATGTCGTAGAGGATTTCGACGTGGTCGCAGAGAAAGCCGACGGGCTGCATGACGACCGCCTTATGTCCCGCGGCGGCGAGCGCTTTGAAGGTGTCTTCTACGGCCGGGCCGAGCCAGGGGGCGCCGGCGATGCCCTGGCTCTGGAAGGCAAAGATCCAGTCAGCTTCGGTGAGGCCGACCGGCGCGAGCCGTTTGGCAATCGAAGCGGCGGTGTTTTTGCACTCGATCGGGTACGGGTCGCCAGCACGGGCGACCCCGTAGTTCTGGATGCCTTCGGCGGGGACGGGGGCGCCGGGGCGGGCACCGGCGCCGCGAGCGGCTTCCTCCGGGGTGGCGGGGCGGATGGTGCGGCACGGGACCGAGTGCGCGGTGAAGAGGACGGGCACGCGGACGGGCTTGCCCGCCGCGGCGGACGCCTTGGCGCAGGCCTCAGCCCAGGCGGGCCAAAGGCGGTCGGCAAAGGCGTTGACCAGCAGCGGCTCGTCCGACCAGCCGGCGATGAACTCGTAGGTGAAGGGGGTGCCGGGGGTTGCTGCCGGGCCGGTCAGGGCGGCGTCGAGGGCGCGGCGGTAGAGACCGGTGGAGGTGCGGCTGTTCTGGGGGGCGAGACAGAGAACTTTGGCGTGCGTGATGCCGTCAGCCTTCATCTGTGCAACGACATCGGCGATGTAGGGGTGCCAGTTGCGCATGCCGACGTAGACAGGCTCGTGCAGGAGGTCGGCGAGCATGCGGCCCTGCATGAGGGTCCAGCGGGTGAGCGGTGGGCCTTCGGGCAGCGCGTCTTCGGCGAGGCCGATCTCGGCGTAGCGTTCCTGGAGCTCGTGGATGACGTGGGCGGGCATGGGGCGACCGCCTGTGACCTTATCGAGGTATTCGGCCATCTCGCCGAGGCGGTCCGGCGTGC
>CAXTVC010000083.1:0-3060 GCA_964247615.1 uncultured Acidobacteriaceae bacterium
CCGCATGTGGTGGCGTCTGCAGCGAGCCTGCGGTATCAGAACCCTTCGACCTTTGGCTCGAGCAAAGGCACTGCAAAGCACGGCCAGCACAAGGCGGAGAACCTCATCATCTCGGGCGATATGGCCGCGAGCGCCACGGTATATGACCAGAAGGTGGCGGAGGGACGCTTCATCTCGGTCTCCGACCAGGAGCGCGCTGCCGACGTGGCGCTGCTGGGTGCGGACACGGCGGAGACGCTGTTTGAAGGCGAAGACCCAATCGGCAAAGAGATCCAGGTTGAGGGGCGCAGCTTTACCGTGATCGGCGTGATGGAGAAGCAGAAACGACCTTTCGGCAGCGGCAAAAATCCCCAGGACAACCTGGTGAATATGCCCGTGACCACCTTTCGCAAGCTGCATCCGGAGGTGCTGGATTACTGGATCAGCGTGAAGTATGACGACCAGAAGAACCGGCCCCTTGTGGAAGACGAGATCCGCGAACTGATGCGACGGCGGCGCAAGGTGCCCAACAGCGCGGAGGATAACTTTGTGCTGTCCGGCGCGGACTCACTGACGAAGTTGTGGAGCCAGATCACGGGCAGCTTGTTCTTCCTCATGCTGGGACTGAGCGCGGTGGGCCTGATGGTGGGCGGCGTGGGCGTGATGAACATCATGCTGGTGAGCGTGACGGAACGCACGCGCGAGATCGGTGTACGCAAGGCCATTGGCGCCACGCGCGGCACCATCATGCTGCAGTTCACCGTGGAAGCCGTGGTGCTGTGTGCGGTAGGCGGTGTGCTGGGCATTACGCTGGGCGCGCTGTTTTCGTTGGCGATCAAGTTCGTGATCAGTGCGCAGGTAGGATGGATGTGGGTGGTCGCGGCCATGCTGAGCTCCTGCGCGATTGGCCTGGTGTTTGGTATCTATCCCGCATGGAAGGCGGCGACGCTGAACCCGATTGAAGCGTTGCGGTACGAGTGATGCGCGCGGCGCCGGAGCCAGAGACCACTGAAGCCCCAGCCCGGGGAGGCTGGCGCGATGCCCTGGTGCTCAGCGGCTTTGCCGTGCTTCTGCTGGTTGTTCACTTCCTTACAGGCAACGGCTACGGCTTTCATCGGGATGAGCTGCAGTTTCTGAGCGATGCGCGGCACCTGGCGTGGGGCTATGTGGCGTACCCGCCGCTCACATCCTTTTGCGGGCGTGTGGCGATAGCGCTGTTTGGAATCTCACCGGGTGTGTTGCGTCTGCCCGCGGCCCTTGTGAATGGCGTGACGCTGGTGCTGGCGGGCCTGCTGGCACGGGAGCTGGGCGGCCGCCGCGCGGCACAGCTGCTTACGGCGTGTGCGATCTTTCCGCTGGCTGTCGCGTTCAGCTCGGTGCTGCAGTACAACACCTTCGACCTGCTGGCCTGGACGCTGATGGCGTTCTTTACGGCACGCGTGTTGCGGACGGGTGACGAGCGCAATTGGCTGGGCGTCGGCGTGGGCGTGGGGCTTGGCGTGCTGTCGAAGTATGCAATTGCCTTTCCCCTGGTGAGCCTGTTGCTGGCACTTGCCGCGCTGCCTTCGCAGCGGAGGCATCTGCGCAGCCGCTGGTTCTGGTGGGGTGCTTCCCTGGCGTTGCTCATCGCCGGGCCGAACCTGCTGTGGCTTGCGCGGCACGGCTTCATCACGATCCAGATGGAGCAGTTCATCCACAAGCGGGATGTGCGGCTGGGCCGCGCGGCAGGCTACTGGACCGATCAGATCAAGTTCACGCTGCTGGCGCTGCCGTTGGCGGTAATTGGCCTGGTGGCGTTGTTGCGAAGCGCACAGTTCCGCTTGTTGAGCGCGTTTTACCTTGGGCCGCTGCTGTTGATGGCGTTGGCGAAGGGGCGCGGCTACTACCTGCTGCCGGCCTACACGGCCCTGTACGCAGCGGCGCTTGTGGCGATTGAAAAAGCATTGCAACGAAGGGGCGTGGCGTTGCGCAGGGCGGTTGCGGCGGTGATTGCTGCCGCGATGGCACTGGATACGGCGGCAATTGTGTGGGTGTACCTGCCGGTGTTTCCCGTGGGGTCGGCGGGCTGGAACTGGCAGATGAAGAACAACGAGGACATGGCAAACGAGGTGGGCTGGCCGGAGTTCGTCGCGCAGGTAGCGGCGGTGCGCGATGGGCTTCCCGCGGTGGATCGCACGCGGCTGGCCGTGCTGGCCAACAACTACGGCGAGGCCGGCGCGCTGGAGCTCTATGGGCCACGCTACGGGCTGCCGCAGCCGATCAGCAGCACGAATAGCTTCCACATGCGGGGCTATGGACCTTACGATCCGGAGACCGTGATCGTTGTGGGTAGCACTCTTGAGGACCAGAACCTGAACTTCGCGAGCTGCCGGGTGGTGGCGCAGGTAAATCTGCTGTACGGCGTGCAGACTGAGGAGACGGAGTACCATCCTGAGATCCTGGTGTGCCATCACCTGCGCAGGCCGTGGGCCGAGGTGTGGAGCCGGTCGCAGGCTTTCGGGTGAGCCCTGCAGGGTTCCCGTCGCGACTGCATGACACCTTCGGCCCAACGTGCATCCTGCGCACAACGTGCATCCTAGGCAGCAGGCATGCCGGACCAAGACGAATTTAATCTCAACCGCTTTGTGAACGCCCAGGAGTCGACCTACGCGCAGGTGCGTACGGAGCTTGCCGCGGGGCAGAAGCGCTCGCACTGGATGTGGTTTATCTTCCCGCAAGTGCGGGGGCTGGGAACCAGCCCCATGGCGCAACGATTTGCGATCAGCGGGCTGCCTGAAGCCAAGGCCTACCTGGAGCATGCCGTGCTCGGCACGCGGTTGCGTGAGTGTACGGCGCTGGTGAATGGTGTGGAGCAGCGTACCGTGACGGAGATCTTTGGCACGCCGGACGACCTGAAGTTTCATTCCTCCATGACCTTGTTTGCGAAGGCGGCCGTGAATTTCGCGGCGCAGAACGACGTCTTTTCTGTCGCGCTGGCCAGGTATTTCGGCGGGCAACTCGACCAGGGAACCACCGAACGGCTTGGCGGAGCGGCGTGATCCAAAGGAGAAGAACACTGTGGAACTGAAGAAATACAACGTG
>CAXTVC010000083.1:3160-5840 GCA_964247615.1 uncultured Acidobacteriaceae bacterium
TTGTTGGCCGGTGCCGTTGGCGGTGCCCTCGGCACGGCGGTGTTGACCGTGTTTCAGAAGGGGTCCCTGGAAGGCACGAGGCTGGCCGAGGACCACACCGCCACTCACCACAAGTACACGAAGCAGCAGAGCGAGCTGTCGAGATCCTTTGAACAGGCCCATGTAAAAGCCGTGGAGTCTCTTGCGGAGGCCGTGGGTACGGAACTGCCCCCGGAACACCGCAAAGCCGCGGCACCTGCCATGGAATTTGCCTTTGGGATCGTGTGCGCTGCCCTGTACGGAGCCGCTGCGGAGTACCTGCCGGTGGTGACCGCCGGCTTCGGCGGCGTGTATGGCGCGGTGCTGTTTGCAGGGGCAAGTGAGGTGGTTCTGCCCGCTATCGGCTTTGTCGCGCCGCCGCAGAATAGAACGCCGGTGCAGCATGTCGGTGGGCTGTCCGGCAATGTGGTCTACGGAGTGGTGACCGAGGTTGTGCGCCGCAGCCTGCGCGGCTGAGCCGAGTCGGTCGCACGACGGAAGGCTGCCTGTCCGGAGAACCGGATGGCGCAATTGGCTAGACTAGAGAGCGGTGACAGAGTTCTTCCACTTGGTACCGCTAATCACAGCCTCCCTGACCGTATGCGGCATGGCGTACAGCCTGCTGGCGCTCTGGGGCCTGCGCAGCTTTCGACGATCCTCGCTGCAGCAGCCCGGGGGTGCCCCAGCCACTGCGGCACCCGGTGTGTCTATCCTGAAGCCATTGCGCGGCACCGACCCGCGCCAGTACGCCGGGTTCGCCAGCCACTGCCGGCAGAGCTACGCCGGCTCCTACGAACTCCTGTTTGGCGTGGCGTCGCTGGAGGATCCCGCCGTGGCGGCCGTAGCGCGCCTGCGAGTGGAGTTCCCGGAAGTGCCGATCCGGGTGATTGAGTGCACCGAGCGCCTGGGGGCCAACGGCAAGGTCTCCAGCCTGGCGCAGATGCTGCCCCATGCGCAATTCGAGCTCGTGATCGTCAACGATTCGGACATCCTTGTGTCGAGTGATTACCTGACGCGCATCGTGCAGCCGTTTGTTGCTCCCGGGAAAGAGGGCAAGCCCCTGGGCCTGGTCACCGTGCCGTATATCGGGCAGGCGGAAGGCACGGTCTGGTCGCGGCTGGAGGCACTGGGCGTATCGACTGACTTCATCCCCGGCGTGCTGACGGCACGTCTGCTCGAGGGCGGCCTGCGCTTCGGGCTGGGCTCCACGCTGGCCACGACCAAAGGAGCCCTGGTGGCCATTGGCGGCTTCCAATCGTTGGTCGAGCAACTTGCGGATGATTATGAGATGGGCGCGCGGCTGCACAAGGCGGGCTACCGTGTGGAGCTGGTCCCGGAGATCGTGGCGACCAATGTGCCGGCCTACACGTTCCGCGGCTTTGCCGATCACCAGTTGCGCTGGTCGCGGTCCACGCGGGACTCCCGCCGCGCGGGATACCTGGGTCTGCTGTTCACCTATGTGCTGCCATGGTCGCTTGCGACGGTGGTGGCGAGCGGCGCGTCCCTGTGGAGCCTGAGCCTGTTCAGCCTGGCGCTGCTGATAAGGGTGCTCGTGGCCCTGAACATCGGGGTGGGCCTGCTGCGGGACGGGCAGGTGCTGCGCGATCTGCCCCTGCTGCCGGTCCGCGACCTGTTTGGGCTGATCTTCTGGGCCTGGAGCTACGCCTCGGATGTGGTGGTGTGGCGCGGCGAGCGGTTTCGGCTGCGCCGCGGCGTGCTGGAGCACGTGTAACGCAGACTCCGCAAGTGTGGACGAAGCGCTAGCTCTGCAGGTCCTCCGGGTTGCGCAGTTGGTCCGCGGGGGAGCGCATGCGATCGTCGAGATCGTCGATCTTGTCGTGTAGAAAATTGAGCTTGCGGGACAGTGACTGGATCTCCGTTTCGGCGCGACGGTTCACATCGAAATCAAGCTCGGAGCGCAGGCGGTCGCGGGAGTCCTGCCGGTTCTGGCTCATCATGATTACCGGTGCCTGGATGGCAGCCAGCATGGATAGAAAGAGGTTCAGCAGGATGAACGGGTAAGGGTCCCACGCCCTGCCCTTCAGGGTGACGTTGATGGCGGTGTAGGTCACCAGAACGACGCCGAAGGTGATGATAAAGGTCCAGGAGCCGCCGAACGAGGCGACATGGTCGGCGATGCGCTCACCAAAGGTCTCGCGCTCGTCGATGAGTTCATTGGGATTGCGGGCGGAGCGGCCCTTTACCAGCTGTTGTGTCGCATGGATCTCGCGGGCCACCATGGTCAGGAGGTCCAGGCCGGCCAGGGGCTTGCGCTTGAACAGCTCGCTAAGATCGTGGCGGTCGACCTCGATGCAGGCGGTTTGTTCTACGGCGACGGCGGAGGTCTGGTGCGGTGCCGCGTCGAGCATAGAGGCAAAGCCGAAGAAGTCCCCATGCTTGGGCTCTGAAAACAGGATCTCCTGGCCGTCCTGGTCGACGGAGGTGACGCTGACCGCGCCGGCAAGCACGATAAAGGCACGCGCGGCGGGATCGCCGATTTTGTAGATACGCTGGCGCGGCGCAAAATCGCGAAGCTCCACCTGTTGCGCAAGGACAGAGAGCTCATCCTCATCAAGGAGAGAGAAGAGCGGGACGTGGCGGAGTTCTTTAGGGTCGACGGGCATGGGGAGAGGCAGTGAAGAGTGAGGCAGTGAAGAGTGAG
>CAXTVC010000083.1:5940-14176 GCA_964247615.1 uncultured Acidobacteriaceae bacterium
GAGGCAGTGAAGAGTGAGGCAGTGAAGAGTGAGTAGTGACTAGAGAGTGAGGAGTGAGGGCGTCCGGTAGCCATTTCCTGGTGCGAGGACATCATAGCGGGTTCGTGTTGCAGGAAATCAATGCATCTTCCGCGGGAGCTCCCGGGCATCAGCCGCACAGCATTTAGGTCTTAATTCACTATTCACTATTCACTACTCATTCACTCCTCACTGCCTATTACTCACAATCTCCTTGCCGCCTCCACGGACTAAGACATAGACCGGACCGGGCAGCGGCGGCAGGGCACTGGGTGGGTCGGTAAGGGATTGCCAGAGAAAGATGCGCCCCGGGCCGGACCACTTGGCAGCGAGGCTCGCGGGCGTCTCAAACAGGCGCGGCGCGTCGGGGAAAAATGAGCCGTACCAGAGATTGGCGCTGCGGCCTTCCAGGATGTGCACGGGATCCACGGCGCGACCGTCGGCGTAGGCCGCCGGCCGGCCAAGATAGAAGCCCAGCGTGGAGCCTGCCTCATATTCGCCGTGAAAGACGACCAGGTCCCCGGGGTGTACCTGTGGGCGTATCGCCGCGGCCAGTTGCGCGGAGCTGAGCACCGGCGCAAAGGTCTGCAGGCCAAGGTGCGCCGCGAGCAAAAAGCCAAAGGTGCTCCCCGCCAGTACGAGGTTAGAGCGGTGCACCTCGCGCCGCGTGCGCAGCCACCAGGCCAGCGGCCAGCCCAGGCCCAGCGACAACGCCGTGAGTGCAAGCGGGACACGGAACAGGCCCATGGCCCGCGCATTGAGATCGAGGAAGTGGCCAAAGCTGAGAGCGTACTCGCCGGGATTCTCCTGCAGTAGGGAGGCGAGATCGGTGTCCGGCGCCGGCCGGCGCGTGTGCAGAATGAAGAAGACACAGACCGCTGCCGCGACCACGCCGATCCCGGCAAGGACGGCGGTAACCCGGCGTCCGGCGCGGCGATGCGCGTCGGCAACCGGGGCGTCCACGGCGCGATAGGCCAGCCATCCGCCGATCAGGATCGCGGCCCCGGGCAGCGCGGGCAGGATGTAATACTCCTGCCGCGTGGAGAGCGAAAAGAACAGCGGCACAAAGGCTGCCCAGACCACCAGCAGCAGGCGGCCGCGACGCCCGAGCGGCAGATCGTGGCGGCGGAACTGGCTGCGCCACCGCGCTGAGCGGAGCGGTACAGCCCAGCTCGTCGCCTTGAACGCGAAGGCGGACCACGGCATCAGCCACACCAGGCACAGGCCCCAGAACAGCGCCAGCGGCACCGTGTCATAGTCACGCGGCACCCGCAGGTTCAGGTAGCGGAGCAGGTGCTCGTTCATGAAGTAGAACCACGTCCAGCCGCGAACGTTGCCGTCAGTCGGCAGCGGCACCTGCCAGTGCCCCCAGGGCAGCACAGCGCTCGGGTCCTGGATAAAAGTGAATGGCGCGGGATGGCCCTGCGCGGGGTTGGCCAGCCCGGCTGCAACGTGCCAGGGCGCGGCAATTGCTAGAAACACCAGAACGGAGCTGAGTGGATGCAGGGTACGCAGCCGTTGGAGGGCCCGACGAACCCCTCGCGTTAAGAGCAGGTAGACCAGCACGATGCCGACCGGAAAGACGATGCCAATAAGGCCTTTGGTGAGCACATTCAGCGCGCAACTCGCGGCAAAGGTCCAGCACAGCGTGCGCAGCTGGGTGCCCTCCGCAGGGTGACGCGCGGTGCCGTCGGGCATTTCGGTCCGCCAGAAGGCGTACAGCGAAACTGTGATCCAAAGGCAGACGAGCGCATCCGGGATGGTAATGCGCGTAAAGATAAACAGGCCAAAGCTGCTGAGCAGCACCAGCGAGGCATAGAGCCCTGCACGGGCCGATGCAAAGACGAGCCGGGCAAAGCTTTCGGCCAGCAGCGCCAGAGCTAGCACACTTAGCGCCAGCGGAACGCGCGCCGCCCCCGCAAGCAGCTCCGGACGATGCGCCCCAAACAGGCCAGCAACCCGCATGCTCAGCGCCATCAGCCAGTACAGCAGCGGCGCCTTTTCCAGGTAGCGGATGCCGTTGGCATACAGCGTCACCGGGTCACCCCGCAGCAGCATCTCGCGCGCCACCTCCACATGCACGGAGTCCGCATCATCCAGCAGCGCCGGCCGCACCAGCGTAAAGCTCGCATAGAACGCAAGCCAGAGCAGCAGCGTGGCGAGCAGGGTGGCGCGGGGCCTCTTCGGGACGGCAGTGGGCATCGCGCTTAGTGTACGGGGAAGGGCTTCCGCGCCCTCTGCCGCGTCAGGGCCGCGGTGCTGTAAGCCCTACGGCTCGTGTCCCACCCCTGCTTCTGCCGGGCTCAGGATCCTCGCGTGGGAGCCGAAGCGGTGATACCCGCTGAAGCGTAGCTGCAGAAGCGTAAGCTCGCCCTTGCGTCGCTGCAAGCCGACCTCGCCACGTGTCGGCAACAGGTACTCGTGGTTGTTAATCGTCAGATAGCCGTAGGTGAGCGCCATCCAGCTCGCGCGCAAGCCGAAATTTGCCGGCAAAGCATCCGTTTGCACCACAAGGCGGCGTACCGTGCGCGTGTTGGGTTCGATAAAGACCATGCCGTGGAAGCCGGTACGCAGACGAGATCCATTGCCGTCACTGACAAAGAAGTCTGAGGTCTCGGTGCGAATCGCATAACCAAAAGCGTAGAGCGTATCGCCTTCCGCCTGGACCGCTTCCTTCCAGGTGAAGTCTGCCTTGGCCTCGGGCCGGAAGATGGCGTGCAGGATCGAGCCGAACTCCCCATTGGAGCGCGCACCCTCGATGCGGTCTGCCGCGGTGCTGTTCTTCTCTCCATTCACCTCCAGCATCGTTCGCGACTCATTCTTGTCGCGATAGCGCAGCATCTCGACCATGTCGTCGCGGTGCTTCCACACGCCCGTGCCTTTGGCGTCTGTGGAGCGATCAATTCTTTCCGCGCAGAAGAAATTCGGCAGGGACTCGGCATACAGCAGGGCGTTTCTGCGCACAGCGTCGATCAGGTCGACCATCTCCTCCGAGGATGGAGGCGGAGCAGGTACAGCTATAAGGTCGCGTTCGACCATCGACGTTTCCATCCTGCCGAAGACCTCAGTACTTAAGAGCGCATCGGGGGCACGGGAAGCCTTGGCGATACCAGGTGCTAGTGGCTCCAACGAGGCAGGCGCCGCGTCGGCCACGCCACCCAGTGTGATGGGGTCGGTCCGCTCGCCAACCTTGTCGGAGTTCCAGTCCCGCACCACGGTATGCAGCTGATACGTGCCGGCGGGCAGTACCACCCGCCGGTGCATCGTCAGCACCGAGCCCTGGATCTCCCTTTCTTTCTCCAGAGCTCCCCGTCGTTCGAAGTTTTCAAGCACGCGTGCGACGCGATTGCCGTTTAAATCCAGCACCTCTGCTGCTATTGTGCTGTGCAGGGAGAGCAGGCGTGTGGTAGGGTCCTTGCGCAATTCCAGTTGCATGACAGGCACCTGTACCGTGATCTCCTCCTGTTCTGGTCCAGCCGTCCCCGTGTGTCGAACGCCGGAGTGAAAGGTCAGGCTGGTGGTAGGTGCTCCGGCCAACAGCCGATCCCATTCGGCCCCCGAGTTGGCGCCCGCCTCGGATCCCCGCGCCGAAAGTGCAGGATTACCCGCGCCGTCACGTGGCGGCACGGCGAAGTACCCCAGAGGCGCTGCTACGGTCACTCCCTTCAACGAACTCCGGACATCCACTGTGTGAAAGCTCGCAGAGCCTGTCTCGGACGCTATCGGAATTGTGAGCTGATAGCAGTTCGCTAGATCATCCCGTACCCTGCGTCCGAGCTTCGCTGCGTCATCCTCCGTATCCAGGGCCGCACCACCCGTTGCGAGCGCAACAGCGGTGAAGGAAGTCTGATGGTCGCCGTCGATGCCCCCCATCTCGATGTTCTCAATGGTGTCGTTCATCTGCCGGAAGGCAGACGGGGACATGTTCAGGGTCTTGGGGGTCGCCGCACTCGGGTTCGTGCCCGGCAGGGCCTTGGGAGCCGCCACTACGGCATTGTGCATGGCGGCTGCCTGTGCGCCCACGGCCATCGTCGCGAGCATGCTTTGATCGGCAATCCGGTCGGTGGCGCGCAGGTCAACGGCATACAGACTGATACTGGCAACGCTCATTTGTTCGTACAGCGAGCGCAGCACACGTCCTGCATTGGGCCCGGAAGGCGTTTCTTCTGTGAAGTCGATGATGCTCTTGCGTCCAGGCAGCGCACGTTGCTCTTCCGCCGCGGCAAGCAGCGCCGCGATGCCCATGGGCAGGTGGTCACCGTCGGCAATCTGCGCCGCCGCAGCCAGGGTATGCCGTGACAGGCTGCGCAGCTCCGCCTGTGCATGCGTTGTGCCCTGCTCCCCCGTCTCCCCGAGCAGATGTGCCTCATGCTCGGCAGCGTTAAGGATTGCGCCTTCGTTACCTCCGCCGACTGTGCGCAGCGCCGCCCCCAGCAGCTGCGGATCGGTCGTGTACGACTGCAGCACGTGCACCTCTTTGTCGATCTCCCACACCGAGATCGGCACGCCCAAAGTTCCTACCTGCTTCAGCAACTTCTGCGCGAAGACCGCGGCATGCCGCAGGTCCGGCGGGTCGAGCCGGTCAAAGATCACGGTGATGACTGGATCCATCCTGCCTTTGCTTAGCTGGATCTCGTGCGGGTCCACGGAACGCGAAGCATCGCGAACAATAAAATCCGAGGCCCGCAAGTCATCGAGGGCCTGAGCCTTCTTCGTGCGCAGGCTCAGGAAGAGCGTCGTTTCGTTGGCGTGTGAAGTCGATGCGACAGCTTCCGTGGTTTGAGGAGCCTGACGAGGCTGTGCTGGGACTACGGAGCTGGTTAGAAAAGAACAAAGTGTTGCAGCGAAGCAGGCTAGGCGAAGCGTCAAGGGTCATGGCCTCTTCTCGTAGATGGCAGGTCTTTGGATTGCGGGTAGGCAGTGCCGCTACGGGGAGTCGTACAACGGTGTTGCAGGAGCGCTACAACAGTCTGCCGGCCGCGTACTTTCTGTCAATAAGCATTTCTGGCTGCATGTTCTGTACGCATCAGTTCATTCACCACCGAGATGGACCAGAGTAGGCATCCGCAGGCGCCTTCAGGGGATCGCAACGGCTGCACTATGCTCAATGTATGGGGCGGATGCGGCCAATCTTGGCGGGGAACAGCGGGGGGCGAGCCGAGCTGGTGCAGATCGGTGCGAGCGCCGGGAACGCCCGGGGAGGAGGGCCGTCAGCAGAGATGATCTTCGGGGAGTGGTACCCGGCTGCCCGGAGCGCCCGTCTGCGCGCGGGGGGCACGGCTTTGACTACATTGCTGGGCATCCCGATGCTCCTTGGGCGGAAGAGCGACGGGTCCCTGTTTGCGCTGCGCGACCTTTGTCCGCACCGCGGGATACCGCTTTCGGCGGGCTGGTTCGATGGTGAGACGGTGATGTGCAAGTACCACGGCTGGAGGTTTGAGCCGTGCTCCGGCCGGTGTGAAGAGATCCCCTCGCTGACGTCACACGACCATTTGCAGCCCACGAAGATCTATGCCAACGCCTTTCCGGTGAGGGAAGCCGACGGCTACGCGTGGGTGTACGTGCCGGCTGCGGGGGCCGGACGGGTGGTCGATGAGAGCGCGCTGCCACTGGTGCCGGAGCTGCCGAAGTTCACCGGGAAGTACCGCTCCGCACATCTTTCGGCGGACCTGCCTTGCAATGTAGACCACGGAATTATCGGACTCATGGACCCGGCGCATGGGCCGTTTGTGCACCAGGCGTGGTGGTGGCGCAGCGCGGCGAGCATCCACGAAAAAACCAAGCGCTTCGAACCGATCCCGGATGGTTTCCGCATGAGCCCGCATACGCCAAGCGCGAATTCAGCGCCGTACAAGCTGCTGGGCAAGCCGGTAACGACGATTGACTTCGTGCTACCGAACCGGCGCTTCGAGACCATCGTCGCGGAGAACGAAAGCGGCACGCAGCGGTGGTTTTCGTCGCTGACGACCGTGACGCCCGTGACGCCTTCGACCTGCCGGATCGACGTGGTGGCGGCCTGGAACATCGGCTACTACGTGCCGTTTGTGACGCCGCTGGTGAAGTTCTTCGGGGCGCGCTTCGTGGCGCAGGACCAGGAGACGATGGTGGAGCAGGCACGCGGTCTGCGATCCAACCCGGGGCTCATGCTGATTGATGATGCCGACAAGCCGGCCAAGTGGTACTTCGCGCTGAAACAGCGCCGGCTGACCGGCAAAGGGGAGCATCCACTGGCGAGTGGACCGGCTGAGCTGCACTGGCGGAGCTAGTGTTGAGATAAGCGTCGCAAAAGGCTGTCAAGGGTGCAGAACTTGCTTCAAAAACGTCTTTCGCGTGCAGGGAGTGCGTTCTTCGCGTGAAAAGCAGCTAGCGAAGCCCTTCGCGCAGCTTTTCACCAGCATGTTCTATGGCCTGCCGCAAAAGAGCGGGACCGCCTTCAACGATGCGGCCGTGGCCAGCGGCATAGCGGCGGATGTCCGTGCCAAGTGTGTCGAGCAGCTTCTGCGCACTGTGGACGGCAAGCGGTTTGTTCCATGTGGCCACGCCGGGCAAGGGGAAAAACCAGGGGCCGAAGCCTACGACGTGGACCTCGCCGCCCATAGTAACCAGAGCGTCGCCGGCGTAGAGGGTGCCGTCGCGCTCGTCGAAGAAGCTGGCGTGTCCGGGCGTGTGGCCCGGGGTGGTAAGGATGCGTAGCGAGCCGAAGAGTTCGCCGTCGGCTAGAAGATGCGTCGGCTGGGTGTTGATGCCCGGGAGCCCGCCCTTAATTTTGCCCTGCGGTTCGCCGGGTTCGAGCGATTTGTCAGGAGGTTTGCCCAGCAGGCGCGCGTCGCGCGTTGTGATGGCCACGTCGGCGCCCCCGAGCTCCTGTACCAGCTCATCTACGGAGCCCACATGGTCGACGTGAGCGTGGGTAAGCAGGATGCGGGAGATTGGTTCGGGGCCGATGGTGCGCGCGGAGGAGATGATGCCCTTGCCTGTGCCGCTGATGCAGGTGTCGACGAGGGTGTAGCTGTCCGATTCGCGGACGAGATAGCAGTTCATCAGACCCAAGCGGGTGAGTTGATGGGCGTGCGCGCCAAGGGGACTTACCTTCATGCGGTGCGGGATCTCCTGGTGTTCGGGTGTGTTGGATGCGGCAAAGGGGCAAACTGCTCCATTATGGGACGGGTGACGGCGTGAAACTGACGCATCTGTGGCAGACCGCAGGCAGCGTTGAAGGACTTAAAATACAAGATATGCAGGCCAAGCCGAATGCGGCGATAGAGCGGATTCTCAAGTTTTCCTTGCTGCTCACCTTCTTGTACGTCGTGGCGACGTTCGTGTTCGGCGTGCGCGCCCACTCGCTGGCGCTCATCTCAGAGGCAGGGCACAACGTATCAGATTTTGCCGCGCTGGGATTGAGTTTTGTCGCCGTGTGGCTGCAGGGGCGGCCGGCGTCTGACACGCGAACCTTTGGGTACCAGCGGGCCGGCGTGCTGGCCGGGTTTGTCAATGCACTCAGCCTTCTGGTGCTGGCGCTTTGGATTGGCGTCGATGCGGTGCTGCGCTTCCTGCATCCCGTGACCGTGGAACCATTGCTGATGATGAAGGTGGCGGCAGCCGGCGTGGTGATGAACGGCGCCATCGCGGCCCTGCTGTGGCGCTTCTCCGGAGATGTAAATATCCGCAGCGTGTTTGTGCACATGCTGGGCGATACGGTATCGACGGCCGCGGTTATTGTCGGGGGTTTGCTGATCGAGGTGACGCATCAGCAGTGGATCGACCCGCTGTTATCCTTCATCATCGCGGCCATGATCCTGCTGAGCTCATGGGGCATCGTTCGCGAGACGCTGCATATCCTGCTGGAAGGCACGCCACGCTCCGTGGATATGAACGAGCTTCGTGCCGCAATGCGCCGTGTGCCGGGCGTGGTGGATGTGCATGACCTGCACATCTGGAGCCTGACCTCGCAGAGCCACGCGCTGGCCTGCCATGTGCAGGTAAGTGAAATGACGGTAAGCGAGACCGAGACGCTGCTGCGGCGAATGAACCACGAGGTAAAGGACCATTTCGGCATCCACCACACGACGATTCAGCTGGAAGTGAATGGATGCGAGGTGACGGATGGTTGCTGCTCGCCGCCGAAGCCTGATGTGATCGACGGGCACTCGCACCATCATCATGGGCCGGGTGGTCACAGCCATGACCACGCGCATGCGCATTGAGTATGCCGCATAGC
>CAXTVC010000084.1:0-7765 GCA_964247615.1 uncultured Acidobacteriaceae bacterium
ATGCTGGCGTCGGTGGTGTTGATCGTGACGCCCTGGGAGTCGGCGGTGACCTCTACCTCTACGTTGGCGGCGCCGGCCTTCAGTTTGGCGTTCTGCGTGCGGGAGTTCGCCACGTTGACGTAGAGATTGCTGATCTCGATGGGTGCAAAGCCCGGAGCGCTGAACTTGATGGAGTAGCCGGGGCCGGGCGGCACGTTGGACACGCGGTAGGAGCCGGCGGAGTCCGTCTTCACTTCATATTTCGTGTTGGTGCCGCCGTTGGTGAGGACGACGGCGGCACCTGGAATGACTGCACCTGATGCGTCGGTCACAACACCCGTTACCGTCGAGGTCGTTTGTGCGAAGGCGAGCGTGCTGCTTGCGGCGAGTGCGGAAACAGTGAGAAAGCGACCGGTCTTGAACTTCATGGTCTTGGAATAGCTCCTTCATCTTACGGAGTGGATCTCACCTGACACCGATCACGCGAGAGCCTGTCCGAATTAGAAAACAAGCGCGCTGGCTGTAAAACACTACAGATACGCAATGAAACTGGCGATGGGTTTGTATGGTAAGCGTACCATCATGACGATCTGCCATACTCAATAGTTTCCTCAAAAAGGACGCGCTAAGCGAATGAGTGGCTCTGCAAGTTTGCCCAGGGGCAACCCTCTCAGGGATTCGTCATTCCGGTGAAGCTGGTGACTTCTCAGGGCCGCTTTGGATATTGGGGGGACTCCTATTGGCTACACTGGAGCGGATGAACACTGGAGATTTCAAGCAGCCTTTAACGTTTCAGGAGCTGTTGTTTGCGTTGCAGCGCTTCTGGGCGGAGCGTGGGTGTGTGTTGCAACAGCCGTATGACCTTGAGGTTGGGGCTGGGACGATGTCGCCGGACACGTTTCTTCGCGTGCTGGGGCCGGAGCCGATGCGCATTGCGTATGCGCAGCCTTCCCGCCGGCCGGCGGATGGGCGATACGGCGAGAACCCTAATCGACTCTTCCGGCACACGCAGTTTCAGGTAATCCTGAAGCCGCCGCCGGAGCGGGTGCAGGAGATCTATCTTGAATCGCTGGAAGCTATCGGTATCGACCTCGGCGAGCACGATATCAAGTTTGAAGAGGATAACTGGGAGTGGCCGGTAGGTGGCGCGTGGGGCGTCGGCTGGCAGGTGATGCTGGACGGGCAGGAAATCACGCAGTTCACCTACTTTCAGCAGTGCGGCGGCATGGATCTGGATCCAATCTCCGGCGAGATCACCTATGGCATTGAGCGGCTGGCGCAGTTTGTGCAGGACAAGGATTCCATCTATGACATCGTCTGGTCGCGCCATCCGGAGACCGGCGCTGCCTTGACCTATGGGCAGGTGCGTCTGCATGAGGAGCAGCAGTTTTCGGCGTATGCGTTTGACTATGCCGATGTGCCCTCGCTGTGGAAGCACCTGGAGCTGTATGAGGCGGAATGCCTGGCCTTGCTGGCCCGCGCCAAAGGTGTGCTGGTGGACGAGGGCGATCCGCTGGAGATGACGCGCTTTCCGACAATGGGAGCGTATGAGTTGGCGCTGAAGTGCTCGCACTGCTTTAACCTGCTGGACGCGCGTGGTGCGGTGAGTGTCACGGAGCGGGTTGGCGTGATGGGACGCATACGGGATCTTGTGGTGGGTGTGGCGAAGGTGTACGCGGCCCAGCGGCGGTTGGTGGCTGCAGGGAATGCGTTGGTTAGCGCCTAGGCATTGCTGGCTGTCGTAAAACACCAACGCAACAGACGCCATGAACGCGAAGTTTACGCAACCGAAGAACGAAAGACGAGAGATGCCGGACTTTTTGCTGGAGATTGGATTGGAAGAGGTACCGGCGCGGATGGTAGCGGCGGCAGAGGCCGAGCTGCTGCGGCGCGTGCTGGCGCTGTGCGAACGGGAGAACCTGCTGGGCGGTGAGGGCGTGGTTGAGGAGCGGGCGCTGAGTTACTCTTCGCCGCGCCGGCTGGCAGTGACGGTGCGTGGCCTTGCGGCGCGACAGCCGGACACCACGGAGGTGCTGAATGGACCGGCGACCAAGATTGCGTTCAAAGACGGACAGCCCGGTCCCGCGGCGGAGGCCTTTGCCCGTAAGGCCGGCGTAGCGGTTGCCGATCTCCGACGGGTGGAGACGCCCAAGGGCGAATACCTGCAGGCATCTGTCACGAAGGCCGGCCTGGCTGCCGGTGAGGTGCTGCTGCGGGATCTGCCGAAGGAGATCGCGGCCATCTATTGGCCGAAGACCATGTACTGGCGAGCGGGAAAGCCGGAGCGGTTTGTGCGGCCCGTGGAGTGGATGGTCTGTTTGCTGGATGAGCAGGTTGTCCCGGTAGCGTTCGCCGGCAGGGTGGCGGGTCAGGCTACGGAAGGTCATCGACAGCTTGCTGGTGAAGCGATCGCCATCGTGGCGCCGGAGAGCTATCGGCAGCAGCTGCGGGGCGAGTATGTGCTGGTGGATGTGGAAGAGCGTCGCCACCGGATCCGCAAGGAGCTGGACCGGGTGATGCGCAGCGTCCCCCAGGCGCGGTGGCGGGAGGATGTCGCCCTTGTCGACCAGGTGACGCACCTGACAGAGTGGCCGGGCGTGCTACTGGGTGCGTTCGGGGCCGAGTTTCTGGAGCTGCCGGACGAGGTGCTGGTGACCGTGATGCGCGATCACCAGAAGTATTTCGCCGTAGAGGATGCCGAGGGCAAGCTGCTGCCGCATTTCCTGGCGATCGTAAATACGGAGCTTGACGACCGGAACGCGGCAATCATTCGGCAGGGCAATGAGCGGGTGCTGCGGGCGCGGTTCAACGATGCCCGCTTCTTCTGGCAGATGGACCGGCGCACGGACCTGATGGACCGCGTGGCGGCACTGGAGAAGCTGACCTTTCAGAAGGACCTTGGGAGCTATGCGGCCAAGACGGCACGTGTGTCGCGGCTCGCGGACCGTCTCGCTTCCGTCGTGAGCGGGGCAGGGAGACACGTGGATCTCCGGGCGCTAGAAGAGGCTGCAACACTGGCCAAGGCGGACCTGACGACCGAGCTGGTCAAGGAGTTCACAGAGCTGCAGGGCGTGATCGGCGGCCTGTACGCCCGGACTGAAGGCAAGGCGGAGCTGGTTTGGCAGGCGATCTACGATCAGTACATGCCGGCCGGGGTGGAAGGGCGTGTACCGCGATCGGTTGAGGGATCGCTGCTGGGCATTGCTGATCGGGCTGACACGATCGCGGGTCTGTTTGGCTTGGGACTGGAGCCGACGGGGTCGAAGGACCCGTTTGCGTTGCGTCGCGCAGCGAATGCCGTCGTGAAGATCCTGGCAGAGATGGATATGCCCCTCGGGATCGACGATGTGATCAAGCATGCCGCAGAGAGCGACGCCGCCGCGGCTCGTATGAAGCTCTTCTTTAACGAGCGACTGGGCTTCTACCTGCGCGAGGTGCGCGGCTTTGCCTATGACGTGGTGACCGCGGTTCTGGTGGTTGGCACAAGCGATGTGCGCGACGTGCTTGCCAGGGCCGAGGCGGTGAGCCGCATGCGGCAGAGTGCCGATTTCCTCGCGGTGAGCGCGGCCTTTAAGCGGATGAAGAACATCCTCGAACAGGCAGAGGCAAAGGGGGAGCCCCTCGGGTCGTCCGGCAGTCTGGGAGATGGTGATGCGATGCCGGAACAGCGTGCCCTGCATACCGCTTTCCGTGATGTGCGCAGCCGGGTAGAAGCATCCGTCGTGGCCCGGGAGTACGGGGAGGCACTGGAATCCATGGCCACGTTGCGGCCCGCGGTGGATGGCTTCTTTGACAAGGTGATGGTGATGGATCCTGACCCGGTTGTTCGGGGTGAGAGGCTGCGTCTGCTGGCAGAGATCCTGCGGACCTTCTCCGGGATCGCTGACTTTTCCGAGGTGGTCAGCGCGGGATAAGGGAGAGTCGGCCGGCGATACGGAAGCATCTAGAACCCATGCGCTTTCGCGTGAGGAGACTGGGTTAATGCCGCATCTGCTGGACTCGTTGCAACTAGGTGATTTGCGTCTTCCGAACCGGGTGATGATGGCCCCGCTGACACGCCTGCGGGGCACCGTCGACCACGTGCCGACCAAGGTCATGGTGGACTACTACCGGCAGCGTGCCGGCGTTGGTTTGATCATCTCCGAGGGTATCCCGGTCAGCAAACAGGGCGTGGGCTACGCGCAGGTGCCTGGCATCTGGAACGAACAGCAGGTTGCCCGCTGGAAGCCGGTCACGGACGCCGTGCACAGTGCAGGTGGACACATCTTTGCGCAGATCTGGCATGTGGGCCGTATCTCCGATCCGTACTTTCTGGATGGCGAGACGCCGGTTGCGCCGAGTGCGGTTGCGGCGACGGGGCATGTCAGCCTTCTACGTCCCATGAAGAGCTTCGATACACCGCGTGCGCTGGATGCCGCTGAGATCCCGGGCATCATCGATGCGTACAAGCGAGGCGCACAGCATGCGAAGGATGCGGGCTTCGACGGCGTCGAGCTGCATGGGGCCAACGGTTATCTGTTGGATCAGTTTCTGCAGGATGGCAGCAATCATCGAACGGACGCGTGGGGTGGCACGCTCGAGAAGCGCGCGCGGTTGATGCTGGAGGCCACGGACGCGGTGGCGGAGGTCTGGGGACCGGGACGCGTGGGCATGCACCTGGCGCCGCGGGGTGATGCCCATGGCATCAGCGACTCCAATCCTGCGGAGACCTTTGGCTATATCGCCCGTGAGCTGGGCAAGCGGAAGATCGCGTTCCTGATGGCCCGTGAGTACGAGGGTCCGGGATGGCTTGGACCGCAGTTGAAGGAGCAGTTTGGCGGCGTCTATGTGGCGAACGAGAAGTTCACCAGGCAGACGGCTGATGCAGCCATTGCCCGTGGCGACTGCGACGCGGTGGCCTTTGGGCAACTGGCGATTGCAAACCCTGATCTGGTGGGGCGCTTCCGCGATAACGCCCCCCTGAACAAGCCAAACCCGGAGACGTTTTACTCGCATGGTGAAGAAGGCTATGTCGATTATCCGGCTCTGCAGGAAGCGACTGTTTAACAACAAGTGCAAAGGAAGAGGCCTGGACCGTGTGGTTCGGGCCTCTTCCTCTTTGCGAATGACCTAGTTGAGCCGCTGCAGCCGCGAAATCAGCTTCTCGGCCAGCGGTTCGCCACTTTCGGTCCAGAGGAGACGGCTGGAGATGCCGCACTTCTTTTCGACCAGGAGAGTAAAGGCCAGCAGCTTTTCGACGTTCTGCTGAATGCGGACGGTCGCGGCGCGGTCAAGCCCTTCGTCGACGAGGTCATCGTCGAGCGTGAACGGGGTATCCAGACCGAAATCAACGCGGATGTGGCCGTTGGACTCGTACGTGCCGTGATCGAACTCGGGGCCGAATCCGGTGACGCGGACGCGGGTTGGCTCCAGTCGCCAGGCTGGATCGAGTTGAGCCTCGCTGTCGGCTTCATCGTTCTCTTCGAGTTCATCTTCGTCTTGGCTGGCGGCTGGACGTGAGCCCTCGGGAAGCCAGAGTCCCCAGCGCATTTCAAACTCGTAGGCCGTGTCCTCGTGAAGCTGTTCCGTCGCCTCCAGCACGGCGTTTTCGATGCGGGAGGCTTCGGTGTCGTCGTTGACTGCGGCGCGGTCATCGTTCACGTAGATCCGCTGAAAGGTGGGAGATTCCGTCCAGTCAAGCGGGTAGGTAGTGGCGGCGACAACGCGGTTGTAGGCACTGCTCGCATTTCCGCCGGAGGCCACCTGGGCAAACTGGCGCATGACGCCGCCAAGTGCCGAAGCGAGCCCGGCGAAGCGGAAATTCGGGTACCAAAGGCTGAGATAGAGCTGATCGGCCATAACCCGAATTGGATGCTCGAGCTCGCCCCCCGTTGCGAATGAGAAGATGGGAGCTGCGCATGCGGTGGTCAGCGACAAAATTCCGGTGGGTGTTGCTGGGCGGCGTCTTCCTGCTGGCGGCCGTGGTGGCGGGCTTTTTCGGGCTGGCGCGCTACCGTGCTGGCAAGATCTGGCAGCACATCCTGGCGCGAAACGGGGTAAACCTGCGGCGCGAGTCGGATGGTGTGACCTGGTCGCAATCAAGCAAGGGACGCACCCTGTTTACCGTGCACGCCTCTCGGGCAACACCCGAGGGCAATAACAAATGGGCGCTGCACGATGCGGTGCTGATTCTGTACGGCCGTGAAAAAGGCCGCGATGACCGTATCTATGGCAAGGAGTTTGAATACGACCAGGACCAGGGGATAGCACGCGCCCTGGGCGAGGTCCACATGGATCTGCAAGCGCCGGAGCCGGGCGGCAAAGCGCCTGCTGCAGGAGCGCGGGTAGATCTTGGGTTCAACCGCGAAGACACTGCAGCCGCAGATCCGGCGGTGATCCACGTGCGGACCAGCGGCCTGGTGTACATGCGCAAGCTGGGGATCGCTGCCACCGGCGAGGCGACCGAGTTCCGCTTTGGAGGCATCACCTGTACCTCGCGCGGAGCCGAGTTCGACTCCGAGCATAGCCTGATTCGGCTGCTGGCAGACGTCACGATGTCCGGGCAGCTGAAACGGGCGCCCTTTCTCCTGGTTGCCACGCATGCCGAGCTGGATCGATCGTCCGAGACAGCCGATCTCACCGCGCCGGTGCTCACCTCGGAAGGTCGTGGCGCGCGGGCAGCGCATGCGTTATTTCATCTGCACAAAGACGGCTCCTTACAGACAGCTGACGCGAATGGAGCGGTTGCCATGCACGACGGTCTGCAGACGATATCCGCCGCGCAGATGTCCGCCGTTTTTGCAGCCGATAACCACCCGCAACATGCGCGCCTCTCGGACGATGTTCGCTTCTCCGACGCAGACCAGGAGAAACCCTCGCAGGGCACCGCGAAGACGCTGGACCTCGACTGGAACAGTGCAGGAGCCCTCAGCGAGGTAGCGGCGAACGGTGCGGTAAGTTACCTTGCCCGTGCAACGGAGGCGAATGGTGAGCCCGAGCAACGGCAGATGCATGCTGAGCAGGCGGTCGCCAGTTTTGTTGCGGGCTCGGCGAAGCATGCCCTTCTGCGGCGCGTGCGGCTTACCGGAGGCGCGCAGGTTGACGCCATGAGCCCCTCTGCAAAGGGTCATGGCGACCCCGGCAGCCAGACTGAAACCAGGATTCGTGGCGATGAGCTCGTGACCGAGTTTGCCACTGGACCCGCAGGCAAGGCCCTTGCGAAAGCCCTGACCGGGACCGGGCACACCGAGCTGGAGCAGCGCTCGGGAGACGGGGCACGCCAGCGGAGCACAGGCGAGACCCTGGAGATGACCTTCTCCCCGAAGGTGGGTGGGAACGACAAAACGCAGGGATCGGGGGTGTCCTCGGCGGTGCAGACAGGGCATGTGGAGGTGCAAAGCTGGGCAGTTCCTAAAGCCGGACCCGCTGGTGCCGCCGGTGTCGCTCCTGAGCTGACCACCGGGCGCGCGGACAGGGCAGTGTATGCGGCGGGGGAGTCCTCGCTGACGCTTACCGGAACTGCCGGTGAACGGGCGTCCGTGCAGCAGCCCCAGGGTGAATTTGTGGCAGATCAGATCGTCCTGGAGCAGGGGACCGGGGACGCCGAAGCGGTAGGACATGTTGCGGCGACGAGTCTCGGGACGAACGGCGGTCCGGGGACACACGTGCTTGCGAGTCGCGCTCACCTGCTCCACACGCAATCGCTTTCGGAGTTTTACGGCTCTGCCCGAGAGCCCGCGCAGATGTGGCAGGGCGGATCCCAGATACACGCTGCGCAGATTACGCTGGACGGCAAGACGCATGCCGT
>CAXTVC010000084.1:7865-12076 GCA_964247615.1 uncultured Acidobacteriaceae bacterium
GGCGCGACGGGCGAGGTGACAGCCGAGCGCGGCGTGGCGTTCCTGAAGCAGCCCGAGAACAAACAGGGAGCAGGAACCGCGGCTAGAACTCTGGCTCAGGGGCAGGCACTCGCACCGGATATGGGCGGCAGCCTGGATCGCTTTGTCATGTTGGGGAATGTGCGCCTGAAACAGCCGGGGCGTACCGGCACGGGAGAGCAGCTCACGTACAGCTCCGCCACCGACAGCTTTGCGCTCACGGGGTCCCCGGGCTCTCCGCCCCGGGTCACTGGCGAGGGAGGCACGGTGGTTACCGGGGCGACCCTGCTGTTTGAGGGTGCCGATAGTACGATCGTCGTGGCAGGAACGAAGGGCGATGCGAAAGCAACGGGCCCGGCGCGCGTGCACACGGAAACAGATCTGAAGCCGTAACCCATCCATACTTTACCCATGCGAACGTTGGCGACAGAGGAGATCGGAAAGGCGTACGGCGGCCGGCAGGTGGTCCGTGGCGTCAGCTTGGAGATTCGCCAGGGCGAGGTAGTCGGCCTGCTCGGCCCCAACGGCGCCGGCAAGACCACGACCTTTTACATGATCGTGGGGCTGGTACGGCCTGACATGGGAAGGATCACGGTTGACGGAGCGGACATCACGCGGACGCCCATGTACCTGCGGGCACGCGAGCATGGCATAAGCTACCTGCCGCAGGAGCCCTCGGTGTTCCGGAAACTCACCGTGGAAGACAACATCCTCGCGGTCATGGAGACCCAGCACGGGACCTGGCAGCAGCGGCGGCAGCGGACCGAAACCCTGATTGCGCAGCTGAGCCTGGGGCATGTACGCAAGACGCAGGGCTTTGCGCTTTCCGGTGGAGAGCGGCGCCGGGTGGAGATTGCCCGCTGCCTGGCCATTGAGCCCTCGTTCATCCTCCTCGACGAGCCGTTCTCCGGCATCGATCCCATCGCGGTGCTGGAGATTCAGCAGATCATCTTCGACCTGAAAAGCCAGGGGATTGGGATCCTGATCACCGACCACAACGTGCGGGAGACGCTCAGCGTGACCGAACGGGCCTACATCATCAACGATGGGAAGATCTTCCGAACTGGCACGCCGGGAGCCCTGGGCAGGGATCCGGAGGTAAAGCGAATCTACCTGGGGGAAAACTTCTCCATGGGCGGCGAGTCGCGGCCCGAGCTCGGCGGCTCTCCGAAGAAGGAAGGCTCGTGACCCGGCCTGGACGAGGCAATGAGCAATTTGGTGCCCAAACCCAGCTTTGGTGTCACTTCGTCATAGAAAATCCGGAGTAAACTCGAGGCACGTCCCGCATCTCCCGTTACCGGGACGCCTCGCGTGGCCTGACTTGCGTGTGAAAGAACGGGTCCGGAGTCACATCCGTTGTTGCAGACCAGACTGAATGTCAAGCTCGCCCAACGCCAGGTGCTTACCCCCGGTCTGGTGCAGATGGTGGCTGTTCTTGCGCTCAACAATCTTGAGCTGAAGGACATGATCAACAATGAGCTCGTCGAAAATCCCGTACTTGAGGAACTGGACCAGAGTGTAGAGACGCTGGAAGAGCGTTCCGGGCGGGAAGGCGATCGGGAACGTAGCGCCCAGGCGGTTGCAACGGAAGGCGAGCGCGTTGACCGGGAAGAGAAGGACCCCTTTGAAGAGGTAGATTTCGGCAGCTATTTCCAGGAGTACCTGGATCCCGGCTACAAGTCGCCGTCCACCTTTGAGGAGTATGACAAGCCCTCGTTTGAACAATTTCTGGCTGCCCCGAGCTCTCTTGCAGATCACCTGATGTGGCAGCTGGGATCCATGAGTCTGAACGCCGGCGTCCGAAAGACGCTGGAACTGCTGATCGGCAATCTAAACGAGGACGGATACCTGACGGCCAGCGAGGAAGAGCTGCTGCCGCTTGGCACGGGCGTTGCCTGGGCAACGGAGGCCGAAGGGACGCGGTGCCTGCAAGCGGCCCGGTCTGTTCTGCTGGGATTGGATCCTCTGGGTGTGGGAGCACGAAACCTGCGCGAGTGCCTGGTAATCCAGCTGCGGGCGCTGCGCGAGCAGCAGCTGCGCAACGGCGGCAGCCGTGACAAGGATCGGGCGCTGTTCGAGGTTGCGGAAAACATCGTGCAGGCGCATCTGCCGCTGCTGCAGCGCAAGGACCTGCGGGAGCTGGCACGGGTTTGCCGGAGGCCGCTGGCCGACGTGGAGATGGCGGCAGAGGTGATCCGGAAGCTTGCCCCAAGGCCAGGGGCGCGCTTCAACGAGGTCACCACGCGCCTCATCCAGCCGGATGTGAGCTTCACCAAGCGCGATGAAGACTGGGTCGTCGTATTCAATGACGACGATGTGCCTTCGTTGCGGCTGAACCATGAATACCGGCGCATGATGATCGAGCGCCGGCTGGAGCGCGAGGTCCGCGATTACGTCAAGGAACGGTACCGATCCGCCATTCAGCTGCTCCGCAATCTGGAGCAGCGAAAGGCTACGATCGTACGCACCTGTGAGGTAATCCTACGGCGTCAGCAGGAGTTTCTGGACCGCGGTGTGGATGGCCTGCGACCCATGATGATCAAAGAGGTGGCCGACGAGATCGGCGTGCACGCCTCGACGGTCAGCCGGGCGGTGTCAAACAAGTATGTCCACACACCTCAGGGCGTCTACGAGCTACGATTCTTCTTTTCGGAGGCAGTAAACGGCCCGGAGGGGGGCGATCTCCCCTTGCCCTTGCTGAAGCGCAAGGTGAAGAAGCTGATCGAGGAGGAAGACGCAGCCAGGCCGCTGACGGACGACGCACTGGCGGCCGAGTTGCAGCGCCAGGGCATTCAGGTGACCCGGCGTACGGTTGCAAAGTACAGGGAAGATCTGGGGATTCCGAGTACGCATCAACGCCGGCGGCGGTAACGGCATCGAAAGTGAACGTAAGGAGATCTCATGCACATTGAGTTTGTTGGCCGGCATTATTCGATTACGGCCAAGCAGAGAGCCCACGCGACCGAGTATCTCGAGCGCATCATCCCGATCGTCCCTAACGCCGTAAGCGCGCGGATCATCGTGACAGAAGAGGGCTACCGCAAGGTGGCCGAGGTGGAACTGGTGATCCCGAACGGCGACCTCGTCGCAAAATGTGAGGGAACCGATGTGGATCAGGCGCTGCATGACACCTTGCGACGAATAGAGCAGCAGGCCGTAAAGCACAACCAGCGCGAGAAAACGATCCGGGACCATTCCAAGCCGGTGACCACCGAAGACAGTGAAGACCGCGGGATCACTTCAGCGTTGAACGCCCAGTAAATGCATCGGTGGGAGGGAGAGGCCCGGGGTACCGGGCCTTCTTCTTTGCCCTCTCCTGTTGCCGATACCCGCGAAGTAAAACACACGAATAGTAGGATCGAGCGTATGGCGACCCGCAAATCGGCCGCGAAGAAACGAAGCAAGCAGAAAGACAAAGCACTGGGCGTGTCTGTTGAGATCCCCGTGGAGAGCAACCCTCGCGAGCTTGTCATTGTCACGGGCATGTCGGGGTCCGGGAAGCTTTCAGCGCTGAAGACCTTCGAGGACCTTGGCTTCTACTCGGTGGATAACCTGCCTCTGGAGCTGATCCCGCGCTTCGCCGACCTGGTGGCCAAGTCTGCTGAAATCGAGCGCGCGGCACTGGTGGTCGATGTGCGCGAAGGCATGCGGTTGGATCGCTTCCCGGCGATCCTGAAGCAGGTTCGCGCGGTGCTGCCGACCCGTGTGGTCTTTCTGGAAGCCCATGAGGATGTGTTGGTGCGGCGCTTTTCTGAAACGCGCAGGCCGCATCCCCTGGGGCGTGGCGAGACGGTCATGTCCTCGATCCGCGCGGAGAGAAAGCGGCTCGATCCGATACGCAATGTGGCTGACATTCTGCTCGATACCTCCAAGTTCAATGTTCACGAGCTGCGAGCGCATTTACAGGTGCAGTTCGGGCGCGCCGAGAACGCCGGCGAACAGAACCTTACGATCGGACTGATGAGCTTCGGCTTCAAGAATGGCGTGCCCTCCGAGGCCGACCTGGTCTTTGACGTTCGCTTCCTGCCCAATCCACATTTCATTCCGGAGTTCCGTAAACTGACTGGCAAACACAGCCGTGTCGCGAAATACGTACGGTCCTTTCCGCAAACGCGGGAGTTCCTGGATAAAGTCACGGACCTGCTGACCTTTCTGCTGCCGCACTACATCAAGGAAGGCAAGAGCTACCTGAC
>CAXTVC010000084.1:12176-13970 GCA_964247615.1 uncultured Acidobacteriaceae bacterium
ATCGGCCCGGTTTTCAGGACCTCGACCAAGGCAGACGCAGAGCCTGTTGTCGGGCTGGAGGGTGTCCGCCGTGCGCGTACACTTACCCGCAAACCCCTGGTTGCCATCGGGGGCATCACGCGGGAGAACGCGGCCGCGGTTATAGGGGCCGGTGCGGATTCCGTTGCTGTGATTGGCGCGTTGCTTGCGGATGGCGAGAGCGTCTCGGAGGTGATGGAAGACTTTCTGCGGCGACTGCGGTAACGTTCTATTCATCAGCCCCCAGCGCAGTCTCCATGGTCGTTCCTGCGCGGAACGTAGGTTTAAAGCACTTGG
The DNA here is from genome assembly GCA_964247615.1 of uncultured Acidobacteriaceae bacterium. GTDB lineage: Bacteria > Acidobacteriota > Terriglobia > Terriglobales > Acidobacteriaceae > Granulicella. The sequence continues at coordinate 12,492 of CAXTVC010000084.1, forward strand.
CACAGGAAGAAAGCAGCCGGCGTACGGCCTCGGCGGCCCCCACAATAGGGGCGGAGAACACCCCCGCGGGGGGTGCCCATCTTGTACAGGGGCTAGGGCTCTTTTCGGCAACGGCAATTGTCATGGGTTCCATGATCGGGTCGGGCATCTTCATCGTCCCTGCTGATATGAGCCGTGTGCTCGGATCGCCCGCGCTGCTGATTGCGGCGTGGCTGGTAACGGCGGCGATGACCATGATCGGGGCGCTCAGCTACGGCGAACTGGCGGCGATGATGCCTAAAGCCGGCGGTCAGTATGTCTACCTCCGCGAAGGGCTTGGCCCCATCTGGGGCTTCTTGTACGGCTGGACCCTGTTTCTGGTGATCCAGACCGGCACGATCGCTGCCGTGGGGGTGGCCTTCGGCAAATTTCTGGGAGTGTTCTTCCCGGCCGTGAGCCAGTCCCGCTGGCTCCTCCACCTGGGAAGCGGCAACATCGGGTTGAACACGGCAAATCTGGCCGCAATTGCCGTTATCACGCTGCTCACGTTCACCAACACGCGAGGCGTGAAGCTGGGAGCCGCGGTACAGAACGTCTTCACGACGGCCAAGGTGCTGGCGCTGCTGGGCGTCATCGCAGTGGGACTAATTGCCCGCAATCGCCAGGCCATCGCCGCAAACTTCGGACACGCGTTTTTCGCTGGTGCGGGGCTCCAGGTGCGGCACAGGCTGGATATCGGGTCGTTCTTTGGTCTGGGGGGCGGGTCCGCGCTGGTGGGTATTTTCACGCTGGTTGCCGTAGTGCAGGTGGGCTCACTGTTCAGCTCGGACGCCTGGAATAACGTCACCTTCACGGCCGGCGAGATCCAGAATCCCAAGCGCAATCTGCCCCTGTCGCTGGTGCTTGGCACAGGCGTCGTTCTGCTTCTCTATATCCTGTGCAACTTTGTTTACCTTGCGGTGCTGCCGATGGCTGGCACCGCGGGTGCCACGACACTGGCGGGGCGGGGCATTGCTTTTGCGGCAGAAGATCGTGTGGCAACCGCTGTGATGGAGTCAGCCTTTGCCGGGCTGGGAGCGAAGCTGATGGCCGGGGCGATCCTGGTTTCAACCTTCGGCTGCGTCAACGGGATGCTGTTGGCTGGGGCGCGCGTGTACTACGCCATGAGCCGGGATGGGCTCTTTTTCGAAGCCACGGGCAAGCTGGATCCAAAGACAGGTGTGCCAAGAAATTCACTCTGGCTGCAGTGGGCCTGGACCTGCCTGTTGTGCCTGAGCGGCAGCTACGGTCAGCTGCTGGATTACGTCATCTTCGCCGTCTTGATCTTTTACGTATTGACCATCGTGGCCTTGTTTGTTTTGCGCCGGACCCGACCGGATGCCCCACGGCCCTACAAGGCCTTTGGGTATCCGGTGTTGCCGGCGTTGTATATCGGAATGGCCCTTTGGATCTGTGGTGTACTGTTGCGATACAAGCCACAGTACACATGGCCTGGGTTGC
>CAXTVC010000085.1:0-13917 GCA_964247615.1 uncultured Acidobacteriaceae bacterium
AGGGTGGCGAGGTCGATCACGGCGAGATAGTTGTCGGGGGTGCAGGCGACGAAGGCGCGGCGGCCATTTGGCTCCATGAGGATGCCCGCCGCGCCGTGGCCGATGGGGAGGCGCTTGAGGACGGTGCGGGTTTTGGCGTCGAGGATGACGAGATCCGGGCTGCCCAGCAGCGAAACGAGCACGCGGCGGCCGTCGGGGGTGAATTTGAGGCGGTTGGCGCCGGGTACGTCGACCCGCAGGGTGCGCGAGATGGCCTTCGCTGCGTGGTCCAGGACGGAGATCGTGCCGTCGCCCGCGTTGGCGACCCAGATTTCGCGGCCGTCGGGGGAGAGATCGAAGCCCTCTGAGCCCGTGCCGACCTTGACGACGGCCGCGTTCCAATCGAGCCGCGGAGGGCCGGATCGGGGGCTGCCAGGAGGGCGACCCGGAGGTGGCTTTGGCGCGCCGGGGGGCGGTGGCGCCATGCGGACGGCTTCGCGGTCGATGATGTCGACCGTGCCCGAGGCGACGTTGGACGTGACGATGTGCTGGGCGCCCGGGGCGACCCAGATCATGTGCGTGCGGTTCTGGCCGGTGCCAAGAATCCAGTCGACCTTTTGGCTGGCGGGGTCGAAGCGACCGATGGCCTTGGCGCCTTCGGCGGTGAACCAGACCTCCCCGTCGACAAAGGTGAGGCCGTGCGGGCCGGTGAGCGGGCCGAGGTCGATGGCGGGCAGCGGCCGGGCGTTGATGAGGTCAACGCGGGCGAGCGTGTGCAGCGAACCGAAGCCGTAATTGGAGACATAGGCGGTGCGGCCGTCGGCCGAGGCGATGACTTCGTGGGGATCGTCGCCGATGGGCACCCTGGCGCGGACTTTCAAGGTGGTGGGGTCGATGAGCGCGAGGGTGTGGTCGTGCTTGCTGAGAGCAAGGAGGGTGCTGCGTGGTGGTCCCTGGGCCACGGCTGCCCCACAAAGGAGCGCGGAGGCTGCAAGGAGGACTTTCAAATTGGGAACAAGTGGCATGCGTGTGAGGGTAGCCCTTCGCGAGGGCAGGCGAAAGCAGATTCCCCGTTTGGGGAATGACAAAGAGGAAATCTAGAGCTTGGCGGGGAAGCTGGAGAGGATCGCGGCCAGGCGGGCAATCTCGTCGGCGAGGACCTGCGGCGCGGGGCCCTGCGCGGTCAGGTGGCCGTCGTGCAGGCGCAGGATTTCTGCGCCGAGCAGAAGGGCCTCGTCGGGGTCATGCGTGACGGAGAGAACGGGCAGGCCCCGGGCGGCGAGGTGCGCCTGCAGGCGGGGAACGAGGTCGTCGCGGAGAGTGCGGTCGAGACCGGCGAAGGGCTCGTCCAGCAGAAGCAGGCGGGCGTCAGGGACAGCGAGGGCGCGGGCGAGCGAGACCCGCCCGCGTTCGCCGCCGGAGAGCCCATGGGGGCGTTTGGGGAGCAGCGGTTCGAGGTGTAGGAAGTCGATGATCTCGGGGACGAGGGACTGTGAGGGCGTGGCGCTGCGAAGGCTTTCGGGGAAGCGGATGTTTTCGAGTGCGTTCAGGTGCGGCAGCAGAGGGGCGCTCTGGGGGGCGTAGGCGAGTTGGCGACCCTGCGTAGCGATGGTGTGGAGCGGGTGCCAGGCGCCGTCTGCGGCGGTGCGTTCAAAGGTGGAGGTGAGATGGGGTGTCAGCCCCGCGAGGGCGCGGAGGACCGTGCTCTTGCCACTGCCGGACGGGCCGAAGAGAACCGTCCACGGGGCGGTCAGCGTGGCTTGGAGGGACAGGGTGAGGTGGCCCTGGCGACCCTGGAGGGTGAAGCGGTGATGGGGTGTTTTGCTGGGCAAGGGTTTGGGTGATTGTACGGAGGTGCGTTGCTCCCCGGAGCAAACCCGAGGGTCTCTCCACCGCGGCTTAGCTTTCGGTCGAGGGGACAGAGTTCTTCGCGGACTTAGGTGAGGAGACCTCTTCGTCGGCGGCGGGTCTGGAGGGCGAGCAGGGTAAGGAAGCTGAGCGCGATGAGGAGCAGCGACGTGTGGGTGGCGGCGGCGTAGTTGGCCTCCTGCACCTGGTCATAGAGGGAGATGGAGAGCGTGCGGGTGGAGCCGGGAATGTCGCCGCCGAGCATGAGGACGACGCCGAACTCACCGACGGTGTGACAGAAGGTGAGCAGGCCGGCGGTGAGAAAGGCGCGGCGTGCCAGTGGCAGCGTAACGCGGCGGGCTACCTGCAGGGGCGAGGCACCGAGGACACGGGCGAGGTCGCGAAGTTCTGGATCGACCTCGGTGAAGGCCGCGACCAGGGGCTGGACGGCAAAGGGGAGGCTGTAGAGGAGCGAGCCAATCAGCAGGCCGGTGAACGTGAACGCAAGCGTGCCTCCGAAGAGCCGTCCGAGCACGCGGCCGAGAGTGGTCTGTGGCCCGAGGCCTTCTAGCAGATAGAAGCCCAGCACCGTCGGCGGCAGCACCAGCGGCAGCAGCGTAGCGGTGTAGAGCAGGCGTCGCGGCCAGGTGTCGCGGGCGGCCAACCAGAGTGCGAGCGGCGTGGTCACGGCTAGCAGAAGCACCGTGGTGAGGGCGGCTAAGCGGGCGGTGAGGCCGAGGGCCTGGAGATCCATAGTTAGCGGGTGTAGCGGTCGGCGATGAGGCGGTCAGCTAAGTAGCAATTGGTTGGGCAACGGTTGGTGGTCGGGCAAAGTTACTGGGCTGGTTCGAGGCCGAACTGGGGGAGTTGGTGTTGGATTTCCGGGCTTGTTAGCCAGCGGACGAAGGCCTGGGCTGCGGGAAGGTCTGGGGCGTTGCGCAGGGTCACGGCGCACTGCTGGATGGGTGGGTATTTGCGGGGGAGCGGGATGAAGCTGCCGGTCTCGCGGAAGTGCGGGCTGGAGGCGATTGTGAGGGAGACGAAGGCAGCCTGGGCGTTGCCGGTGTCGGCGAACTGAGCGGTCTGCATGATGTTTTCACCTTTCACGAGCTTGGGCGCGAGGATCCCTTCGAGGTTCAGCGCGCGGAGCTCGGCGGTGGCTGCCTGGCCGTAGGGGGCGTGCAGGTCGTTGGCGACGGCGATGCGGGTGACGTTGGGTTGCGTAAGTGCGCTGAGGCTCAGCGGTTGGGCCGGAGAATCTTTTCTTGCCCAGAGCACGAGCACCCCGGTGGCGTAGTGAACGGGCAGGGGGTCGGCTGTGAGGTGTGCTTCAGCGAGCTGCTGCGGGTGGGCGCAATCGGCGGAGAGGAACAGGTCCGTGGGCGCGCCGTTCTGGATTTGCTGCGTGAGCGTTGCAGAGGAGCCGAAGCTGGCCGTAATGTGGGTGCCGGTTTGGTGCTCGTAAGCGACGACAAGGGTGGGGAGAACGGGCTGGAGGTCGGCGGCGGCAGCGATGTGCAGATTGTGCGTGGTCTGTGCCGCGGCGGACGTGTGAAGGAAAGCGAATGCAAAGAGAGACGCCGACGCGTGCCGGCGCAGGGCCTTACGGTACCCTAGAGGAACGCATGTCGTCAGGCCCAACAATATCGAATTCACACGTTTTGAGATGCATTGGATGCGATGCGCGCATCGGTGCGGCGCAGGCAGCGAAGAACTTCCGCTGCGAGGTCTGCGGTGAGCTGTTTGAGATCGAGTACCCGTGGAGCGAGAGTGCCGCGGGCGGATCCCATGCCGTCTGGAAGCCAAACCCGGCGGCGCTGAAGCATCTCTGGGAGGAACGGCGGACCTCCACCCAGCCTGCGGACCAGAGCGGCGTGTGGCGCTTTCGTGACCTGCTGCCGATCGTGAACGAAGAGCAGATTGTGACGCTGCGTGAGGGCAATACGCCGCTATACGAGATGCCACGCTCGGCCGAGGCACTGGGCATGAACTGGCTGCTGGCCAAGCACCAGGGCATGAATCCCACGGGCTCCTTTAAGGACTGCGGGATGACGGCGGCGCTGAGCGTGGCCGCGGCGAGCGGCTTCGAATGGGTTGCGTGTGCGTCGACGGGCAATACTTCTGCGGCGATGTCGGCCTATGCGGCGCGGGCCGGGCTGAAGAGCCTGGTGCTGATTCCGGAGGGCAAGATCGCCTGGGGCAAGCTGTCGCAGTCCATGGATTACGGCGCGCTGACGGTGCAGCTGCGGACGGACTTCGACGGCTGCGTGCGGGTGCTGAACGAGGTTATTCGGCGCGCGCCGGTGTATCTGCTGAACTCGGTCAACCCGTATCGGCTGGAAGGGCAGAAAACCCCCGCTTTTGAGCTGCGAGAGCAGCTGGACGGGCGGGTGCCGGACCACATCATCGTGCCTGGGGGTAACCTGGCAAACTGCTCGGCGCTGGGCAAGGGCTATGCCGAGCTGAAGCAACTGGGCTTTATCGCCAAGATGCCGAAGATCAGCGTGGTGCAGGCTGAAGGCGCCAACCCGCTGTACCGAGCGATGCAGGAGAACGGCGGAACGCACCTGGAGCCGGTTGTGGCCGATACGCGTGCCTCGGCGATCCGGATCGGCAACCCGGCCAGCTGGAAGAAAGCGGTGAAGGTACTGCTTGGCACCGGCGGCTGGTGCGAGCAGGCCAATGAGCGCGAGATCGCGCTGGCCAAGGCGGAGATCGGTGCGGAGGGCATCGGCTGTGAGCCGGCAAGTGCCGTGACGCTGGCCGGCCTGAAAAAGCTGGTTGCGAATGGGCGGGTGGGCCGGGAGGAGACGGCGGTGCTGCTTTTGACCGGCCATACGCTTAAAGACCCCGAGTACACGATTCAGTTCCACAAGGGAGAGCTCTTTCAGGGTGCCGCTGGGGCAGATGAGGCAGTCGAGGCAGCGAGCACCCGGTTGCGGCGTGAACCGGTGGTGTTGGAACCTGAGGTGGATCTCGTGCTGCGAGCGCTGGATGCGGTTGGGTCCTCCCCGAGCGTGCGATCTGGAGCGTCGTTGGCGGGGCAGAGAGCTTGAGCAAGAACGTCCATGCACCCCTCGGCGTGCGAGTAACGTTGCCGGCAACTTCGGCGAACCTGGGTCCGGGCTTCGATGCGGTCGGCGTAGCACTGTCGTTGACGCTGACGGTAGAGGCCCGCGTCGCGAAGCATGACGAAGTGCAGGCCACCGGACGGGACGCGGCGCTTTGTGGCGAGGTAAAAAACAACCTGATCCTGGAGAGCTACCGCGCGGCCACCGAGGCAGCCAAGGGAAAGGTCTTCCCACTCGCGCTCGAGGTGGAAAACGAGATTCCTCTCGGCATGGGTTGCGGGTCGAGTGCGGCGGCCCGGCTTGCCGGCGTGGCGCTGGCCAATCATTTCGGTGCGTGCGGATGGAGTGATGCGGAGATCGTGGCCATGGCAACTCGGTTGGAGGGTCATCCCGACAACGTGGCGGCATGCTGGTACGGCGGCTTCACGGTGAGTGTGCCCCATGCCGCGGGTGTGGCGGCGGCGACGTTTGCCTGTGATGGCACTTGGCAATTGCTGCTGGCGCTGCCGGAGGCGGGCCTGGCCACCGAAAAGGCACGCGGCGTGTTGCCGGCGAGCTACTCCCGGGAAGACACGGTGTTTAATGTGCAACGGGTGGCGTTGCTGACCGCTGCCTTTGCGCAGGAACGCCTGGATCTGCTGGCCATTGCCATGGACGACCGGGTGCATCAGCCGTATCGGCGCGAAGTTTGCGGGCTGCTTGGGCATCTGGACGAACTGCAGGACGCTGAGGAGTTTGCGGGTGTCGCATTGAGCGGGGCTGGACCGGCTCTGCTGGCTATCCTGGGCGAGCGGGCGACGCTGCACAACGCTTTGGAGCGGCTGCACGCGGTACTAGGGCAAGGGGTGCAGATTCTGCCGGTCCGCATCGCCGGACGGGCTCAGGTGGAGCCGCTTTCCACCTGAAAAGGCCTTGGCCCAGACCTCGCCATGCTGGAGGCGAGGCACGAGGATCCAGGGTTGCATCGCAGCGACAAACAACGCATCTACTCTAGTGCTGTGGCACTTGAGGCCAGGAGAGGGAAGAATGGCGAACCAGTTTGTAACCGAAGTGAATGATGCGGAGTTTGAAGCACAGGTGCTGAAGTCCGATACGCCCGTGCTCGTGGATTTCTGGGCAGCATGGTGCGGCCCCTGCCGGGCGCTTGCCCCGATCGTCGACCAGGTGGCCGAGCAGTACAACGGCAAGGTTAAGGTCATGAAGATGGACGTGGATCGCAACAACATCACGCCCAGCAAGTACGGCATTCGCGGCATTCCTGCCCTGCTCGTCTTCAAGGGTGGCCAGGTAGCCGAGCAGATTACCGGCTACGTACCCAAGGCGCAGATTGAGGAAACGCTGCAGAAAGTTGTCAGCGTAAACGCCTAAGATCCTTAGAGCGAAGGTAGGGGCCCAGTCGTCAGGACTGGGCCTTTTCTTTTTTGTAGCCGTTAGTTCACACGGGAGGCGCCTGGCATAATGTCCCGATTCGAGACAAGCGTTGTCGCCTTCAGCCTCGATTGAATAGACTAGGGAGACATGCTGGACTGGCTGCTGCTACGGGGAAGTCTCATCGCCCTTTGCATTTTGGCGAATGCTTTCTTTGTGGCCGCTGAATTTGCGCTGGTAAGCGTGCGTGAGACGCGCATTGAGCATCTCGTGGCGCGCAAACGGCCGGCCGCTATCACTGCCCTGCGCCTGAAACGCGAGATCGACCAGGTGCTGCCCGCGGTGCAGCTGGGTGTAACCCTGGCCAACCTGGTGCTGGGCGGCGTCGGTGAGCCTACCGTGGCCGCCGCGCTGGAACACCGCCTGACGTCTGTTTCACCGCACGGAGCTATCGGGATGTGGGAGGCGGCGCACCCCATGTGGATTGCCCACGGGATAGCTGTCCCGCTCGCCTTTTGCTTCATTACTTTTCTGGAGGTCGTGCTCGGCGAGCTGGTGCCGAAGTCGCTGGCGCTGCAGCGAACGGAGCGCATTGCGCTGGCCGTGGCTGGGCCTGTAGATATATTCATCCGGATCTCGCGGCCTGTAGTCAGCTTGCTGAACTACTCGGCGGGGCTGGTCTTGCGGCTATTTCGGGCGCCCCTGCGAGGCGAAACCGGCGCGGCGCACTCTCCGGAAGAGCTCAAGATGATGACCACGGCGACTCGTAGGCTGGGGCTGCTGCCGATCTACCAGGAAGAAATTGTGCATAGGGCGCTGGAACTGGGCGAGGTCTCGGCCAGCGCCGTGATGACGCCCCGCACCCGCATCTTCGCTCTGCCAGCCGATATGCCGTTGGAGCAGGCAACCGCGCGGATCGTGGAGGAGGAACACTCGCGCGTGCCGGTGTACGACCCCGAGCGCGGAGCCGACGCCTTTATCGGCGTGGTCTACGCTAAAGATCTGTTCCGGTTGACGCACTTTCGCGGCGTAGCGATGAGCATGGGGCATCTGCGCAGTTCGGGACTGACACTGCGGCAGGTCATGCGGGACATCCTGGTCGTGCTGGAGACCAAGCCCGTGCTGGAGCTGCTGGAGGAGTTCCAGGCGCGGCGGCGGCAGATGGCGATTGTGGTGGACGAGTTCGGGTCGACGCTGGGGCTGGTCACCGCGGAGGACGCACTGGAGCAGCTGGTTGGGGAGCTGGAGGACGAGCACGATACCGGCAAGCCCAACGTGGCGCTGGCGAACGGCAGCCTGGCCCTGGATGCCAGCATTACGCTGCGCGACGTCGCCACGCAGCTGCGGTGGGAGCTGCCCAAGACCCCCGGCGTGGAGACCCTGGCGGGCCTGCTGCTGGCTGGATTTGGCCACATTCCTGAGGTGGGTGAGGCCATCGAGATTGAAGGCCGGCGGTTTGAGGTGCTGGGCATGGACCGGCACAGGATTGCGCGAGTCCGCGTTGACCCGGTTACCTCGCCCGAGCCGGCGCCCGATGGGGAGCCTGGCGGAGACGGCAGAGCTGCGCTGGCGGGCGGGGTCACAGCGTGACGTGGAGGGGGTTTGCCGGCGCGCTGCGGCGGGCCACGGGACGGCTGGTGATCACGTTGCCGGCTCTGTGGCTGGTGGTCACCGTGGTCTTCCTGCTGATCCACCTGGTGCCGGGGGATCCTATTGTGCTGATGCTGGGCGAGGGGGCCTCCGCCGGTGATGTCGCAGCGCTGCGACATAGCTACGGCATGGACCGGCCCCTGGGTGAACAGTATTTCGGGTACTGGCACGGATTGCTGCGTGGCGATCTGGGACATTCGTTGCGCCTGCATGACACCGTTGTGCACTTGATCTTGCAGCGCTATCCGTACACCCTTGCCTTAACAGCAGCGGCAATGCTGTTGGGGGCAGCAATCGCGATTCCAGCGGGGGTGACGGCGGCACGGGCAAGGGGACGATGGCCGGACCGTGTTCTGAGCTTCGGGAGCCTGGCTGGTTTAAGCCTTCCCAACTTTGCGCTGGGGCCGGTGCTGATCCTTGTATTTTCAATCACGCTGGGCTGGCTGCCCGTGGCGGGAGCAGGCGTAGGCTTCGCCGATTTCTGGCCCCATCTGGTGCTTCCAGCCGTGACGCTGGGACTGGGCGTGGCGGCGATTCTTACCCGCATGGTCCGAAGCGCGATGCTTGATGAACTTGAACAAGATTACGTTCGTACCGCGCGAGCAAAAGGTTTGTCCGAAGATACCGTCATTTACCGGCACGTCCTGCGAAACGCGCTGAATCCCGTGCTGACCGTCATGGGTTTGCAGTTTGGCTCGCTTTTAGCGGGTGCAATCGTCACAGAGACGATCTTCAGCTGGCCCGGTTTAGGGCGTCTTACGCTCTCCGCAGTAGCGAACCGGGACTATGCCCTGGCACAGGGCTGCATCCTGGCTATCGGGGTTACTTATGTGATGGTGAATTTCCTTACCGATTCGATGTACGCTTTAGCCGATCCTAGAATGCGTCCTTAGAGGTGCGCTATGACCCTCCCTCGTGGATGGTGCTGGCTGGTGGTTTTGTTTGCTTTACTTTGGTCCGGGAGGTCCTCCGCCCAGGTCTCGGTTCCGGAGATTCCGCCGCCGAGCGCCAGGGTGCAGCCCTTTCACGATGGGCACTTCGGTGTGCGTTTCGAGGTGCCGGGGGGCTGGTCACTGGCTCGCAAGGACAAGCTCGTGAGCACGTTTCACCTTGACGCGCGTACTGCGTCGCCGAAGGCATTGATGCGGAGCGTCGCGGCGATCGAGTTCAATCCCTACCCGTACTCGACATTCAGCGGCGCGCTGTTCTATTTCAGCGTGGAACCGCACACGACAGACGTGGAGTGTGCCCGCCAGGCAACCGGTTTCGTTCAGAGTGTCGCCCTGAACCAGACCCATGACAAAGACGTTCAGGACATTGGCGGCATGAACTTTGCCCACGGTCATGACGAGCACGGCCAGATCTGTGTCGAGGCCCGCGACGAGGTGTATACGGCCTACAGAAAAGGTGCCTGCTACCGATTCGATCTGACGATGAACACCTTTTGTTCCATCTCCAGTGGAGCCGTCGATCTGACGCAGACAGAGATGGAACAGATCGATCAGCGCATGGCGGACATCCTCTCCACCGTGCAGCTTGACTGGGAGAAAGGCGGGCCGCATCCTGTGCCCGCTCCCAAGATACCGGTCGCGCCCCTGTTTCAGCCCAACGGCGTCCACACAGCTTCCATGACACCGCCGGGGCAGGGAAAGCCCTCGCATGCAGGCAGCGAAAGGTGAGCCTAAAGGCGAGCAGTTCTATCTGCTTTTGACGATGTGAAGCGGAACGATCTCCGCACGGATGCCAGTGGCGTCAAGATGCAGGTACGCGAGCGTAACCGGGAGGGAGAAACGGCGGGGACCGGCGCTGCCGGGGTTCAGATAAAGCACACCGTCTTTGGTTTCGTTGGACGCTTTATGACTGTGGCCATAGATGACGGCGCTCAACCCCGCAGCCGCAGGCTGGATGTCCAGGTCGGCTATGGCGTGGACGAGGTAGATCAGATAGCCCGCGAGTTCAACGGCTTCCGTGGCCGGCAATTCAGCGCAGCGGTCGGTGCCGTCGATGTTGCCCCGGATCGCGGTCAATGGCGCAATTGCAGCGAGCCGGTCCAGGATGTCCGGGTCGCCCACGTCCCCGGCATGCAGAATGTGATCGACGCCCCCCAGAGCGGCGATGACCTCCGGCCGCAGAAGACCGTGCGTGTCAGACAAGACGCCTACACGCATCAGCGCACCTCTGTTTGTCGTGGGTCAAGGGCATCGCGCAAGCCGTCTCCCACCAGGTTAAAGGCGAGCACACAGAGGGCCACGGCCAGGGCAGGAAAGAAGACGAGGTGCGGTGCCTCAAATAGGTGAGACCGAGCGGCGTTGAGCATCGCGCCCCAGGTGGCGATCGGTGGCTGGACGCCCAGTCCGAGGAAGCTCAGGGTCGCCTCAGAAAGGACGGCCGTGGCCATGCCAATCGCGGCCTGGACCAGGATGGGGCCGAGCGTATGCGGCAGGATGGACCGCAAAAGAAGCCGGGCATCCGAAGCGCCGAGCGACCGGGCAGCCTGCACAAATTCCCGCTCTCGCAGGGCCAAAACCTGTGCCCGAACGAGCCGCGCGTATCCGACCCAGGCAGGCAGGGCCAGGGCGAGAACAAGATTCGGCAGGGACGGGCCGAGAAAGGCGACGATCGCAACGGCCAGGAGAATACCAGGAAGGGCGAGAAAAGCATTGGAAAGGTAGATGTTGATCACGACATCCAGCCAGCCACGGTAGAAACCGGCGATGGCACCCAGGGCAACACCCACCGAAAGCGACGAGGCTACCACCGCGATGGCCACCCCCAGCGAGATGCGCCCGCCATAGAGGATGCGGGTGTAGATGTCCCGGCCCAGCTCATCGGTACCGAAAAGGTGAAGCAATGAAGGCGCGGCCAGCCTGTCGGCAAGCCGAATGGTAGCGGGATCCTGCGAAGTCAATAGGGGAGCAAACACCGCCAGCGCAGCGAACAGAAAGACAAGCAAGAGCCCCACCACGGCGAAGCGCTGCCGAAGCAGGCGAGAGAGCACCGAAGTACCCTGGGTAGCCTTCTTGGGGATCGTCGTTGCTGCCGGTCGCTCGGCAAGTGCAGCCATGCTGGGCTATGGTCTCACGAGGGGCCACACCGTTCTTGTGACTCATAGGGGATTCATGGTGCTTTTGTGTAGCTTCGTTTGCCTTGACAGGGCCGAACACTGGCAAGACACTTTGAGGAGCACACAAAAGCATTAAGGCAGAAAGCGGTACCGGCCGAGGGCTTCGTGTCGAGCACGGGAGTGTCTGGATGAAGTTGAAGGGCGAGCGCGCGGTTGTATGTGGCGCGGGCGGGTTTATCGGCGGTCATCTTGTGCATGGGTTGCAGGCACGTGGGATCGAGGTCGTACGGGCAGTGGATGTGAAACCGCTCAATGAGTGGTATCAGGCCGCTGACGGTGTGGAAAACTTATCCCTGGACTTGAAGGACAAGGATGCCTGCATGCGCGCCGCGGAAGGCGTGACCCTGGTCTATCAGCTCGCTGCCGACATGGGCGGTATGGGCTTCATTGAGAACAACAAGGCCCTTTGCATGCTGAGTGTGCTGACCAACACGCACATGCTGCTGGCGGCCAAAGAACAGGGCGTCCAGCGCTTCTTTTATTCCTCCTCGGCGTGTGTGTACAACGGCGACAAACAGGTGAACCCCGACGTGGTGCCGCTGAAGGAAGCTGACGCATATCCGGCGCTGCCTGAAGACGGTTATGGCTGGGAGAAGCTGTTCAGCGAACGCATGTGCCGTCATTTCGAGGAAGATTTCGGTCTGGTCGCTCGCGTGGCCCGCTACCACAACGTGTATGGCCCCCTCGGCACCTGGGAGGGCGGGCGCGAAAAGGCCCCCGCAGCCATCTGCCGCAAGGTGATCGAAGCGAAGCTGTCCGGACGTCACGAGATCGAGATCTGGGGCGATGGGAACCAGACGCGGTCCTTCATGTACATTGACGATTGCGTGGACGGTACGCAGCGCATCATGGAGAGCGAGATCGACGAACCGATCAATCTGGGCTCAAGTGAGCTGGTTACGATCAATCAGCTGGTGGACATTGCGGAGGATATTGGCGGAGTCTCCCTGCGCCGCCGTTACGACCTTTCAGCCCCGAAGGGCGTGAATGGTCGCAACAGCGACAATACGATGATTCTCAATCAGCTGGATTGGGAGCCCTCCATCAAGCTGCGGGATGGTCTGGAACGGACCTACCGGTGGATTGAAGGCGAGATCATGGCCGGCAACTCGGTCGTGGACCAGGGGCTTTTGACAACCAGGGCCTGAAGTGGAACCGTTTGTGACGAAAATACTCGGGATTGATTTCTTTCACGGAACAGCACGGGAAGCAGTCGAGCGGATGCGTCACCAGGGTGGCCTGCTGGTGGTGCCGGCCGCTCCCGCGTTGAAGGATCTGGATACTCGGCCTGAGTACAGGGAAGCCCTGATGGCTGCCGACATGGCGCTGACTGATTCAGCGTTCATGGTCATGATCTGGAACCAGCTGCAACGCAGTCATATCCGGCGGCTTAGCGGACTGGAGTACCTTCGGGAGCTGCTGACGCACGAGGATGTGCGCACCGCGGGCAACACACTTTGGGTGATGGCCAGCGAGGCCAGTGCCGCCTGCAATCTGGAGTGGCTGCACGAGCAAGGCCTGATTGTCCCTCCCGAGTGCGTCTATATGGCCCCCATGTACGGCGAAGAGCTCGAAGATCCGGCGTTGCTCCGCCGTCTGGAGGAGCTGCGCCCCCAGCACGTCATCGTGACGATCGGGGGAGGAACGCAGGAGCGCCTGGGGCTTTACCTGCGGCGGCGGCTAAGCTATGTGCCGTCCATTCATTGCATTGGCGCGGCCATTGCGTTTCTGAGCGGCGACCAGGTCCAGATCCCGATGTGGGCCGACCGCTATTACATGGGATGGCTGTTCCGATCATTGTCGGAGCCGAAACGTTACGTCCCGCGCTACTGGGACGCGCGCAAACTTTTCCGCCTGATGGTGCGCTATCGGGATCAATTGCCGGAGTTAGTGGCTGTCGAGAGGTAAGCTTCTCGGGAAGACGGCGCAGCTTTCGCAACAGGTCTGGGTCTGAATGGGCATGCGGATCAGGGGAACATTGGCTGCGTGCTGGTTTCTTGCAGCTGGACTGTGTCTCCGCGCGTTCTGTGGAGTTCAGGCGCAGGCACCGCATAGCGTCGCAGAGCAATACCTGTTTCAATCGGCCAACGCAGAACGCCTCGCAATAGGTCTGTCCCCCCTGCAATGGGATGATGCACTGTACCGGGCCGCGTGGGAGCATGCGCGGGCAATGGCAAACAGGGCGTCGATCTCACACCAGTACCCTGGGGAGCCGGAATTAGCCGACCGGGCGCAATCGGCGGGCGTCCGCTTCAGCGTGATCGCCGAGAACGTCGCCGAAGCGCCGACTGCGATCATGATCCATCGCGGCTGGATGCTCTCAGAGCACCATCGGGACAATCTGCTCGATCCGCGGCTGGATCACATTGCGATCAGCGTGCTGCGCCGGAACGGACAGTTATACGCCGTTGAGGACTTCGATCACACCGTGACGGACCTCTCCTTTGGCGAGCAGGAAAGAGCAGTCGCCAGTCTGTTGGCCGCGTCGGCTCCGTTGAGCGTCCACACAGCGAGCGATGAGGCCCGACAAACATGCCAGATGGATGCGGGGTATGCGGGGCCGCGAAGGCCGTGGTTCGTGATGCGCTTCACGGCAAGCACGCTGGACACGCTGCCGGAAGAGCTCGTGACGCGGCTTGCAACGGGCAAGTACGGGGAAGCGCAGGTAGGAGCTTGTCCCACGCGCGACACGGGACGCTTTGCCGGCTATAGCATTGCGGTGCTGCTGTTCCGTTGACCGGCTGGCGGCTTTGACCGGCAGGGTACGGTTTGCTATAAAGGATGAAGCGCAGCCGTTCAGGTCGCGCGTCAGAAGTCAGCGATCCTGAGTAGCTCAATGGCAGAGCATTCGGCTGTTAACCGAAGGGTTGTAGGTTC